>JBGQFF010000045.1:0-18330 GCA_041496745.1 Gammaproteobacteria bacterium
GGGGTCTGACCCCGGTTTGGCGTCGTTTTTCGGCAATAAGCCTGTGTAACATAGCAACCACGGAGAGGAGCCATCCATGGGCCCCAAACAGGCTAGGGTCCCCGCGGCGACCGTCCGCGGATTCACCCTGCTCGAACTGCTCGTCGTCGTGGTGATCATCGGCCTGCTCGCCGGTATCGTCGCGCCGCGCTATTTCGGCCAGGTGGGAAAATCCGAGGTGAACGTCGCCAGGGCGCAGATCGACGCGCTGGAAAAGGCGCTCGACCAGTACCGCCTGGACGTCGGCCATTACCCGAACACCGAACTCGGCCTCAAGGCGCTGGTGGAGCGCCCGGCGAGCGAGCCGAAATGGTCGGGTCCGTATCTGCGCAAGGACGTGCCGCTCGATCCGTGGGGCAAGCCCTACGTGTACAAGGTGCCCGGCGAAAAGGGCGAGATGGACCTTCTGTCTTACGGCAAGGACGGCCAGCCCGGCGGCACGGGCGAGAACGCAGACCTGACGAACCATTAGAGCCATGCGCTTCGAGCTGAAGGCGATCGGTCCCGGCGGCGGCGTCGAGGCGATCGATTTCCAGGCGCCCGACCAGGGCACCGCTGTGCGCCAGCTCGAAGGGCGCGGCTATACAGTTCTCAGCGTGCGCGCCAAACGCTCGTTCGGTCTGTGGTCGGGCGGCGGCGAGCGCTTCCCGGTCGTGCTCTTCAGCCAGGAGCTGCGCGTGCTGCTCAACGCCGGCCTGCCGCTGGTGGAAGCCATCGACACGCTGGCGCAGAAGGAGCGCCGCGACGATTCGCGTGCGCTGCTCGAGCGGCTGTCCGAGGTGCTGCGGGAAGGCCAGACGCTCTCGGCGGCGCTGCAGGAGTTTCCCCAGGCGTTCTCCCCGCTCTACGTCGCCACCGTGCGCGCCAGCGAGAAAACCAGCGATCTGTCCCCTGCCCTTGCGCGCTACGTCGCCTATGCCGTTCAGCTCGAGGTGATCCGCAAGCGCGTGGTGAACGCTTCGATCTATCCGATGCTGCTGATCGCGGTCGGGGGCCTGGTGAGCCTGTTCCTGCTGCTCTACGTGGTGCCGCGCTTCGGCAATATCTACGCCGAGCGCGGCGGCGACCTGCCGTTGTTCTCGCGCCTGCTCCTCGGCTTCGGGCAGGCGGTGAACGCGCACGGCGTGCTCGTGCTCGGCGCCCTGGCGGGGCTGCTCGCTGCAGCCGTTTATCTGCTGAAGGCCTACCGCACCCAGCTCGGCGATGCGCTCTGGCGCCTGCCTGCCATCGGCGAGCGCCTCAAGGTCTATCAGCTCGCGCGCTTCTACCGCACCATCGGCATGCTGTTGCGCGGCGGCATGCCGCTGGTCGCGGCGCTCGACATGGGCGCCGAGCTGCTGCATCCGTTGCTGCGCGAGCGGCTCGTCGCCGCGAGCAGCGCCATCAGCGAAGGCCGCAACGTGTCGCAGTCGATGGATGCCAACGGGCTCACCACGCCGGTGGCGCTGCGCATGCTCGCGGTCGGCGAAAAAAGCGGCAACATGGGCGAGATGCTGGAGCAGATCGCCGCCTTCCACGACGAGGAGCTCGCGCGCTGGGTCGACTGGTTCACGCGCCTGTTCGAGCCGATCCTGATGGCGCTCATCGGCCTCGCCATCGGCGGCATCGTGATCCTCATGTACATGCCCATTTTCGAGCTCGCCGGCAATCTTCAATGACCCTCAGCACTGAAGAAATCTCGCAGGCGCGGCGCACGGCTGCCGCGGCGCGGCGCAGGATCGTCGACGTGCTCGAGGAAAGCGTCGCCGCCGACCCGGACGGCTTCACCGCGCGCCTCGCCGCAACGCTGCGCCTGGAAGCGCTGTCGATGGCGCAGCTGCGCGCCGCGACGCCGGCCTTCGACCTGCTGCCGCTCGCCGAGTGCGCGCAGCGCGGTTGCGCGCTGCTGCGCGCCGACGGCGGCCGGCTGCTGCTCGCCTTCGACGACCCCTTTTCCGCGGAGCTGCACGCCTGGGCCGAGGAACGCATCGGCGCGCCTTTCAGCTGGTGCCTGGTCCACCGCGGCGACCTGGTGGCCTTCCTTGCCGCGCACGAGGAGTCGCTGCGCGCGCTCGACGCCGTGCACGAAGAGCATGCCACCGGCCCGGCCGACAGCGGCCGGGTGGAGGACCTGTCGCTGAAGGCGATCGGCGACGAGTCGAGCGAAGTGGTGCGCCTCGTGCGCTCGACCCTGCGCGATGCGCTGATGCTCGGCGCGAGCGACGTGCACCTCGAAACCCTTCCGTCCGGCCTGGTGATCAAGTTCCGCATCGACGGGATCCTCTCGCAGGTCAAGGCGCTGCAGGACAGGGCCCAGGCCGAGCAGGCGATCGCGCGCGTCAAGGTGCTCGCCGAACTCGACATCACCGAGCGGCGCGTGCCGCAGGACGGTCGCTTCAAGGCGCTGGAGCGCGGCCGCGCGGTGGATTTCCGCGTTTCCATCATGCCGAGCATCCACGGCGAGGACGCGGTGCTGCGCGTGCTCGACAAGCAGTCGCTGTACGAGCAGACGCAGCAGCAGCTCTCGCTCGATTCGCTCGGCTTCGAGCCCGCGGACGTGCGCAGGCTGCGCCGGCTGTCGCGCGAGCCCTACGGGATGCTGCTGGTGACCGGCCCCACCGGCAGCGGCAAGACGACCACGCTGTATGCGGCGATCAGCGAGATCAACAGCGGCCAGGACAAGATCGTCACCATCGAGGACCCGGTCGAGTACCAGCTTGCCGGAGTGCTGCAGATCCCGGTCAACGAGAAAAAAGGCCTCACATTCGCGCGCGGCCTGCGCTCGATCCTGCGCCACGACCCGGACAAGATCATGGTAGGCGAGATCCGCGACCCGGAAACCGCGAACATCGCCGTGCAATCGGCGCTCACCGGGCACCTGGTGTTCACCTCGGTGCACGCCAACAACGTGTTCGACGTCATCGGGCGCTTCGTGCACATGAACGTCGACCTGTACGGCTTCGTCTCGGCGCTCAACGCCATCCTCGCGCAGCGCCTGGTGCGCCTGGTGTGCCCGCATTGCGCCGAGGACGAGCGCCCTTCCGAGGAGCTGCTTGCCGAGTCCGGTCTGACCGCCAAAACCATCCAAGGATGGAAATTCAGGGCCGGCCGCGGCTGCCGCGAGTGCCGCGGCGCGGGCTACAGGGGCCGCAAGGCGATCGCCGAGCTCATGATCCTCAACGACGAGCTGCGCGAGCTGATCACCGGGCGCGCGCCGCTGCGCCAGCTCAAGGAGGCGGCGCTGCGCTCGGGCACGCGCTTCCTGCGCGACGCGGCGTTCGATGCGGTGAAGCAGGGGCATACCACGCTGCAGGAGATCAACCGTGTCACGTTTGTTTCCTGACCGGCTCGTCATCCGCCTGTCGCCGGCCGAGGTCGCGGCGGCGCGGTTTCGCGGTTTTGTGCGAAAACGAATCGTTGAAACAAGAAGCGTCGCGTGCGACCCCGCATTCGGCACCGAGCCCTGGCATGGCGCGCTCGCCGCAATCGATGCGCTCGAGATTGCGCAGCCCTGCGCGGTCACCGTCATCCTGTCGAACCACTTCGTGCGCTACGCGGTGGTGCCGTGGAGCGACGCGCTCGACTCCCCGGCCGAGGAAGACGCCTACGTGCGCCACCACTTCGTCAAGATCCACGGCGAGCGCGCCAAGACCTGGCTGCTGCGCTCGAGCGAGAGCGCCGGGGGCGCGCCGCGCCTCGTCAGCGCGGTGGACGCGGGGCTGATCGAGGCGCTGGGCAAGCGTTTTCCGAAAGGCGGAAAGGCCCGGCTCGCATCGGTGCAGCCGCAGCTCATGAGCAAGTTCAACGAGTGGCGCGGGCTCGTTCCGGCGCAGGGGGCGTGGCTGGTGCTCGCCGAACCCGACCGCGCCTGCGTCGCGCTGCACGCCGGCGGCCGCTGGCGCGCGGTGCAGAACGGCAAGGAGCCCTGGCTCGAGCTGCTCGAGCGCGCGCGCTACCGCGTGCACGACGCCGACCCGGGTGCGCTTCCGGACGTGGTGCTGCTCGGCGGCGCGGCGCAGCCGGACGCGCCCGGCGGCCGCTGGAAATTCCACGTCCTCACATGACCCGCGTGCCACGCGTCGAACTGGACTACGCGGCGCCCGTTCGCCGCGCGCCGTGGGCCGGCCTCGCCGTGCTCGCGGTGTCGCTCGCCGTCGCGGGCGTGATGCTCGAGCGCCACCGCGGGGTCCGGTCCGAGCTCGCCCGGCTCGAAGCCCAGAGCGGCCTCGCCGGACCGGAGCGCAGGGAAGTGCGCGCGCTCTCGAAGGAACGCCTCGATGAAGAGGCGAAGAGCGCCGAGGCGGTGGTGCGCCAGCTCACCGTGCCCTGGGCGAGCGTGGTGCAGGCGATCGAGGAGGCGTCGATGCGCGACGTGGCGCTCCTGCAGCTGCAGCCCGACGCCGACACCCGCAGCCTGAAGCTGGTTGTCGAAGCGCGCCAGCGCGAGGCGATGTTCGAGTACCTGCGGCGGCTCGGCGCGGCGCGCGGATTGTCGGATGTCCACATCGTCAGCCACCAGGTGCAGCGCGACGACCCGCAGCGGCCGATCCAGTTCTCGGTGCAGGCTTCGATGAAGGGCCTCCAATGAGGGCTCGCGTGGAGCGGCTGCTCAGGCGCCTGGGCGCCTTCGGCGTGCTCGGCATCGGCGTGCTGATCGCCTGCGCGGCGTTCTACGTCTCGACGCTCGCGCCGGCGGCGCAGGAGCTCGACGCGCAGCGCGCGGCGCTGGAGCGGCTGCGCGCGCGCACGCCCTACCAGCCGGTTGGCGCGAACGGCCGCGCCGAGGAGCTGCGCCGCTTCTACAGCCTGTTCCCCGCCACAGGCGATCTCACCAACGAGGTCGAGCGTCTGCATCGGCTCGCGCGCCGCGCCGGCCTCGATCTCGCGCAGGGTGACTACCGGCTCGAGCGGCGCGCCACCGGCCTGTGGGCCTACCGCGTCAACCTGCCGGTGCGCGGCACTTACGCCCAGCTGCGCGAGTTCAGCGCCTCGGTGCTCAAGGAAATGCCGGTCGCGTCCATCGAGGCGCTGCGCTTCGAGCGCAAGAGGGCGGCCGACCCGCAACTCGAGGCGCAGGTGCGCCTCACCCTGCACGTGAGGCCCAGAGTGGAGGCTCCATGAAACTGTTGCGCACTTCATTGCTCGTCCTGGCGCTGGCCGCCTGCGCCTTGGCGCCCACCGTGGTCGACGAGGCGCGCAAGCGCTTCGACGAGGGCCGCGGCGAGGAAGCCTTGGCCATGCTGCAAAAAGCGGCGAAGGAGAACGATCCCGCGGCGCGCGCGGCGTACCCGCGCATGCGCGACCTGGTGGTCACCCAGTGGCTGGCGCAGGCCGAGGCGCTGCGCCAGGCGGGGCAGTTCGAAGCTGCCGAGGCGCTGTACCGCCGGATGCAGGCGCACGACGGCGCGAACCCGCGCGCCGCCGCGGGCCTCGCGCAGATCGAGACCGACCGGCGCCATGGCGCGATCGTGGCGTCGGCGGAGCAACTGGTGCGGGCACGCAAGTACCGCGAGGCGCAGGACGCGCTGCGCCCGGTCCTCACCGAGAACCCGCTGCAGCGCGACGCGCGCCGGCTGCAGCGCGCCATCGACGACCAGCTGGTGAAGCCGGTGATCGTGAGCGTGCAACTGCGCCCGACCACCAGCCGCCCGATCTCGCTCGAGCTGCGCGAAGTCACGCTGCGCAATGTGTTCGAAGTGTTGCAACGCGCCTCGGGGGTCAATTTCGTGTTCGACCGTGACGTGCGCACCGACCAGCGCACCACCATCGTGCTGCGCGACGCGAGCCTGGAAGAGGCGATCCGCATGGTGCTGCTCACCAACCAGCTCGAGCAGAAGGTGCTGAACGACAACACGGTGTTCGTGTTCCCGAACACGCCGCAGAAGCTGCGCGAGTACCAGGAGCTGGTGGTGAAAGGCTTCTACCTCGCCAATGCGGACGTGAAGCAGACCGCCAACATGATCCGCACCATGGTGAAGACGCGCGACATCTTCATCGACGAGAAGATCAACCTGCTGGTGATCAAGGACACGCCGGCGGCGATCCGCCTGGCCGAACGGCTGATCGCCGCGCAGGACCTCGCCGAGCCCGAGGTAATGCTCGAAGTCGAGGTGCTCGAGGTCGCCACCAGCCGACTGCAGCAGCTCGGCATCCGGTTTCCCGACTCGCTCGCCGTCGGCTTGCAGGGCGCCGCGGGTGTCCCCGGCACGGTGACGCTGAGCGAGTGGCGCAACCGCAGCGCGGACCTGGTGCAGCTGCGCTTCACCGATCCGCTGTTCCTGCTGAGCCTGAAGCAGCAGGACGGCGCGACCAGCGTGCTCGCCAATCCGCGCATCCGCGTGAAGAACAAGGAGAAGGCGCGGATCCACATCGGCGACCGCGTGCCGGTGATCACCACCACCGCGGCCGCCACCGGCGGCTTCGTCTCCGAGTCGGTCACCTATCTCGACGTCGGCCTCAAGCTCGAGGTCGAGCCGCTCATCTATCTCGAGGACGAGGTGGGCATCAAGGTGGGCCTGGAGGTCAGCAACATCGTGAAGGAAGTGCGCGCCAGCGCCGGCAGCAGCCTCACCTACCAGATCGGCACGCGCAACGCCGCCACCAACCTGCGGCTGCGCGACGGCGAGACGCAGGTGCTCGCCGGCCTCATCAGCAACGACGAGCGGCGCCTCGCCGACCGCGTGCCCGGGCTCGGCGACCTGCCGGTCCTGGGGCGCCTGTTCTCGAATACCACCGACAACACCAGCCGCACGGAGATCGTGCTGCTCATCACGCCGCGGCTGGTGCGCACGCTGGCGCGGCCGGACGCGGCCTCGGTCGAGTTCGCCGCGGGCACCGAGGCGTCGACCGGCACGCCGCGGCTCGGCGCCGCGCCGTTCGTCGCCGTGCCGCCGCCGGCCGAATCTCCGGTGGCGCCGCAGGGCGCCGTTCCCGACGAGCCCAATGCGCCGGCCGCCGTGGTGCAGCCGCCGGGCGCGCCGATCCTCGTGCCCTTCGGCGGCGTGAAGCCAACCCCGCAATGAAAGGCTTCACGCTCATCGAGCTGGTGATCACGGTGGCGATCGTCGCCGTGCTTGCCTCGGTCGCCATGCCGCTCAACGAGCTGGTGGTGCAGCGCGGGAAGGAGCAGGACCTGCGCCGCGCGCTGCGCGAGTTGCGTGACGGCATCGACGCCTACAAGCAGGCCTCGGACGAGGGCCGCATCGTCAAGCGCGCCGGCGAGTCGGGGTACCCGCGGCGGCTGGAGGACCTGGCCGCCGGCGTCGAAGACCAGAAAAACCCCAAGAAGGAGCGCATCTATTTCCTGCGCCGCGTTCCGCGCGACCCGCTGGCGCCGGAAGCGCTGGCGGCAGCCGAGACCTGGGGCAAGCGCAGCTACGCCAGCCCGCCCGAGGAGCCGCACGATGGCGACGATGTGTTCGACGTGTTCTCGCTTTCGAGCGCCAGCGGCATCAACGGCCGCCCGTACAAGGAATGGTGATGCGGCGCTTCGGATTCACGCTGATCGAGCTGCTGGTCGTGATGGCGATCGTCGCCACCCTGCTCACCCTCGCGCTGCCGCGCTACTTCGGCAGCCTGGACAAGTCGAAGGAAGCGGTGCTGAAGGAAAACCTGTTCCAGATGCGCGAAGCGATCTCGCGCTACTACGCCGACAAGGGCAGGTACCCGGAATCGCTCGACGGGCTGGCGGCGGAAAAGTACCTGCGCAAGGTGCCGCTCGACCCGATCACCGACAGCGCCGCCACCTGGCTGCTGGTGCAGCCCGAGGACCCGCAGAAGGGCGGCGTGTACGACGTGCGCAGCGGCGCTGCGGGCAAGAGCCGCGACGGCAGCGAGTTTTCCCAATGGTGACGCGCCGCGCGCGCGGCTTCACCTACCTTGCGGTCCTCTTCATCCTCGCGATCCTCATGGGCGGGCTCGCGCTGGTGGGCGAGGTCTGGGAGACCTCGGCGCGGCGCGAGAAGGAAGCGGAGCTCCTTTTCATCGGCAACCAGTACCGCCGCGCGATCGGCCTTTACTACGACAGCACGCCCGGCGTCGTGAAGCGCTATCCGCGCACGCTCGAGGACCTGGTGAAGGACCCGCGCCAGCCTGCGACCCAGCGGCACCTGAGGAAGTTCTACCCCGATCCCATCACCGGCAAGAACGAATGGGGTTTCGTCAAGGCCCCCGACGGCGGCATCCTGGGCGTGCACAGCCTGTCGGAGGAAAAGCCGCTCAAGATCGCCGGCTTCCGCGTGCGCGACGCGGGCTTCGAGGGCGCGGCGAAATACGCGGACTGGAAATTCATCCACACGCTGCCGGCAGCGGCGCCGGCCGCGGCCAAGCCGGCGGCCAAGCCGCCGGGCGGCTGAGATTTACTCGGGAATCGACAGCACCCCGTCGTCAAAGAAAAGGCGGCCCGCAGGCCGCCTTTTCGTGCTGCCCGAGGGACTCACTCAGTCGTCGTCGTCATCATGCCCGCCGTGGCCTTTCGGGAAGACGATTCTTCTCGCCTTGCCGGTCACCTCCAGAATATCCAGCCCGGCACCATTGCGGTCAACCGCGTAGACGTACCCGCGATTGTCGACTTCCAGGTTGTTAGTCATGTAGCCGTCCGGATCGGTGTTGGCATTGCTTACCGGCACATAGAACCCCACCTCGACAGGACCCTGCGGCTCGCGGATGTCCCACACGCGCACCCCGCCGGTGAAGTAAGCGAGGAAAGTCAGCTTGCCGTAGAAGGGATTGCGGAAGTTCTCCTCGCTCGAGTGCACCCCGTAGCGCGCGCCACGCGTGCAATAGTTACCACGGGGATATTTTTCGCCAGCGCGCGGATCGACCCACATCGTCGAGAGGACCATCGGCCCCTGCCACGGATTCTGCTGCAGACGGGTGCCCGGTGGCACGGTGAGCGAATTTTCAACCGTGACATCGACGATGAAACTCCAGTGCGGCGCTTCCTGGCATTTGTCGGCGGTCGACTCCGAGGCGAGCAACACGATGTCGCGCGTCTTGAACTCGGTGAAGCCCTGGTAGCTCTGCGGCACCAGCCCGAACACCGGCATGCTGGTGTGGCCGCCTTGATCCGGCGACATGTACAGGATCGAGACTTGCGGCGCTACCAACTGCTCATTCGTCGGATTGCTCGCGTCACCGCTGAAGGTGCCATACGGCGGCGGCAGCGTCTTTCTCCTGTCGAGAATCTGCAGCACGCCATCATCGCCGACGCCCCATGCGAGGTAGAGACGGTTCCCAATGACGTCGTCCGGCGTAGCGCCGCGCGCCAGCTTGCCAGCAGCATTGGGATGCTCGTGCGCGGAGATCGCTCCGTGAAGCGAGGGAGGCACCGGCCCGGTTCCACTCGGTTGTCCACCAGGCAAGCCGTGAGTGCGCAGATATATCGGGTTAGCAGGATCCTTCCAGTCGACGATCAGCGTCGACTGACCTTGCCTCCAGCCGTCGGTGCTTCTGCTGCCCGGCAAATAAGCGATGCCGGTGTTGCACTCCCACCAGGGCTTATGCGTGTTGCGAAGGCTCCGCATCGCTCCGACCAGCACGGGCGTGCTGACATTGGTCACATCCCAGACCTCAAATCCGGAGGCGCTACTTCCCTGAACGTTGCGCATGAGATAGACGTGGCCGCTCATGCCGTTTGGCAGGTCGGAACCCAGGCACATGCGCACCGATTGCGATTGGCCTCCGGCGACTGGAACCGGAATATGGGCTTTCTCCACTGGCCGCGCCGGATCGGTGGCGTCGATGATCATCACTCCATTCAGTTCCACCGCACCGCCTTTCAGCGGATTGGGCTTGGAACCGCCATGCGTGCCGACGAACGCGATCGTCCTTCCATCCGGGTACACGATGACATTCGGCTGGTACGCCGGTCGCCCTTGCAGGTCGACGTGCCCGACCCGGCGCATGTCCTTCTGCTCGCCGCTTTGGCTGATGCCGCGCCCATCGTGCGCCATCGCGGCGCCGGCGCTCAATGCCAGAACAGCCAATGTGGTTGCGGATAACGCGATCAGCCGCGCTTTCCCGCTCCTACAAATCGAAAACGACATAACTCCTCCTCCCGCACTTTCGTTGGACTTGAAGCGCCGTCCCGACCGGGACAGCGGGAAGGTCAAGCTATCGGCCCGTGCTGAAGGCGTATATCGAAATCTTGCTGTCGCCTTCTCGACTGGCGATAGCTGAGCGGCGTGACGCCCGTGGTTTTATGAAACAGCGCGGAAAAGTGGCTCTGGTTCGCGCAGCCGACGGCGAGCGCGACCTCCGCGATCGGCAGATCCGTGCTCTGCAGCAATTCCTTCGCGCTGTGGAGGCGGCGCTGCATCACGTATTGGTGCGGCGCAATGCCGACCAGTCGCTTGAACGCGTGCGCGAAGTGATGCGCGCTGGAATCTACCGTCCCGGCAATGCCGGGCAATGTCAGTCGTTCGCCGAGATGCGCATCGATGTATGCGAGCGCCTCGGGCATGCGGGCGCTGAGCTGCATTGCGTCAGCCTTCCCTTATCTCGATCGCCGGCACGGTGCACTGCGCGTGCGCGGCGGCGGTCCAGCCGGCTGCGGACAGCACTGCAGCTGCGAGCAGCGCTGACAAAATTGCCTGCCAGCGTGGTCTTTTTGCTGTGCAGCATTCATGACGCCGCGCCGTGGGACGCATCCGTTCTCCTTCCGTCGGTTTAGTGCCGCAGCCGCCAAAAAAGTCACGAAATGAGCTACGGGCTTGATAGCATCTATCATGCGATGAGTTCCAACTCCAATAGAAGTAAGTCATCTATTCATCACCGTTGCACATGAATATCACCTCGCGTCAACTCAAAGCGTTCGTCCTCACGGCCCGCTACCAGAGCTTTTCGCGCGCGGCCGAGCAGTTGTTCATCACCCAGTCCGGCATGAGCGTCCTGGTGCGCGAGCTGGAGTCGCAGTTGGGGTTTCGACTCTTCGAGCGCACCACGCGCAAGGTCGCGCTCACGGAATTCGGCTCGAAAATGCTGCCCATCGCGGACCGCAGCCTGCACGAGCTGGAGGCTGCGGCCACCAACATCGGGCGCTCCGCATCCGCGTCGAAAGGCTCGCTCACCCTCGGCGCGGGGCCGTTTGCGGCCGCAGAGTTGCTGCCCCGGGCGATCGCAGCCTACGCGCTGCGCGATCCGCATCTGCACGTGAGCCTCATCGATGTCGATGGCATGCGCCTCGTCGACATGGTGCAGTCCGGTGAGGTTGACGTGGCGGTCAGCGCCGTTCTGCACGACGCGCCCGGCGTGCAGCGCGCCTTGCTCGCCCGCTTCAGGCTGGCGTTGATCCGCTCCGCCGACCTGCCCGCACAACTGCCGTGCGAGGTGCGATGGACGGATGTTGCGGCGCAAAGGCTGGTCGGTTTCCCGCGCGACAATCCCATCCGGCATCTGATCGACGAGCAGCTCGCTCGCGCCGGGCGTTATGCGCCGCCAGAAGTGATTTGCAATTATCTGGAGACGCAGATCGCGATGGTGGAGATCGGCTCGGGTGCGGCCGTGGTGCCGATCTTCGCGGCGCCGGCGTGCGCGAAGCGCAGGATCACCCTGCATCCGATCGTCGATCCGGTGGTGACCAGCGATCTGCATTGGATGGCGAGCCGGGCGCGCAAGCTCTCGGGCACCGCGCAGGGCTTCAACGCCTTCCTGAAGGTGTACTTCTGCGAGCTCGCCGAGCAATGGCCGGCCCGCAGCGACCGGGCGGAGCCGAGAACCGCGGCTACTGCGTGATGGAGGTGCGGAACGCGCCGAGCGGCTCGTGAAGCAGCGCTCGGCCCGCGGCGCCCTGGAGCACCATCGACGAAAGCGTGAGCTCGGCAGTGGCGCCCGAGCGGATCGGCTTGAAGGTGACCACCAGGAATTCCGCGTCGGCGGCAACACCGCCGTTGGTGAACGCGCCGACGAAGATGGAGCCGCCCGGGTTCACCCGATAGGTAAAGCTGCCGTCGGCAAAGAAATCCCCCGCACGCACGGCCACCGGCTCGAGCAGCTTCGCGTCGTAGCTGAGCTGTAATGGCGAGCCACGCACCGGCTGGTGGGACGTGATCTTTAGCGCTACGTTGAAGTTGCTGCCCGCCCGCACCTGCTCCGGCCCTTCCCAGCGCAGCTGCACGGCTCGCGCGTCCGCCGCTGGCGCCGGTACCGCCGCTGGCGGAACGGCGGCGACGGGTCGTGGCGCTGCAGACGGCAGGACGGGAGTGAAAGCAAGGTGCTCGCGTATATCCAGCGGCGTGTAGAGGAGCGTCACGCCGTCCGCCTTCACCGACTCCACGCGGTAGCCGCCCTCCAGCACTTCTCCTTCGCGCACGATGAGCACCCGGTCGTCGCGCGCGAGCACCACCTGCGGCACGCCGTTGCGCACCACCTGGCCGGCTACGCGGTAGGGCATCGGCGGTGCTACGACTGGCGCAGGTGCCGGCGCGGCCTGCGCGGTGTGCGCCGGCGCGGAAGCGGTGCGTGCCGCGGGTGCGGGAGCGGCGAAGAGATCACGGCGCAGCTTGCTGAAGCCCTCGCGCGAAGGCAGCGCGGCGAAGCGACTTGCGTCAGCCGGAGGTTGGGCGCCGCTCGCAACGGCTGAGCTTTTTACGGCGACAGGATCCGTGCGCCAGGCTTCGCCGGGCAGCAGAACGGCCGCGGCCGCTCCGATCCCCGCCACGATGCCCCAGCCCAGAAGCGTCTTCTTGCGCACCCGGCAAAGCATATGCGCGTGACGCGGCTCGCGCAATCCCATCTGGAGGCCGGGCAGGCACTGGTAGAAGCGGCGCGCGCCGCCTAAGCAGTCTGCCGCGGCCGCGCCAGCTGCGCCCCCGGCCACTGGTCCGGGTGCGCGCGGCGGTACTGCAGCGGGTAGTCGAGCTTGACGCCCAAGCGCTCGGCGGCGTGCCACACCCAGCGCGGGTCGTCGAGCATGCCGCGCGCCAGCGCCACCATGTCGGCGCGGCCGCCGGCGACGATATCCTCCGCCTGCTGCGGGTGGGCGATCATGCCCACCGCCATCACGTTCATCTGCGCCTTGCGCTTCACCTGCTCGGCGAACCCGACCTGGTAGCCGGCCTCGACCTTGATGCGCGCGTGGCCCACCAATGCGCCGCTCGAGACGCAGACGTAGTCGAAGCCGATCGCCTTCAGCTCGCGCGCGTAGGCGCCGGCTTCCTGCACCTCGAAGCCGCCTTCGGCCCAGTCGCTCGCGGTGATGCGCGCACCGAGGGCGCGGCTGCGCGGCCAGGCGTCGCGCAGCGCGCGCGCCACTTCGAGCGGCGCGCGCATGCGGTTCTCCAGGCTGCCGCCGTAGCGGTCGCTGCGCCGGTTGCTGAGCGGCGAGAGGAACTGGTGCAGGAGATACCCATGCGCCGAATGCAATTCGATGAGATCGAGCCCGACGCGCAGCGCGCGCTGCGCCGCGGCGACGAACGCATCGGCCAGGCCCTTGATCCCCTGCGCCGCAAGCTCGTGCGGGACATGCCAGCCCTCGGCAAACGGCAATGCAGACGGCGCCACCGTCTGCCAGGGGGACTCCGCGGCGGACAGGGCCTTGCCGCCGAGCCAGGGCAGCTGCGAAGAACCCTTGCGGCCCGCGTGCGCGAGCTGCACGCCGATCGGCGAGCGGGTGATGCCGCGGCACACTTCCACCACGCGCTTCATCGCCGCCTCGTTCAGGTCGCTGTATAGCCCGCTGCAGCCGTGCGAGATGCGGCCCTCGCGCGTCACGCCGGTCGCCTCGATGATCATCAGGCCGGCGCCCGAGCAGGCGAGGCTGCCGAGGTGCACGGTGTGCCAGTCGCTCATCGCGCCGTCCGCGGCGCTGTACTGGCACATGGGCGACACCACGATGCGGTTGGGCAGGGTGATTCCGCCCAACTGGATGGGCGTGAAGAGCTTGGCGGTCATCAGGACTTCCTGGTTTGGGGAGTTTTGGGGATCTTGGGCACGGCGACGCCGATCAGGCAGTCGCGCGTGACGAGGCCGGCGAGGCGCTCCTCGCTCCAGCCGCCGGTGCCGGCCGGGCGCATGGGCAGCACCATGTAGCGCATGTCGGCGTTGGAATCGTGCACGCGGATCGCCACCTTCGGCGAGACTTTGAGGCCGAATTCGGCGAGCACCTTTCTCGGCTCGCGCACCACCCGGCTGCGATACGGCTTCGACTTGTACCACTCCGGCGGCAGGCCGAGGAGCATCCTCGGGTAGCAGGAGCACAGCGTGCACACGATGACGTTGTGCGTCCGCGGCGTGTTCTCCATCACGATCAATCTGAGCCCCGGCACCTCGAAACCCAGTTCCTCGGCGGCCTGGCTGCCGTCGGCGAGCATGCGCGCCTTGTAGGCGGGATCGAGCCAGGCGCGCGCCGCCATCGCCGCGCCGCGCTCCGGGCCGCGCGCGCGCATCGCCGCCATCGCCGCGGCGATCGCGTCCTCCGTCACCACGCCCTTCTCCACCAGCAGCTCGCGCAGGCTCACTTCCATCAGCTGGAAATAATCGAGCGGCCGATAGGTGCCGAGGTCCTTCATTGCTCCTCCAGCCAGTGCTGGAACACCTCGAGCTCCAGCGCGTCGGCGGGATTGCCGCGGTAGCCGGGCCACACCTCCTTCTGCCGGAAGCGCACGCGGTACAGGGGCTGCGCCGGGAGCCCGTCGCGCTGCTGCGCCAGTTCCTCCGGATTGGGGAACGCGCCGCACACGCGCTCCACCACCCCGGCGTAGCCGCGGATGTAGAACGGCGTGCGCACGTGGCCGAGCGGCGCGGCCTTGCGCACGCGGACGCGATCCCCGGGGGAAAAAAGAAAATCGGGGTCAGAGCCCGATTTCATTTTCCGGAGGAAATCGGGCTCTGACCCCGATTTTCGACTTCTGCCAGCTTTCTTGCCAATTCGTCGGTGGTGATCACGCCGCGCTGGATCATGGTGTGGGTGAGCGAGATCACCCAGCGGTCGTAATAGCCCATCTTGTCGTAGTCCGCGGGCGGCAGCGCCTCGACGTTCTTGCGCAGCTCATCCACGGTCATGCGCTTGTTCCCGCCGACGACGCCGATGAGGAGCATCATCATCGCGTCCACGCGCAGTTCCCAGTCGTCATAGGCGTGCTCGGTCCGCCGCACCTTGCCGGCCGGCAGTCCGCCCATGTCGTGGTGGCCGCGTTCGATCATGCGGTGTCCGGATGCCTCATGTTCCGCTATTCTGCGGCATACAAAGGAGGAGTGCATGAACACGTCCGCAAAGGGGCTGCGCGTGCTGGTGACCGCCGGGGCGGCGGGCATCGGCCTTGCCATCACGAAGGTTTTCGTCGAACACGGCGCGCGAGCGCACATCTGCGACATCGACGAGCAGGCCCTCGCCGCCGCAAAGGCCGCCCTGCCCGGCGTCACGCAGACGAAAGCCGATGTCGCGAGCCGCCCCGATGTCGAGCGGCTCTTTGCCGACGCGCAGCGCGCGCTCGGCGGGCTCGACGTGCTGGTCAACAACGCGGGCATCGCCGGGCCCACCGGCAAGGTCGAGGACATCGCCCCGGAGGACTGGGACCGCTGCATCGCCATCGACCTTTCCGGGATGTTCTACTGCACGAGGAAGGCGATGCCGCTCATCAAGGCCGCGGGCGGCGGCAGCATCGTCAACCTTTCTTCCGCCGCGGGACGGCACGGCTTTCCCCAGCGCTCGCCCTACGCCGCGGCGAAATGGGGCGTGGTCGGCTTCACCAAAAGCCTCGCCGTCGAGGCGGGTCCCGACAAGGTGCGCGTGAACGCGATCCTGCCCGGCCTCGTCGAGGGGGAGCGCATCGAGCGCGTGATCGCCGCCAAGGCCAAGGCGCACGGCATCGGGCACGAGGAATTCCGCAAGAAGCTTCTCGACACCACCAGCCTGCACTCGACCGTTCGCGCCGAGGACATCGCAAGCATGGCGCTGTTCCTGTGCACCGAGCCGGGCAGCCGCATCACCGGCCAGGCGCTCGCCGTGGACGGCGACGTCCGTTACCTCGTCTAGGGAGACACTACATGGCCGCAGCCCAAGGAAAAGTCATCATCACCTGCGCGGTGACGGGGTCGATCCACACCCCCAGCATGTCGCCGCACCTGCCGATCACGCCCGAGGAGATCGCGGAAGCGGCGATCGGCGCGGCCAAGGCGGGCGCCGCAATCGTGCACCTGCATGCGCGCGATCCGAAGAATGGCAGCCCGAAGCAGGATCCGGCGCTGTTCCGGCAGTTCGCGGGGAAGATCAAGGCGGCGAGCGACGTGGTGCTCAACTTCACCACCGGCGGCGCGGCCACCATGACCATCGAGGAGCGGCTGCAGCCGGCGTTGCAGCTCAGGCCCGAAGTGGCCTCGCTCAACATGGGCTCGATGAACTTCGGGCTGTACGAGATGATCGGCCGGTACAAGGAGTTCAAGTACGACTGGGAGAAGCCCTACCTCGCCGGGTCGGACGAGCGCATCTTCAAGAATACCTTCAAGGACATCGCCTACATCCTGACCTCGTGCAGCGAGAACGACACGAGATTCGAGATCGAGTGTTACGACATCGGGCACCTTTACACGGCGGCGCATTTCCTTGACCGGAAGCTGGTGAAGCCCCCGTTGCTGATCCAGTCGGTGTTCGGCATCCGCGGCGGCATCGGCCCGCATCCCGAGGACGTGATGCACATGAAGCGCACCGCCGATCGGCTGTTCGGCGATGCGTACTACTGGTCAGTGCTGGGCGCGGGCCGCAACCAGATGTTCATCGCCGCGATGTCGGCGGTGATGGGCGGCAACGTGCGCGTCGGGCTGGAGGACAGCCTGTGGCTCGGGCGCGGGCAGCTCGCGAAGTCCAATGCCGAGCAAGTGGCGAAGGCGCGGCGCATCATCGAGGAGATCGGGCTGGCGGTGGCGACGCCGGACGAGGCGCGGCAGATGCTGAAGTTGAAGGGCGGGAGGAACGTGAACTTCTAGATGAATGAGGCGCGGGTCGCCTTGATGGGTCTCCGTGAGTGTCCGCTCCTGACATCCGCTAGACACTGCAAAGAAGGACGCAGGTCGGGCCGACATCAAGCGCCTGCGCGCGTTGGAGCCTGCAACTCAGCCGTGAATCGGATTCTCGCGGAGTGCAAGCATGTAACGGAGGCAGATGTCGATTCCAGCGGGGTCGATTTGCACGCTTGGCCTGGGGATCAACGTCAGAAAAACGCTCCCGCCTTCTACCCGCTCCTCCATCGTTTCGATATTCATGCATTCTCCGGACTGACAAGCCCAGGCACCCTGTCGACAGCGGCGGATCGCCTCGATCAGAGCCTGTTCTTGCCCCCCCGCAACATCGTCGATTTGGATGCTTATGTTGGTGCCCTGTTTCTCGACTCGGTACCTCATGAGCGCCCCCCTTGGTCCGGTTAACCCAGCCGGAAGTCCTTTCAAGAATTCTACTGACCTGTCCAGCGATAATAGTCCCTATCCGATCTTGGTACTGTCCGTTTTCGGCCACAAGCGGTCATTCGCGGGCTGCCGTGCTGCAACCGGAATTGGCGAGAACTTGAGGCTAAAGCGTGATTTGCGCGGTGACGTCGAAGACCGGCGTCGGATAAACCGCGCGATGTGGGCTACCGCACCGAAAAGATTCACTAATCGGCACACCTTACGCGCTGTTTCTAGCGTTGACCAAAGCATCTCAACAAGGACCTTGCACACATGCGTAAATACCACTGGACGAACATACGATGACAAATCGTCAAACGCAGCGCCGCCAGTTTCTGAAGCTTGGCGGCACCGCCCTCGCAATGATCCCCGTCATGGTCACTTTTGGGCGGGCGGAAGCCGCTAAAAACGCCTCCACGCGCACTGCGCTGAAGTACCAGGGCAAGCCAGAGGGCGACAAGTCTTGCGCCAAGTGCATGCAATTCGTGCCCGGCCCCTCTGCGAAGGCCTTGGGAAGTTGCAAGGTCATCCCAGGCGATACCGAAATATCGCCGAACGGCTACTGCACCGCTTGGGCCAAGAAGGCTTGATGGTCACGGTCATTTGAATGCCGGCTTTCGGCCAAAAGCGGTCATTCCGGCTGCTGCTCCGAGGCCGGCGCGGGGGCCTCGCTCGGGCCATCGTCGGTTGAACCGAACGCCCCTTCAGCGGACCCCTGAGGCCGTAAACTTGATTACTTCAACACTTTACCAACTGTAGCGCCAGCGCCGTAAGTAATCACACCTGTACCACTGCGAACCGAACCAATAATACGGCTATTTGCTCCAAGCACGATATTACCAGCTGCAGTCACATTACCTTTGACAACGCTATTAGCGCCACTTGTATAGGCAGCTTTGGCCGTCACACTACCATCGACAACCGCGCTATCTCCAC
>JBGQFF010000046.1:0-18261 GCA_041496745.1 Gammaproteobacteria bacterium
CCCGCTGTCGGCCAGCACGCGCCGCACCAGCTCGATCAGCTTGGGGTCGTTGAACTGCCGCGACGACAGGTTGACCGCCACCTGCACGCCGTGCTCGGCGCCGATGAAGGTGGCCCAGCGGCAGGCCTCGCGCAGCACCCATTCACCGATGCCCACGATCAGCCCCGTGTCCTCGGCGAGCTGCATGAACTCCGCGGGCGGCACCACGCCCCTGGCCGGATGCTGCCAGCGCACCAGCGCCTCGTGCGCCACCACCGTGCCGCTGCTGAGCTCCACGATCGGCTGGTAGTGCACCAGCAGCTCGCCCTTGTGCAGGGCGCGGCGCAGGTCGTTCTCCAGCGCCAGGCGCCGCGAGGCCACCTGGTTCATCTGCTCGGTGAAGAACTGGTAGTTGGCGCGCCCCGACTCCTTGGCGTGGTACATCGCCGCGTCGGCGTTGCGGATCAGCGCTTCGGCGTCGCGGCCGTCGTCGGGGTACACCGCGATGCCGATCGAGGGCGTCACGGTCAGCTCGCGATCGGCCGCGCGCACCGGCTGCGACAGCGTCTCGATGATCTTGGCGGCGACGTTGGCCGCATCGGTCGAGCGCTTGGCCTCGGGCAGCACCACCACGAACTCGTCGCCGCCGATGCGGCAGATGGTGTCGCCGATGCGCAGCTGCTTCACCAGGCGCTGCGCCACTTCCTTCAGCACCAGGTCGCCGACCGCGTGGCCGAGCGAGTCGTTGATCGCCTTGAAGCGGTCCAGGTCGACGAACATCACCGCAGTCTGCTTGCGGTTGCGCTGGCTGAGCGCCAGCGCCTGCGTCAGGCGGTCCTCCAGCAGGCGCCGGTTGGGCAGCCCGGTGAGCGCGTCGTGGTCGGCGAGGTGCTGCGCGCGCTCCTCCGCCTCCCGGCGGTCGCCGATCTCGGCGCCGAGGCGCTCGTTGGCGGCCTTCAGCTCGGCGGTGCGCTCGGCCACCGCGCGCTCCAGCGACTCGCGCGCCGCGTGCTCGAGCGTCACGTCGTCGTAGCTCCAGATCCACTCCTGGCCCTCGCCGATGCGCCGGCCGCGCGTGCGGCACAGGAAGGTGCTGCCGTCCTTGCGCTTGAAACGCCAGACCGCGTCGTGCATCTGCCCGGCGGGCGTGCCTTCGTACGCCTGGCGCACCGCCGATTCCCAGTCCTTGCGATCCGCGAACAGTGCGGCGGAGCTCTGGCCGTCGAGCTCGCCCGGCGCGGCGCCGACCATCTCCTCGATACGGCGGTTGCAGCGCTGGATCACGCGGTTGCGGGCGAACAGGATTCCCGAGGTGGCGTTGTCCAGGATGAGCTTGGATTCGGCCGCCAGGCGCCGAATCTCCTCGTCGGCGCGTTTCCTGTCGGTGATGTCCTCGACGATCCACACCGTGCCCTGGCGCGGATCGCTGGTGCTGATCGCCTTGGCGATCATGCGGCCGAGGAAGGTGGAGCCGTCCTTGCGCCGCATCTCCCAGTCGAGGTCGAGCTGCTTGCCCGCGGAGAGCACCGGCACCGCGATGCGGCCCAGCGCTTCGTAGCTCTCGCGCGACGCGTACACCACCTCGCCGGGCTGGCCGATCAGCTCGTCGGGCTGCCAGCCGAACATCTCGGCGAACTTGGGATTGCAGAGGAAAAATTTGCGCTCGCGCGTGAAGGCGATGCCGATGGAAGCGTTGGCCAGCACCGCCTCGTATTCCAGCTGCGTGAAGCGCGTGCGCCCGGCGTAGCTCACCGGCGGCTGCTCGAGGTACGACGGCGGCGTGGTACGGTCGTTCATCGCGCGGCGGCCAGCATGTCGAAGTTGCGCGCGTACTCGCGCAGCCGCGCGATCGCGACCTGCCGCTGGCGCGCGTTCAGCGTGCGCTCCAGGTCGGCGAGCATGGCGAAGAAATTGTCCATATACGCGCGGTGCGCGGCGGCGAAGGCGGGCTCGCGGCCGCGGTCCCACTGCGCCGCCCAGTCGGCGAGGCGCCGCCCGCTCTCCCGTGCGCGCAGCATGGCGAGGAACTCCGCCTGCCGCCGGCGGCGCTCGCGGTCGCGCAGCTCGCCGTTGAGCGGTGCTTGCTCGTTGAACTGCCGGACGCGCTCGCGTTGCGCATCGCTCAGCTCCCCCAGCCAGTCCTCCAGTGCGTGCACGATGCGCTTCAGGCGGCGGCTCCTGCGCTCCTCCGGCGTGCCCTCGAGCGATTCGCGCGCAACCTTGCGGTTGTCCTCCGCGAAGCGCTCCTCGAGGTGCTCGATCTGCGCCGGCGACAGCCGGTCGAGGAAGTCCCCGAGTTCGGCGCCGGCCCGGCGCAGCCCCTCACCAGACTGCTGCCTGATGGCATCGTAACCCCAAACCAGATCGGCATGCGACACGCCGCGCGTGAGGCGCGCGCCTGCCTCGTCGGCGAGCTCGGCGTACTGCGGCAGCGCGCGCGCGCGGTGCCAGGCGAGGAAGGACGCCAGGCGGCTGTCGAACTCCTCGGCCTGGCGATCGCGGAACTCGATATAGCGCCCGGCCTGCCAGCGCAGCCACGTGTCGGCGTTGTTGTAGGCGAACTCGATGGCGCTGCAGCCGGCGAGCAGCGCGAGCAGCAGGACAGCGGCCGCGCGCCGGATCACCAGTAGGTCTCCACCGTGATGTGACCCGGGGCGCGCCGGCGGTGCTTGCGCATGCCGCGCTCGGCCAGCGCCGCCGTGACGTCGGTCACCATCCCGGGATTGCCGCAGAGCATCGCGTGCGAGCGCTCGGCCGAGAATTCCGCCAGCGCGGCGCGCTCCAGCCGGCCGTCGCGGATCGCCGCCGGCACGCGGCCCTCGAGCGCCCGTGGCGCTTTCTCCCGGCTGACGAAGGCGATGCGGCGGAACTGCGCGGCGCGCGCCGCGCCGACCGCGGCAAGCACGTCGCCGTAGGCCTGCTCGGCCGCGGTGCGCGTGGCGTGCACCAGCGTCACCCGCTTGAAGCGCCGCCACGGCGCCTCGGTGCGCAGGATGGAAAGGAAAGGTCCCAGACCAGTGCCGGTCGAGATCAGCCACAGGTTCTCGGCGTCCGGCACTTCGGCGAGCACGAGGAAACCGGCGACGTTCGGCGCCACGAACACCGCGTCGCCGGCGCGCAGCGCCGCGAGGCGCGGCGACAGGGGCCCCGCCGCCACCACGTTGTAGTAGAACTCCTGCGGCTCGGTGCCGGGCGGGTTGACCAGCGAGTACGGCCGGGCGATGCGCTCGCCGCCGACGTCCAGCGCGAGCTTGGTGAACTGGCCGGCCTCGAATCGGCCGAGCGGCGCCGCCACCTGCAGGCTGCAAAGGCGCTCGGTCCAGCGTTTCTGGCCGACGACCCGGCCTTCGAGCCACGTGCTCATGGCAGGCGCGGGATTATAGCCGCGGACCGGCTTCAAGCAGGTCCGCCGCGCTCAGCGCGGAGGCGTGATGTTGATGATGGCGAATTCGCTCATACGGTGGCCACCGCGACGGCGGGCGAGCCTACGGCGCCGGGCAGCCTGAGCGGCGGCGCGGTGAGCAGGAAGCGGTTTCTCTTGTGCTCGCGCAGCCAGCGCGCAAGCTCCGTGAGGAACCAGATCTCGCCCAGGTGGATGCCGTTCTTGAACAGGCAGTGCTCGTGCAGCGGCATGAGCGCGTGCGGCATCGGCTTGAACGGGCTCGCCGGGATGATCTCCACCGCGTAGTTGTCGGCGATCAGTGCCGCGCAGCCGGAGTCCGTCACCCACTTGAGCAGCTTGTCGTCGCGGCCGTCCAGTCCCGTGCAGGTGTTGTGCAACAGCCTGGGGTCGGGGTTCTTCTTCAATTCAAGAATGACGTCGACGAAGCCGGTGTAGAAGCAGACGAAGTCGCCCTTTTCCACCGCCACCTTATCCTTCTCCATCAAGCGCATCAGCTCGTCGTAGCCGATCGCTTTTCTTTCGCGGCCAAAATGCGCGTGCAGGTCCACCATCACGCCGCGCCCCTGCGCGCCGTGCTCGGCAAGATTCTGGATGCCCAAGGCCTCGGCCCGCGAACCCTCGAACCTCGCCCAGGGTTCCGCATCGGGTTTTTCCTGCGCCAGCTCGAGGCCGTCGCCGGGCCGAAAGCCGTTGTAGAAGACGATTTCCGGCTTGCCGTCGCCGTCGGCGTCGAACTTGGCGCCGACGTGGGCGAGGGAGTCCCATTGCGTGGAGTACTGCAGGGTAAGCAGCACCAAGTCGTCGCAAATGACGTCGGTGACCACCGGATGCACCTCGGACAACGCAAAGCAGAACACCTGCTTGCCATCGCGCTGGGTGGGCGCGAGGCGCGGCGGGTTGCGCCGCGGATTGAGCGCATTGCCGCCGGGATAGTCGAGCGGCAGCGACAGGCAGAACGTGCGTCCCTCCTTCACTTCGGCCACGCCCTGCAGCACCTTCTCGCGCGTCACGTAGTTCATGCGCCCGCGCTGGTCGTCGGGGCCGAACTCGCCCCAGTTCGAGTTGGGGGGCTTGTGCTTCCAGCGCTGCGCCATCTCGATTCCTTCCAGATGTAGGGTGGGCCAATGGCCCACGAACTGGCGGGCCATCGGCCCACGAACTGGCGGGCCATCGGCCCACGAACTGGTGGGCCATTGGCCCACCCTACGGTCAGAAATAGTGCCGGCTGATGGTCTCGGCGACCATCACGGGCTTGTCGCCGCCCTCGCGCTCGAGCACCACGCTCCAGGTGGTCTGCACGCCGCCCTCGAGCTTTTCGTACTTGGCCAGCGTGAAGCGGCCGCGGATCTTCGCGCCCGCGGGCACCGGCGCGGTGAAGCGCACCTTGTTCAGGCCGTAGTTAACGCCCATCTTGCGGTCGGAGAACTCGAAGGTCGATTCCGTCAGCTTGGGCAGCATGGAGAGCGTGAGGAAGCCGTGCGCGATGGTGGTGCCGTAGGGCGATTGCTTCGCCTTGTCCCTGTCGACATGTATCCACTGGAAATCCTCGGTCGCCTTGGCGAACAGGTCGATCCTCTCCTGCGCCATCTCCACCCAGGGCGAAACCGCGATCTCCTGGCCGACCCGGCTCTCCAGGTCGCGGATCTTCATCGAGGTCTTCATTGGCCGATTGTAAACGCCTCGATCTCGCGGATGACCCGGGCGGTTCGCTCGCGCGCCACCCAGTGCGTGGCATCGGGCACGCGCACGATTTTCACCCCGGGCACCATTTGCTCCAGCCCCTCGAGGCAGCCCGGCAGCAGCGCCGTGTCGCGCTCGCCCCAGATCACCAGCGTCGGCACTTTCACGATGAAGTCCTTCGCCTCGAGCTGCAGCTTCTTCGCTCCCGGGTCTTGCGCGGACGGCGGATACAGCGCCGAGGCGCGGTAGTAGTTGAGCCCGCCGGTGAGTGCGCCCGGCTGCGACCAGGCCTCGATGAGCGCCTTGCGCGCGCCCTCGTCCAGGTCGGAGAAGGCGCCGAGCAGCCGCGCATAGCCGTTCTCCGCCAACACTCTCTCAGCTTTCGCGTCGCGAAAAAGCAGCATGTACTCGCTCGCTTTCTGCTGCGCGGGGTTGTGGCAGAGCTCGCGCCAGAAGATCCAGGGGTGCGGCGAGTTGAGCATCACCAGCTTCGACAGCCGCTCCGGGTGCGCGATAGCCACGCCCCAGGCTACCGCGCCGCCCCAATCGTGCGCCACCAGGACGAACTTGTCCTTCGTGTAGTGCGCGGCGAGCGCGAGCACGTCGGCCACCAGGTGCTTCGCCTTGTAGGCGTCCACCGTCGGCGGCTTCTCGGACAGGTTGTAGCCGCGCAGGTCGGGCGCCACCGCGCAGCGGCCGCGCGCGCCGAAATGCTCGATGAGCGGCCGCCACATGGCCCAGTACTCGGGAAAGCCGTGCAGGAACAGCATCAGCGGCCCGTCGCCGCAGCGCGCGGCGTGCAGGCGGATGCCGTTCGCCTCGAGCGTCTCGTGGTGGATCATCAGGAGAAGCGCGAGAAGTCGGGCTTGCGCTTCTCCATGAAGGCGCGCAGCGCTTCCTTCGCTTCCGGCGAGCGCAGCCGCTCGCCGAAGAGCTGCAGCTCCTCGGTCATGCGCTCCGGCACCGCCTGCGCCAAGCCGCGCTTCATCAGCTCCTTGGTCATCCTGACGGACGCCGGCGGAAGCGCGGACAGCGCCGCCGCCGCGTGGCGTGCGCGCTCCAGCAACTCGGCCTCGGGGACGATCTCGGTGACGATGCCCGCGGCCAGCGCCTTCTCCGCGCCGAAGGGCTGGCCGAGCAGCAGCAGTTCGGCGGCGCGCTGGTACCCGGCCACCATCGGCAGCAGCAGGCTGGAGGCCGCCTCGGGCAGCAGGCCCAGCGGCACGAAGGGCAGCTGGAAACGCGCGTTGGGCGCGGCGTAGATGAGGTCGCAGTGCAGCAGCATCGTTGTGCCGATGCCGACCGCCGGGCCGCCTACTGCAGCCACCAGCGGCTTGCGCGCGGTGGAAATGGCGCGCAGGAAACCAGAGGCGGGCAAGGCGCCGGGGTTGCGTGGCAGATCGAGGAAGTCCTTCACGTCGTTGCCGGAGGTGAAGCAGCCGCTCTGCCCGTGGATCAGCACCGCGCGCACCTGCGCGTCAGCCTCCGCCGCGGCGAGCGCCTGCGCCATCGCGGCGTACATCTCCGGGCTGAGCGCGTTCTTCTTCTCGGGCCGGCGCAGTTCGATGCGGGTGATGCGGTCCCGGGTCTCGACGACGACGTGCTGGCTCATGATTCAGTCCTTGATGATCACGCAATTGCGGCCGGCGCGCTTGGCTTCGTAGAGGCCGCCGTCGGCCCGGTGCAGCAACTGCGCGATGGTCTCCCCGGAACGCAACCCCGCCACGCCGACCGAGGTGGTGAGTGCGAGCCCGGGGGCGATCGCCGCCCAGTCGTGCGCCGCCAGCCCGGTGCGGATGCGCTCCAGGGCTACCTGCGCCGCGGCCGGCACGGTAGCGTTGAGGATCAACATGAACTCCTCGCCGCCGTAGCGGCCGAACACGTCGCTGTCGCGCATCGTGGCGCGCACCACCGCCGCGAAACCCTTCAGCACTTCGTCGCCCGCCGCGTGGCCATGGTTGTCGTTCACCGCCTTGAAATGGTCCAGGTCGAACAACGCGACGCAGAACGGCACCCCGGTGCGCACGGCGCGGCTGCGTTCCTGCTCGAGACGCTCGATCAGCGTGCGGCGGTTGTAGATCTTGGTGAGCTCGTCGTAGTGCACCAGCTCCCGGATCTGCTCCAGGGAAGCGGCGAGCCGCCGCCGGCCCTCGCTCAGCCGCGTGCGCAAGTCGTTGGCATAGACGCTGAGCAGCAGGCAGCGGCCGAGGATGAGGGAGAAGCAAAGCCAGGTGAGCGCCAGCTCGGCCGGTGTCGAGACCGGGACTGCCAAGCGCGGGGCCACCGGCCACAGCGCCGCGCCAGTCGCGACGAAGGTCAGCGCCCAGACGATCGCCGACGCGCGCAGCGACATCCAGATGACGCCGAAGGCGAACACGGTGAAAAGATTGGCGAGGAACGGAAACGCGACCTGCGGGGCGACGGCCACCAGCGCCAGTTGCACCGCGACGCCCGCCACCACCAGGGGGGCGGCCAGGCTCGGGTCGCGGAACCTGAGGTTCGCCCCGCTCGCGTACATCGCGAACTGCACCATCGTCACCAGGGCGGCTGCCGCCGCGTATACAGTGACGGCGGAACCCGGGATCGTGCCCGCGAACACGAAAAGGACCAGCAACAGCACGTCCAATGCGTAGCTGGAGGCGGTGCTGGCCGCCCACCACAGCCTCTGCTTCTGATCGCGTTCCTGCGCGGTGCGTTTTCGGACCGCCCGCTCCAGGTTTGCATCCGCTTCCACCATGGGCGCGCCCCTCAGCCCGGCAGCTTGTAGTCCTTGAACGTCTGGCGCAGCGTCAGCTTGGAGAGCTTGCCGGTGGCGGTGTGCGGCAGCTCGGTCACGAACACCACGTCGTCGGGCATCCACCACTTGGCGATCTTGCCCTCGTAGTACTTGAGCAGCGCCTCCTTCGACACCTCCTGCCCGGCTTTCTTCACCGCCACGATGATCGGGCGCTCGTCCCACTTCGGGTGCCTGATGCCGATCACCGCCGCCTCCTGGATCGCCGGGTGCGCCACGGCGATGTTCTCCAGGTCGATGGAGCTGATCCATTCGCCGCCCGACTTGATCACGTCCTTGGAGCGGTCCGTGATCTGCATGTAGCCGTCGGGGTCGATGGTGGCGACGTCGCCGGTCGGGAACCAGCCGTCCTTGAGCGGATCGCCGCCTTCGCCCTTCAGGTAGCCCGAGGCGATCCACGGCCCCTTGACGAGCAGGTTGCCGAAGCGCTTGCCGTCCCAGGGCAGCTCCTTGCCTTCCTCGTCGACGATCTTCATCTCGACGCCGAAGATGCCGCGGCCCTGCTTGGCCTGCACGGCGAAGCGCTGCTCCTTCGGCAGCGCCGCCTGCTTCGCCTTCAGCGAGCCCACCGTGCCCAAGGGACTCATCTCGGTCATGCCCCAGGCGTGGAACACCGTGATGCCGTAGTCGTCCTGGAAGGCGCGGATCATCGCCGGCGGGCAGGCCGAGCCGCCGATCACCGTGCGGTTGAGCGTGGAGAACCTGAGCTTGTTTGCCGTCAGGTGCTGCAGCAGCATCAGCCACACCGTCGGCACGCCGGCCGACAGCGTCACTTTTTCCTGCTCGATCAGTTCGTAGACGCTCTTGCCGTCAAGGTGCGGGCCCGGGAACACCATCTTCGCGCCCACCATGGTGCAGGCGTAAGGCAGGCTCCAGGCGTTGGCGTGGAACATCGGCACCACCGGCAGCACCGCGTCGCGCGCCGAGAGGTTGAGCGCGTCGGGCAGCGCGGCGCCGTAGGCGTGCAGCACCGTGGAGCGGTGCCCGAAGAGCACGCCCTTCGGGTTGCCGGTCGTGCCCGAGGTGTAGCACAGCGCCGCCGCGGTGCGCTCGTCGAACGACGGCCACTCGAAGCGGTCGTCCTGCTTGTCCATCAGGTCCTCGTAGCACAGGAGCTTGGGGATCGAGGTCTGCGCCGGCATGTGGGCGCGGTCGGTCAGCAGCACGTAGTGCTTCACCGTCTTCAGCTGCGGCGCGAGCTTCTCGACCAATGGCACGAACGTCAGGTCGAAGAACAGCGCCGTGTTCTCGGCGTGGTTCGAGATGTAGGTGATCTGGTCGGGAAACAGCCGCGGGTTGATGGTATTGATGATCGCGCCGCTGCCGGAGATCGCGTAGTACAACTCGTAGTGGCGGTAGCCGTTCCAGGCCAGGGTGCCGACGCGGTCTGCCCTCTTCACGCCGAGCGCCTGCAGCGCCTTGGCCAACCTGCGCGCGCGGGCATGGGCCTCGCGGTACGTATAGCGGTGCAGCCCCCCCTCGACGGTCTTGGAGACGATCTCGGTGTCGCCGTGATTGCGGTCGGCGAACCGGATCAGGTCGGTGATCAGCAGCGGCATGTCCATCATCAGGCCTTGCATGGGTTTCCTCCCGGGATGCGCTTTCACGATGCAAATGACGCGCAGGGCCTGAGTTTACCCGCCGGACGGGGGCGGGTGGCAAGCGCCGGCCTTGACCGGCTTTGTAACCGTCTATAACATTTTGCCCCTCTCCAGGAGGAAACAACATGATTCAGCGCATCTTCGGCGCGGCCGCCATCGCGGCCGCCGCATCGCTCGTTTCGTTCGGCGCGCAGGCTCAGAACATCAAGGTCGCCTACATCGACCCGCTCTCCGGGCCCTTCGCCCAGACCGGCGAGCAGGGGCTGGCCGAATTCCGCTTCGCCGTCGAGCGCATCAACCAGAGCGGCAAGCTCGGCAAGGTGAAGCTCGAAGTGGTGCCCTTCGACAACAAGGTGAGCCCGCAGGAATCGCTCAACCAGTTGAAGCGCGTCATCGACCAGGACATCCGCTACATCACCCAGGGCAACAGCTCGGCGGTGGCGGGCGCGCTGATCGAGGCGGTGAACCGCCACAACGAGAGAAACCCGGGCAAGGAAATCCTTTACCTGAACTACGCGGCGGTGGATCCGGCCTACACCAACGACAAGTGTTCGTTCTGGCATTTCCGCTTCGACGCCAACAGCGACATGAAGATGGAGTCGCTCACCACCTGGATGGCGGGCCGCAAGGAAATCAAGAAGGTGTACCTGCTCAATCAGGACTACTCCTTCGGCCACGCCGTGAGGAAGGCGGCGCGCGAGATGCTGGCGCGCAAGCGCCCCGACGTCCAGATCGTGGGCGACGACCTGCATCCGCTCGGCAAAGTGACTGATTTCGCGCCCTACGTGGCGAAAATGAAGGCGGCTGGGGCCGACAGCGTGATCACCGGCAACTGGGGCCAGGACATGTCGCTGCTGGTCAAGGCCGGCCGCGACGCCGGGCTGGACGTGACCTGGTACACGTACTACGCGGGCGGGCTGGGCACGCCGACCGCGATGGGCGAAGCCGCTGCCGGGAAGGTGAAGATCATCGCCGAGTACCACTCCAACGTGGAGAACAACAAAGCGGCGAAATGGGACGCGGACTACCGCAAGCAGGCGCCCAAAGGCAATCCCGACTTCTACTTCCTGCGCGGCAAGATCATGTGGGACATGTTCGCCAAGGCGATCGTGCAGGCCAAGTCGGTCGAGCCCAAGGCGGTGGCCCTGGCCCTCGAGGGCATGCGCCACGACGGCGAGCTGGGCGAGGTCGAGATGCGCAGGAGCGACCACCAGCTGATCCAGCCGCTGTACGTGCTGACGCTGGTCAAGTCGACCGCGAGGGGCGGGCCCAAGAACGCCAAGATCGACATGGAAGGCAGCGGCCTGGCACCGATCACCGAGGCGCGGCTCGAGGCCTACACCTCGGCGCAGCCGACCTCCTGCCAGATGAAGCGGCCGTAGCCGCCGGCAGCGAAACCCACGGGGAGCCCCAAAGCTCCCCGTTTTTGTTTCTGCCATGGAATTCTTTCTCGTCCAGTCGCTGAACGGCATCAGCTACGGCCTGCTGCTGTTCATGCTGTCCTCGGGCCTGACGCTCGTCTTCTCGCTGATGGGCGTGCTCAACTTCGCGCACGCCAGCTTCTACATGCTGGGGGCCTACCTCGCCTTCCAGGTCAGCACCAGGATCGGCTTCTGGCCGGCGCTGGTCGTCGCCCCGATCCTGGTGGGCGCCATCGGCATGCTGGTCGAGCGCTTCGGCCTGCGCCAGGTGCACAAGCATGGCCACGTCGCCGAGCTGCTGTTCACCTTCGGCTTGGCGTACCTGATCGAGGAAGCAGTGCACCTGATCTGGGGCCGCGCCGCGCTGGACTACAGGGTGCCCGCGGAACTCGACGGCCCGCTGTTCCAGATCATGGGTTCGCAGTACCCGATCTACCGCGGCTTCATGATGCTGGTGTCGGTGGCGATGCTGGTGTCGATCTGGCTCGCGCTGACGCGCACGCGCATCGGCCTGGTGATCCAGGCGGCGCTGAGCCACCCGCAGACGGTCGAGGCGCTCGGCCACAACGTGCCGCGCGTGTTCATGCTGGTATTCGGCGGCGGCGCGGCGCTCGCGGGGCTTGCCGGCGTGATCGGCGGCAACGCCTTCGTCACCGATCCCGGCATGGCCGCCTCGGTCGGACCGATCATCTTCGTCATCGTGGTGGTGGGCGGCATGGGTTCGCTCGCCGGCGCCTTCGTCGCGTCGCTGCTGATCGGCTGCATGCAGACTTTCGCGGTATCGCTCGACTGGTCGCTGGGCGGCATCAGCATTGCGCAGGCGGCGCCGATGCTGCCCTACCTGCTGATGGTGCTGTTGCTGATTTTCCGGCCGAAAGGCCTGATGGGGACCCGCGAAGGATGAAGTACGCCCCGCTCAACCTCGGGCGCTGGATCCTGTGGAGCGGCGCCGCGCTGGTGCTTCTCATTGCCCCGCACCTGTTCTCCGGGGGCTTCGCGCTCACCATGCTCACGCAGATGGGCACGCTGATCCTGTTCGCGCTCAGCTACAACATGCTGCTCGGCCAGGGGGGCATGCTGTCCTTCGGCCACGCGGTGTACTCGGGGCTGGGCGCCTACGTCACCGTGCACGTGCTCAACTTGATGGGCAAGGGGGGCTTCGCCTTTCCGGTGGCGCTGCTGCCGCTGGTCGGCGGGCTGGCGGGGTTGTTCTTCGGCGTGCTGTTCGGCTACGTCACCACCAAGCGCGCCGGCACCACCTTTGCGCTCATCTCGCTCGGCATCGGTGAAATGGTGTTCGCCTGCGCGCGGATGTTCCCGGGCTTCTTCGGCGGCGAGGCCGGCGTCTCGACCAACCGCGTGGTCGGCCAGCCGTTCCTCGGCCTGACCTTCGGCCCCGCGCTGCAGGTCTATTACCTGGTCGCGGTGTGGTGCTTCCTCGGCATGGCGGCGATGTTCGCGCTGACGCAGACGCCGCTCGGGCGCATGGCCAACGCGGTGCGCGACAACCCCGAGCGCGCCGAGTTCGTAGGCTACAACACGCAGCACGTGCGCTTCCTGCAACTGGTGCTGTCCTCTTTCTTCGCCGGCGTCTCGGGTGCGCTGTCGTGCATCAATTTCGAGATCGTGTCGGAGGAGAACGTGTCGGCGATCCGCTCCGGCGGCGTGCTGCTTGCCACCTTCATCGGCGGCGTGCCGTTCTTCTTTGGGCCGATCCTCGGCGCGATCGTGTACGTGTTTTTCGTCGTCGCGCTGTCCGGCTTCACCAAGGCCTGGCTGCTGTACCTCGGCCTGTTCTTCGTGCTGATGGTGGTGTACGCCCCCGGAGGCATCGCCTCGCTGATCATGATGCAGTTCCCGGTGCTGCGCGCCGGGCGCTGGCGCGAGCTCGCCGTGCCCTACGCGCTCGCCGCGCTCGCGGGGGTGGTGGGGCTCGCCGGCCTGATCGGTCTGGTGGAGATGGTGTACCGGCTCTCCGAGCAGGGTGCGAGCACGGTGTTGACGGTGCTCGGCCTGTCTTTCGACGCGCGCACCACGCCCCCCTGGATCGTGTTCGGCGCCGTGCTCGCCGCCGGGCTGGCGGCGCTGCGCGCCGCGACGCGACTGGTCGGCGAGCGCTGGGGCACGATCCAGCTCGATCTGCAGGCGAAGGCAGCGCCATGAAGAACGCCATCGAGCTGCAGGAAGTGCACAAGAGCTTCGGCACGACGAAGATCATCCAGGGCGTGTCGCTCGCCATCCGCGACGGCGAGCGCCACGCCATCATCGGCCCCAACGGCGCCGGCAAGTCCACCCTGTTCAACCTGATTTCCGGCCGCTACGAGGTGTCCGCGGGGCGCATCCTGCTGCACGGCGCCGACATCACCAACCTGCGCCCCTTCGAGATCAACCGCCAGGGCCTGTCGCGCAGCTTCCAGGTCACCAACATCTTCCACCACATGACGGTGTTCGAGAACATCCGCTGCGGCGTGCTGTGGTCGGCGGGCTACCGCTACTCCTTCTGGCACCGCGTCGGCGGCCTGAAGGATGTGCGGTTGCGCGCGGAGGAAGTGATGGAGCGCATCGGCCTGGCGAAGCGCCGCAACCTTCCCGCCGGGACGCTGACCTACGCCGAGCAGCGCGCGCTGGAGATCGGCGTCACCATCGCCGGCGGCGCGAGCGTGATCCTGCTGGACGAGCCCACCTCCGGCATGAGCCGCACCGAGACCGCGCAGGTGGTGGAGCTGGTGCGCTCGATCACCCAGGGCAAGACGCTGGTGATGGTGGAGCACGACATGGGCGTGGTGTTCGGCCTCGCGGACCGCATCAGCGTGCTGGTCTACGGCGAGGTGCTTGCCACCGGCGCGCCGGAGGAGATCCGCGCCAACCCGGCGGTGCAGGAGGCGTACCTCGGCGCCCTGCACAAGGAGACCGCAAGTGCTTGAGGTGCGCGACCTGCACGCCTACTACGGCAAGAGCCACATCCTGCACGGCGTGCACCTTTCCATCGGCAAGGGTGAGATCGTCTCCCTGCTGGGAAGGAACGGCGTCGGCCGCTCGACCACCATCCGCTCGATCATGGGGCTGGTGGACTGCACGGGCTCGGTGCGCTTCAACAACGAGGAGATGGTCGGCCTGAAGGCCTATGAGATCGCGCATAAGGGCCTGGGCTACGTGCCGGAGAACCGCGACATCTTCCCCACGCTTACCGTGCGGCAGAACCTGCTGCTCGGGCAGAAGAGGCAGGCCGCGGGGCGCTGGGGCATGGAGGACATGTACCAGCTGTTCCCTCAGCTGAAGGAGCGCGCCGACACGCAGGCCGGGTTCCTCTCCGGCGGCGAGCAGCAAATGCTCACCCTGTGCCGCACGCTGATGGGCGACCCGGAACTGGTGATGATCGACGAGCCCACCGAGGGCCTCGCGCCGAAGATCGTCGAGCAGCTCGCCGGCCTGTTCGAGGAAATCAGGAAGCGCGGCATCTCGATCCTGCTGGTCGAGCAAAAGCTCGCCATCGCGCTCGACATCTCCGAGCGCCTGTACGTGATGGGCCACGGCAGCATCGTGTTCGAGGGACGCCCGAGCGACGTGCGCGAGAACGCGGCCATGCGCAAGGAGTGGCTCGAGGTCTGATCGACGGCGGCAGGACGCAAAGAGTAGAATTTTGACCATCCCCCCTGGAGAGTGCGCGAAATGAGCGACGTGGCAGCGTATTCCGTGCGCGACGGCATTGCCGTCATCACCCTGAACAACCCCCCCATCAACGGCCTCGGCAACGCACTGCGCGCCGGCATCGCCGAAGGACTGAAGCAGGCCGCCGCCGACCCCGAGGTCAAGGCGGTGGTGCTGATCGGATCGTCGAAGGCCTTCTCGGGCGGCGCCGACATCCGCGAGTTCAACAAGCCGATGACCCCGCCCAACCTGCCGGAAGTGAACGACATGCAGGACGCGATGCAAAAGCCCCTGGTGGCGGCGATCGGCGGCTTCGCGCTGGGCGGCGGCCTGGAGCTGGCGCTCGGCTGCCACTACCGCATCGCTCTCCCGAAAACCCTCCTCGGCCTGCCCGAGGTGAAGCTCGGCATCCTGCCCGGTTCGGGCGGCACGCAGCGCCTGCCGCGCGTCGTTCCGGTGCACGAAGCGGCGCGCATGATGATCCTCGGCGACCCGATCCCCGCGGAGAAGGCGAAGGAGTTCGGCCTGGTGGACGAAATCGTCACCGGCGACCTGCTGGAAGAAGGCATCGCTTACGCGAAGAAGCTCGTCGCCGAGGGCAAGGGTCCGCGCCGCGTGCGCGACATGCCGCCGAAAGTGGAGGGCGACCAGAAGGCGCTGCTCGAGGCGGTGCCGGTGCAGGCCGCGAAGAGCGCCGGCGGCAACCCGGCGCCGGCCGAGATCGCCAAGTGCATCCACGCCGCGGTGACCCTGCCCTTCGACGAAGGGCGCAAGGTGGAACGCGAGCGCTTCGAGTACCTTGTCAACACCGTCGAATCCAAGGCGCTGCGCCACATGTTCTTCGCCGAGCGCCAGACCTCGAAGATCCCCGACGTGCCGGAAGACACGCCCACGCGCGAGATCAAGAAGGCGGCGATCATCGGCTCGGGCACCATGGGCGGCGGCATCGCCATGAGCTTCGCCAACGCCGGCATCCCGGTGACCATCGCCGACATGTCGCAGGAGGCGCTGGACAAGGGCTTGAAGCGCATCAAGGACAACTACGCCGTGACGGTGAAGCGCGGGCGCCTGAAGCAGGAGGACATGGACAAACGCATGGCGCTGATCCAGGGCACCATCGAGCTGGCCGCCGTGCGCGAAGCCGACATCGTCATCGAGGCGGTGTTCGAGCGGATGGAAGTGAAGCAGGACATCTTCAGGAAGCTCGACGGCTGGATGAAGCCCGGCGCGATCCTCGCCACCAACACCTCCACGCTCGACGTCAACAAGATCGCGGAGGTCACCAAGCGCCCGCAGGACGTGATCGGCACGCACTTCTTCTCGCCCGCCAACGTCATGCGCCTGCTGGAAGTGGTGCGCGGCGCGAAGACCGGCAAGGACGTGCTCGCCACCACCATGAAGCTCGGCAAGAGGCTGCGCAAGGTGCCGATCGTCTCCGGCGTGTGCGACGGCTTCATCGGCAACCGCATGCTGGAGAAGTACACGCAGCAGGCGGGCTTCCTGCTGGACGAGGGCGCGAGCCCGATGCAGGTGGACGCCGCGCTGCAGAAGTGGGGCCTCGCGATGGGGCCGTTCACCATGTCCGACATGGCCGGCAACGACGTCGGCTGGGACGTGCGCAAGCGCCGCTACTACGAGAAGCCCGACATGGTGTACTCGAAGTTCGCCGACAAGGTGTGCGAGCTCGGGCGCTACGGGCAGAAGACCGGGAAGGGCTTCTACAAGTACGAGCCGGGCAACCGCAAGCCGCAGCCCGATCCCGAGATCGACGCGCTGCTCGAGAAGTACCGCAAGGAGAACGGCCTGAAGTCGCGCGAGATCTCCGACGAGGAGATCGTCGAGCGCTGCATCTATGCGCTCGCCAACGAGGGCGCGCGCATCCTCGAAGAAGGCATCGCGCTGCGCGCCTCCGACGTGGACATGGTGTACCTCACCGGCTACGGCTTCCCCGCGCACCGCGGCGGACCGATGTTCTACGCCGACACCGTGGGCCTCGCCAAGGTGCTCGCCGCGATCGAGGGATTCCAGCAGGGCACCAACGGCAACCAGTGGCAGCCGGCGCCGCTGCTCGTCAAGCTCGCCAAACAAGGCAAGACATTCAACGGATAGGAGAACGTGCCATGAGCGAAGCAGTGATCGTTTCCACCGCACGCACGCCGCTGTGCAAGAGCTGGCGCGGCGCGCTCAACATGACCCACGGCGCGAAGATGGGCGGGCACGTGGTGCACGCGGCGCTGGAGCGCGCCAAAGTGGACGCCGACGAGGTCGAGGACGTGATCATGGGCTGCGCCACGCCCGAAGGCGCGACCGGCGGCAACATCGCGCGCCAGATCGCGATCCGCGCCGGCTGCCCGGTGACGGTGCCCGGCATGACCGTAAACCGCTTCTGCTCCTCGGGCCTGCAGACCATCGCGCTCGCCGCGCAGCGCGTGCTCGCCGGCGAAGGCACGGTATTCGTAGCCGGCGGCGTCGAGTCCATCTCGCTGGTGCAGAACGAAGCGAACAAGTTCCACGCGCAGGACGAATGGCTGCATCGCCACAAGCCCGAGATCTACTGGCCGATGCTGCAGACCGCCGAGTACGTGGCGAGGAAGTACGGCATCTCGCGCGAGCTGCAGGACCGCTACGGCGCGCAGAGCCAGCAGCGCGCGGCGAAAGCCCGCGCCGAGGGCAAGTTCAGGGACGAGATCGTGCCGATCACCACCAAGATGAGGGTGATCGACAAGAACACGAACGTCGAGACCATGAAGGAGGTCACGGCCGAGCACGACGAGGGCATCCGCCCGGACACCACCTACGAGGGCGTGTCGCAGATCAAGCCGGCGATCGAGGGCGGCGTGATCGCCGCGGGCAACGCCAGCCAGTTCTCCGACGGCGCCTCGGCCGCGGTGGTGATGAGCGACCGGGAAGCGGCGAAGCGCGGCTTGAAGCCTCTGGGCATCTTCCGCGGTTTCGCCGTCGCCGGCTGCGAGCCGAACGAGATGGGCATCGGCCCGGTGTTCGCGGTGCCCAAGCTCCTCGAGATGACCGGCAAGAAGGTGTCCGACATCGACCTGTGGGAGCTGAACGAGGCCTTCGCCGTGCAGGTGATCTACTGCCGCGACAAGCTCGGCATCCCGAACGATCGCCTCAACGTCAACGGCGGTGCCATCGCCGTGGGGCATCCCTACGGCGTGAGCGGCGCGCGCCTCACAGGCCACGCGCTCATCGAAGGCAAGCGCCGCGGCGCGAAGCTCGTCGTGGTGACCATGTGCATCGGCGGCGGCATGGGCGCGGCCGGACTGTTCGAAGTGGCATGAAGATCGCCATCGTCGGCTGCGGGGCGATGGGCTCGGTGTACGCGGGGCTGTTCGCTTCCGCGGGGCACGAGGTCTGGGCCATCGACCGCTGGCGCGAGCACATCGAGGCGATGCGCGCAAAGGGCCTGCGGCTCGAAGGCGCCTCGGGCGACCGCACGGTGAAGGTGAACGCCACCACCGACGCGCGCGACGCGGGGCACTGCGACCTCGTGATCCTCGCCACCAAGGCGATGCACGTCGCGCCCGCGGCGGAGTCGGCGAAGGCGCTCCTCGGCAAGGACACCCCGGTGCTTTCCATCCAGAACGGCCTCGGCGGGCCCGAGTCGGCCGCCGGGATCCTCGGCCGCGAGCGCGTCATGGTCGGCGTGGTCGGCGGGTTCGGCGCCTCGATGAAAGCACCCGGCCACGCGCACCACAACGGCATGGAGCTCGTGCG
>JBGQFF010000047.1:0-18258 GCA_041496745.1 Gammaproteobacteria bacterium
CTTCACCCGTGTGCGGTCGGCTTGGACAAAGTAGCGGACTTCGAACTGGGGAAAGGACATGCTGATGCCGCGCTTTTTCGCCTGCGGTTCTATCATGGACCGGCATTCGCGCACGACTTCGTTGAGCGATATCGGTTCCAGCGACAGCGGAAGCTTCCCGGACTCGATCAGCGCGAGATCGAGGATTTCGTTGATCAGCTCCAGCAGGTACCACCCCGCCTTGAGAATCTGATCGAGGTTTCGCTTCTGGGAGGGCGTCGGCGACGGTGAACCGGATTCCATGAGTTGGGCGAAACCGAGGATCGCGCTGAGCGGCGTGCGCAGCTCATGGCTCATGCTGGACAAGAAATCCGATTTCGCGAGGTTGGCTTTGTCCGCAACGGCCATGGCGTTGTTCAGTTCCAATTCGACCTGCTTGCGCACGGAATTGTCGGTGCCGATCAACAAGTATCCGATGACGTCGCCATAGCCGTCGCGCAGCGCCGTGATCGAGATGATGGCCGGAAAGCGGCCGCCATTCTTGCGGATATAGGTCAGTTCATAGATGTCCTCGACCCCGCGCGACGCTTTGTAGGCCAGGGCCTCGAATCCCGGCGTAATGGGGGTTGCGAGCTCGAGGCTCAATGCCTGGGCGCGTGCCGCCACTTCCTGCGGATCATGAATGTCGCTCGGTCTTATCCTGTTCACGACTTCGGCGGCCGTGTAGCCCAGCATGCGCTCGGCGCCGACATTGAATAACTGGATGATGCCTTTCTCGTCGGTGGCGATAATCGAGAAATTGGCGCTGGTGAGGATCGCGTTCTGCAAGGCCCCCGTTTTAAGCAATGCCTTCTGGCGCCGCACTTCGGTGGTGCCGTCCGCCTTGCCGGCATCGTCGGCAAGGGTGGAACCGTTTCCTGTCAAGGACATGGTCGATTTCCGTGAAAAGCGTTCAACGATCCCGAAAGGGGACACTGCGCTTGTCGGGCCGACAACAGAAGATTGCGGCGTCGCACAGTCGGAAAAAGACCGCGCCTCTCCTCTCCCGAGACAAATATGGTGTATGTTCACGGTCTTTGCGCCGGGCGTATGTGCGCTGGAGCACACAAGCCGGCCTCATGACGGGCGCTCAGGATGGCCCGGCCTTCGCCTGCGCGGCTGGCAATCGTGCGCCTGCGTACATACCACGCAATGTATTCGATTTAGCCTGCAATTCATCCATGAAGCCCATGTCGGTGGCACCCGCAGCAATCGCCCAGCCGACTCCGCAGGACCTCGCGTTGTCGGGGTCCTGGACCGCGCGCGGCATCGGCGCCATCGAACAGCAGCTTGAATCGCTGCGCGTTCCTGCCACAACGGAGGCTATTGCCGACGGCGCGCGTATCGAGGCAATGGACACGGCTGGGGCGTGGGTGCTGCACAAGCTGCTGCTGCGGCTGCGCGACGAAGGCAACTTCGTGACCCTGCGCGGCTTGCGCCCGGAATTCGCCAGGCTGCTGCAAGTCGTGGCGCAACACGTCGCCGACCAAGGCGACACGCCTGCGCCTGCCGCCAGCCAGTCCCCGGCGGCGCTTGAACGCATCGGCCGGAGCGCTGAAGCCGCCTTCGAACAGACCGTTGCGCTGCTCGGCTTCGTCGGGGAAAGCGCGGTCGCGCTGGCAGCATGCGCCGCGCACCCGGCGCGATTGCGCTGGCGTCCGATCCTGTACAACATCCGCAGCGCCGGATTCGATGCGCTGCCCATCGTCGGTCTGCTGTCCTTCTTGCTCGGGGTCGTGATTGCGTACCAGGGCGCCGACCAGTTGCGACAGTACGGTGCCAACATATTTGTCGCCGATCTCGTCGGCTTGTCCATCCTGCGCGAGTTCGCACCCTTGATCACTGCCATCATCATCGCCGGGCGCTCGGGCTCGGCCTATGCCGCGCAGATCGGCACGATGTGCGTGACCGACGAGATCGACGCCATGCGTACGCTCGGCATTGCACCGCTGGATCTGCTGGTGTTGCCGAAAATCCTCGCGCTGTTGATCGCGCTGCCGCTGCTGACCGTGTACGCAGACGTGCTCGGCGTGTTCGGCGGCATGATCATGGCGCGCGCGCAGCTGGGCGTGGGCTTCGGCGAGTTTCTCGAGCGCTTCGTCAAGGCGGTCAGCGTTACCGCCTATCTGATCGGTATCTGCAAGGCACCGGTGTTCGCGGCCATCATCGCCATGATCGGCTGCTTTCAGGGTTTTCGCACCAAAGGCGGCGCCGACAGCGTCGGCCGCCAGACCACGCTCAGCGTCGTTCAGGCGATCTTCCTCGTGATCGTTGCCGACGCCCTGTTCTCGATCGCCTTCAGTGCGCTGGACCTCTGACGTGCAAAGCGAAGCGCATGCGGACGAAGCGGTCGTCGAGATCAGCAAGGTGTCGACGCGCTTCGGCGAGCATGTCGTTCATGCTGATCTCGACCTCGAGGTGCAGCGCAACGAAATCTTCGCGCTTGTTGGCGGCAGCGGCTCCGGCAAATCGACGCTGCTGCGCGAAATGATCCTGCTGCAACGCCCGGACTCAGGCTCCATCCGGGTGCTGGGCGCAGACCTGCAGTCGCTCGGAGAGGAACAAGCCCTCGCGCTGCGCCAGCGCTGGGGGGTGATGTTCCAGCATGGCGGCTTGTTCGGTTCGCTTACCGTGAACGAGAATGTCGGCTTGCCACTGCGCGAGCACACCGGGCTTGAAGGCGTGTTGATCGACGAAATCGCGGCGTGGAAGCTCGCCATGACAGGCCTCAAGCCGCAGGTCGGCGCACAGTATCCGTCCGAACTCAGCGGCGGCATGATGAAGCGCGCCTCCCTCGCCCGCGCGCTGGCACTCGACCCGGAACTGCTGTTTCTCGACGAACCGACCGCCGGCCTCGACCCGGACAGCGCCGGCGGCGTCGACGACCTCGTGCGCAAGCTGCGCGACCTGTTCGGCCTCACCATAGTCATGATCACTCACGACCTCGACCTGTTGTGGCAGGTTGCTGACCGCGTTGCCGTCCTGGCCGAAGGCAGGGTGCAAGGCGTCGGCTCGATGTCCGAGCTCTCACACATAGACCATCCCGCCATCCGGAAATTCTTCGACGGCCCGCGCGGCAGGGCGGCGCAGGAACAGAACAAGCAGCAGGCCGCTGTGCAAGCCAGTGGAGAAACCGGGAGGCCATCATCGAAACCAAAGTGAACTATGCAGTCGTCGGCGCGTTCGTGCTCGTCCTCGGCGCCGTGCTGTTCGCCGGCGTGCTCTGGCTCGCCTCGGGCGCTGCATTCCAGAAGAAATACGACCTGTATCTTGCGATCGAAGAAGAATCGGTGGCCGGCCTCAATCTGAATGCGCCGGTCAAATACAACGGTGTCGACGTGGGCAAGGTGCGGGACATTTGGCTCGACCCAGGCAACCCGGAACGGGTGAACCTGCTCTTCGCCATCGAGCGTGGCACGCCAATCAAGGAGGACACCGTAGCGGTTCTGAAAACACAGGGCCTGACGGGCATCGCCTATGTCGAGCTCAGTGGAGGCGCCCGGGATGCGGCGCCGCTGCGCGCATCCGCGCAAAACCAGTATCCGGTGATTCGCACCAAGCCGTCGCTCGGCGCTCGATTGGAGAACGTACTCACTGCCGTTCTGGGGAAGCTGGACAGCACGTCGAGCAACATCGATGCCCTACTTAGCGACGAGAACCGGGCGGCGTTGAAAAGCACGCTCGCCGACATCGCCACCCTGGCGCACACGTTCGCCGCGCGCAAGGACACGCTCGACGCGGGCATCACCAATGCCGCCCGCACTTTCGAAAACGCATCGCGTGCATCGGCGCAGGTCGGGCCGGTGATCGATCGCATCGGACGCGGCGCCGACGCAGTCGAGAAAATGGGCAACGACGTCGCCCGGACGAGTGCCGGCGCCGGAAAGACGTTCGACTCGGTCGGCGCCGACGTGCAGCGCTTCACCGCGGAGACACTGCCCGAGTTGGAACGCCTGCTCGGCGAACTGAGCGTTCTGACGACTTCGCTGCGCCGCCTGAGCGAGCAGACCGAGCGTGACCCGCGCGGCTTTCTTTTCGGCCGCATGCCGGTGCCGGAAGGGCCGGGAGAACCAGGAAAGCCATGAACCAGATATCTGTTGCTCACTTGTGCCGGCACTTTGCCGCCGGTCTGTGTCTCCTGGCGGTCTGCGCATGCGGCGCACTGAGCCCGTCGTCAACGTCACATCCGGCCTACTATTCGCTAGACAGCGCGCGGGGCGTTGCGCCGGCGGCGGCCCCGGCTGCGGCACCGACTTTGATAGTCAATCCTCCGCGAGCGGCCGCCGGCTTCGACAGCCAACGCATCATCTACGTACGCGAGGCCCACAAGCTCGAAAACTTCGCGCACAGCGAATGGGTAGACACGCCGCCGCGCATGCTCGCGCCGCTCATAGTCGCCGCCGTCGAGAACACCGGGGCATTCCGCGCCGTAGTGCTGACGCCGAGCGCCGCGGCCGGCGACCTGAGGCTCGACACCGAGATACTGCGGTTGCAGCATGATTTCGGCAGCCAGCCGAGTCGCGTGCGTTTCACGCTGCGCGCCTATATTGTGGACAACACGACGCGCCGGGTGCTTGCGTGGCGCGAATTCGATGAGACCGTTGCTGCCGCGAGTGAGGATCCCTACGGCGGGGTCGTTGCAGCCAATCGCGCGGTGCAGGCCGTGCTGGAACACCTTGCGAGCTTCTGCGCCAAAGCGGCGGAGAACTGGCAAGCCCCCGCCGCCGAAGTCATTCGCTGACCCTGATCGGTCACACCGTCGGTGCGACGATCAGCCCGCCCTCAGCCTCCCATTCCTGCTCCGCAGAATCATCTGCAAGCTCGAACCGCCGCGCCGCCTCGTCCCAGTTTGCAACCGCCCACCAGGCATTCAGGTAATCGGCGCGCCGGTTTTCATGCTTCAGGTAGTAGGCGTGCTCCCAGACGTCGTTCACCAGCACCGGAAAATGGCCCTGCATCAACGGGTTGTCGTGGCCGGCAGTGGTGTAGACCTGCAGTTTCCCGCCGTGCTTCTGGACGCGCGCGAGCCAGACCCATCCGGAGCCGAACACCTTGCCCCCCGCTTCGGCGAACTGGGTCTTGAACTGCTTGAAACTGCCGAAGTCTCGTTTGATCGCGTCGCCTAGTGCGCCAGTGGGTTCACCACCTCCGCCTGGAGACATGGCCCGCCACAACATGCTGTGGTTTACGTGTCCGCCCGCGTTATTGCGCACAGCCGCTCGTGCTGCTTCCGGTATCTTGCCCGGGTTGAGCAACAGCCAGACCGCCGTGCGCTCGCGCAATTCGGGATATTTTGCGAGCGCTGAATTCAGGTTGTCCACGTACGACGCGTGATGCTTGTCGTGATGCAGCGTCATGGTGCGCGCGTCGATGTGCGGCTCCAACGACGCATGACGATAGGGCAAAGCCGGCAGCAGATGCCTCGATTGGACGGTTTCTAAAGTCGCCATGATTGTCCTGATTCAGCGTGCATGATTGTTCTCTCGCCAGTCAAGCCGCTCTGTGCGTTCTCGCACATACTGTGAAATCAAACACCTTATGTGCGGGAGCAAACGGAGCCGAGGCCGCTTTGGGCGTAGATGTTGTCCGATGCATGGCAACATTTCTCTCAACTCGGACGCAGGTCCAGGGATTAGCGCATCATGAAAACCATCCTCATCCTCGGCGTAGCGCTGATTGTCATGGGCGCAGCAGTGCTCGGCTATGACCACTACAACTACACGACGAAGGAGAATATTCTCCACATCGGGCCGATCACGGCGACCGCCGAACGCACGCATACGGTAACGTTGCCGCCGATCATCGGCTGGCTGCTGATCGGCGGCGGCGTGTGCGCGCTCGCATTCGCCGCGCTGTCAAAGAAGAACTGAATAGCGCATTTTTTATCCAGGAGAAGTCATGAAGAAGCTTGCTGTATTGCTGATCGCCATCGGCGGTCTTTTGTCCGGCTGCGTCGCTTACGAGGTTCCGGTCGGAGATGGTCGCGTGCATCAAAGAGATCGTGACCGCGATGGTGTGCCTGATCGCGCGGATCGCGACCGCGACGGCGATGGCGTTCGCAACAGTCAGGACAGGCGCCCGAACGATCCTCGTCGCTACTGACATAGGGTTCCGCAGGCAGGGAACACGATTGCGTCACGGGCAAATCACGTCCGGCGTTGAGCAGGCATGACCCCGGAAAGCGAAACCCCAGTTGCCGCCAAGGACCGACTTGCGAGCGGCGCGCCGCAGCGCGCGCCGGCGCGCTGGCCCAGGTCAGGTCGCTACGCGCTCGTACTTGCCGCGTGCGCACTGCTCGCCGCAGGTGGCTACTACGGATGGCGGACATGGTTTGCCCAGGACGCTGCGAACGTGGCCCTGGTCACGGCGGTCGCCCAGCGTGGAAACCTGGAGGACGCGATCACTGCGACCGGGACGCTCCAGCCCAAGGACTTCGTCGACGTGGGCACGCAAGTCTCCGGACAACTGAAGAACCTGCTGGTGGAGGTTGGCGCAGTCGTCAAGGCCGGGCAGCTTCTCGCCGAGATCGACCCTTCGGTCTACCAGGCCAAAGTCGACGGCGATCGGGCACAACTGCTCAACCAGCGGGCGCAACTCGCCGACAAGCAGGCGCAGCTGGTGCTCGCGGAGCTGCAGCTCACGCGCCAGAACAACCTGATGCGCGAGAACGCGACCACGGCCGACGCTCTGCAGAGCGCCGAGGCGGCGCGGCAATCGGGCCTTGCCCAGGTGAATGCGATCAAGGCGCAGATGCAGCAGACTGAATCCACGCTGCGCGGGGACGAGGCGAGCCTGGGCTACACCAAGATCTACGCGCCGATTGCGGGGACCGTCGTGTCGCAGGCGGCCAAGCAGGGCCAGACGCTTAACGCCAATCAGCAGGCGCCCATCGTCATGCGCATCGCGGACCTGTCGACGATGACCGTGCAGGCCCAGGTCTCGGAGGCCGACGTGCCGAAGCTGCACGTCGGGATGGACGTCTACTTCACCACGCTGGGCGGCGACAACCGCCGTTTCTACGGCAAACTGCGCCAGATCCCTCCCACGCCGACCGTGGTGAACAACGTCGTGCTCTACGACGCTCTGTTTGACGTGGCGAACCCGGATCAGGCGCTGATGACGCAGATGACGGCCCAGGTGTTCTTCGTCGCCTCGAGCGCAAAGGACGCGGTGCTGGTTCCGCTCGCCGCGCTGCGCCCAGTGGCGTCCAAAGGGCGTTCGCGCGGGCCGCGTGGCGCAGGCGAGCGCGCATCAGGCATCGATCCGCGAACCCAGTTCGCCAAGGGGGACGCGCTGGTGAGCGTGGTCGGCGCCGACGGCCAGCTTGACGACCGCGAGGTGAAAGTCGGGGTGATGAACCGCGTCTCCGCCCAGATCGTCTCCGGCCTCGAGCCCGGCGAGAAGGTCGTGATCGGAGCCAGGGCGCCTGCCGCGGCTGCGAAGGCGCAGAGCGGAAGTGCGCTGGTCCCGAACGCGGGCAAAGGGGGAGGCCGCCCGTGAAGTCGGACCTGGCCTCCGGGGTACTTACGCGCCCCGGGGAGCCAGCCCCCGCAGCCGGTTCGCCGCGCAGTTCTCCGGGGGTGCCGTTGATCGAACTGGTGGACGTTACCAAGACCTACCGCAGCGGCGAGCTCGACGTCGAAGTGCTGCACGGGGTCAGCCTGCAGGTCCATCCAGGCGAGTTCCTTGCGATCATGGGCGCCTCGGGGTCGGGCAAGACCACGCTGATGAACATCCTAGGGTGCCTGGACCGCCCCACCTCCGGCACCTACCGCTTCATGGGCGAGGATGTCTCTGGCTTCGAGCGCGACGAGTTGGCGCGGTTGCGGCGCGAGGCATTCGGCTTCGTGTTCCAGAGCTACAACCTCATCGGCACCGTGTCCGCGCTCGAGAACGTCGAGGTGCCGGCGCTCTATTCGGGGATGCCACCCGCGCAGCGCGACGCGCGCGCAAAGGAACTGCTCGGCTCGCTCGGGCTGGGAGACCGGCTTGCGCACCGGCCGAGCCAGCTTTCCGGGGGACAGCAGCAGCGCGTGTCGATCGCGCGCGCGCTGATGAACGGCGGACGCATCGTGCTGGCCGACGAGCCCACCGGCGCGCTCGACAGCAAGAGCGGCGTCGAGGTGATGGCACTGCTGCAGGAACTGTCGCGCCGCGGACACACCGTGATCCTCATCACGCACGCTCTCGAGATCGCCGCACAGGCGAAGCGCATCATCGAGATCAGGGACGGGAGGATCGTCAGCGATCCCGGCCCGCAAGTGGCTGGCGCTGCGGCGGCGCCGGATTTCACGCCGCCGGCGGAGGAGGGCGGCGCGTCCCTTGTCGGCGGCGCGCATGAGGCGGCGAAGACCGCGGTGCGGGCGCTGCGCGCCAATCTGTTTCGCACGGTGCTCACGCTGCTCGGCATCGTGATCGGCGTGGCCTCGGTGATCGCGATGCTCGCCATCGGCGACGGGGCCAAGCAGGTGGTGCTCGACCGCATCAGCGCCATGGGCACGAACCTGCTGCTGATCCGCCCGGGCCAGCCCAATCGCAGGGGCGTCGGCGGCACCGTAGCCTCACTGGTGCCGGAAGACGCGGACATGATTGCCGCGCTGCCCAACGTGCTGGCGGCCGTGCCCGAGCTGGGCGGGAGCGTCACCGCACGCTTCGGCAATTCCGACTACCAGACCCAGGCGACGGGGACGTCTGCGACGTTTCCGCTGGCGCGCAACTGGCCGCTCAGCAGGGGAATATTCTTCTCCACGCCGGACCTGAAGAGCTACGCCTCGGTGGTGGTGCTGGGGCAGACCGTCGCGGACAATCTTTTTCCGCAGGGCGTGGATCCTGTCGGCCAGTATGTCGTGCTCAACAACGTTCTGTTCCAGGTAATCGGCGTGATGGCGGTGCGCGGTGCCTCGCCGCAAGGCCAGGACCAGGACGACGTGGTGCTGGTCCCGCTCACCACCGGCGGCCTGCGCCTGTTCGGCCAGCGCTTCCTGCGCAACATCACCGTGGCGGTGGACGACGTTGCGCAGATTGACGAAACGCAGGACGCCGTGGAGACGCTGCTGCAGGCGCGGCACCAGAGCGTGGATTTCCAGATCCGCAACATGGCCTCGATCCTCGAGACGGCCACTGAAACGCAGAACACGCTCACGGTCCTTCTGGGATCGGTCGCGGCGATCTCGCTGCTGGTGGGCGGCATCGGCGTGATGAACATCATGCTGGTGAGCGTGACCGAGCGCACGCGCGAGATCGGCATCCGCATGGCCACCGGCGCGCGCATGAGGAACATCCTGCAGCAGTTCCTCACCGAGGCATTGGTGGTGTCGATGCTCGGAGGAGCGATTGGCGTGGCGGTCGGGCTTGCCGCGGCGGCGGTCCTCGGCGCGTTCGGCACGCCAGTCAGATACTCGATCGGCCCGGTGCTGCTCGCCTTCGGCTGCGCATTCGCGACCGGGCTGGTGTTCGGCTACATGCCGGCGCGCAAGGCCGCGCTGGTGGATCCTATCGTGGCATTGGCGACATGATGAGAAGCTTCGCACCGCTGGCGGCGGCGCTGGTATTGGGCGCTTGCGCGACCGGCAGCCCACCGGCACCGGTGCCCAGCGTGCCGCCAGCCTGGGCCGAGCAAGGCGCCGCCGATTCAATTGCGATGACGCGCGAATGGTGGCGCGGCTTCGGCTCCACTGAGCTAGCCGGACTCATCGACGATGCGTTGCACGCGAACCCCGACATGGCGATCGCAGTGGAGCGCGTGCGCGAGGCGGAGGCGCAGGTGCGCATCGCCGGGGCCTCACTGTTTCCGGCGTTGAACTTCGGCGCGAGCACCGGGCGGCGCGAAACGCGCCCCCCGGGAGGCAGTTGGAGCGGCGAGACCTCCTCAAGCGCCTCCCTCAGCGCGAGCTACGAGATCGACCTGTGGGGAGGCAATGCCGCCGGCAAGCGCTCGGCCGAGTCGTCGCTGCTCGCCACCCGCTATGACCAGGAAACTGTCCGGCTCACGCTGGTGGCGGGCGTCGCGAGCGGCTATTTCCAGCTGCTGTCGCTGCGCGGACGCCTTGCGATCGCGCGCGAGAACCTGGAGATCGCGGAACGCGTGCTCAAGGTGGTGGACGCGAGGGCGCGCAATGGCGCCGCCTCCGAACTCGATCTTGCGCGGCAGCGGGCTGCGGTATTGGGGCTGCGCGCCTCCATGCCGGCGCTCGAACTGCAGGAGCGCCAGACGTTGTACGCGCTCGCGATACTGGCCGGCAGGCAGCCCGAGGGTTTTGAAGCTGCGGGCTCGGCCGTGAGCGCGCTCGCCGTGCCGCGCGTCGCTGCCGGACTTCCGGCGGACCTGCTCACCCGCCGGCCCGACCTCGCCAGCGCCGAGGCGCAACTGGCCTCGGCCAATGCCAACGTCGCCGCGGCGCGCGCAGCCTTGCTGCCCAGCATCTCGCTCACTGGATCGGCGGGACTCGCGAGCAACGTGCTGATCAATTTCCTCAGTGCGCCCACCGCGACATTGGCGCTCGGTGCCTCGCTGCTGCAGCCGATTTTCGATGGCGGCCGTCTGCGCGGGCAGGTCGATACGGCGGCATCGCGCGAGCGCGAACTGATGGAGAACTACCGCAAATCCATCCTCGCCGCGCTGGCCGACGTCGAAGGCGCGCTGGCCTCCGTCGGCCGCACGGCGGACCAGGAAACGCTGCAGGCGCTAGTCGCGGAACAGGCGCGTATCGCGCTGCGGCTGGCGGAGATCCGCTACCGCGAAGGCGCTGACGACCTGCTCACCGTGCTCGACGCGCAGCGCACGCTGTTTCAGGCGGAGGACCAGCTTGCGCAGGTTCGCCTCTCGCGGCTGCAAGCTTCGATCGGCCTGTTCAAGGCGCTCGGCGGCGGGTGGAGGTTGAATGCGGAACTCCAAAGCAAGACGGCCCCGAAGGGCCGTCTTGCTCTGTCCGCTGCATCAGGCGTTACGCCCGGGGTTCACCCTTCCCGTTGACGGTCACTGTGCGCCCGGGGGGCGAGGTCATCTGCATGCGATGCTCCTGGCCCCGGAAAATGTACGTCACATCCCAGAATTCCGGTCGGGCTTGGCTGGGTACGCTGGCGCAACGCCGGACGTCCTGCGTAACGACCTGCTGTCCGGCGCTGTCGCGACCGATGTTGGCGCCTACCGCGGCCCCCACGGCAGCGCCACCGACAGTGGCGATATCCTTGCCGCGTCCGCTGCCGAGCTGGTGACCGAGAATGCCGCCGATGACGGCGCCGGCGATCATTGCCGGAGCGTTGACGTTGCTTCGTTCCTGAGCGACCTGTTCACGCTCGACCCAGCATCGCTGCTGCGGGGGACCGACCACAGCGCGGACTGACGTGACGTTCGCCTCGTACAGCCGCTCGTTGTTGCGCCGGCGGTAGTCGTTGACCACAACAGGAGCGGGCGCATAGCGTTGGTCATCGATGCGCGCATTCCTGCTCACGGTCCGTACCGATGAAACGCGGTCGTTCAAGCCCATCGCGGCCAGCGACGGATACTGGCCCGGACGCAGGACGACGCACCGGCCTCTGAACCGGACGTCTTCGCAAATCTCCCACCGCTCGCTGCGCACCACGACCGACGAAGCGCGGTCATTGAAGCCAAAGCGCTCGAAGTTGGCGATCTGCTTGTTGGTGGTGAAAGACCGGCCTTCGAAGCCTTGACGTTCGTAGAAGGTGATCTCTGCGGCCGCTTGGGTGGCGATCGCCAATCCGGCCACCGCCAACGCGGTTCTCAACACTGCGTTCATTGTTGTCTCCTGCAAGAAAGTTGCGTACGCCAAAGTCAGTTGTTCAGGAAAAGCTGCAAGATGACGCCGGTGGCAATCGCTACCAGGACATAGTCGGCGCCTGTCTGAACCCAATGGTAACCGCGCGGCGGGGCGCTCAGGTGGTGGCCGCGCCAGTCGTTGACCACATAGTGCCTGTGGCGATATTCGGCCGGAAGGCGGTCGCCTCTGTGGAATGAACGGTATGGGCCTGCGCCACGTTCATCCCGTCGCATATCGTTGTGCGCGCGATCCCGCTGGGGTCCTGCGTTGTCGCGACGATCCTGTTGGCCGCCGCGTTGCGCCTGCTCATTGCGGCCGCGATCGCTGCGATCCCCATAGCCTTGGGCGAAGACAGATCCTGCCGTTGCCAAAGACATTGCCATGATGGCGGAAACAACTGCTTTGCTGTTCATGCTGGGCTCCATCCGAGGACAGTAGAGTTCTTGGTTGGGACTTTCCTATTTCAGGAGCTTCTGCCAGGCTGACAACTGCTTTTCAGTTTCTTCCTTCGTGATCCCGTAGGTTTCCTGAATCCTTCCGGCAAGGCGATCGCGCTTGCCTTCGACCACATCCAATTGATCGTCGGTAAGCTTGCCCCACTGTTCCTTGACATTTCCCTTGAATTGCTTCCAGTTGCCTTGAATACGATCCCAGTTCATTTTGTCCTTCCTTTCGCGCTCTTTTGCAAAGTGGCGCTCAATCTACGGTTTCAGGCGGGCACCGTCTGTGTGCTGGCGTACAAGTGTCGGAGCGCCAGTGGCAATCGGCACCAGCGTGTGATGGAGCGCGGCAATCTGCGAGTGCGGGACTACTTGCGCGTTTCGATCTGCACCAGCTCTTCTGACGCAGGCTGGGTCGCCGCCTTCTCGCGCCGGGGTCGGCCCAACTGCACCGGTTCCGGCTCGGGCGCGGGTTGCCGCGACTTCGAGTGGTCGGTCTCGACCATTTGCAGGCCTGCGCTCTCCAGGATCTCTCGGGGGTCAACGCGCACAGGTGCTGGCAGTGGTGCCGGGGCAGCAGCCGGTTCCGCGTGGACAGGTTCCTGACGTGCCGGTTCCTCCCGCGCGGTCTCGCGTGCCGCCGCTTCCTCGCGCATTTGCGCCAGATGCATTTCCCGCTCGCGCGCCCGGAGCTCGCTGGCGTCGGGCGCCTTGGTCAGGAAAGCGGGAACGGCCGCGTTCGCGTCGTGCTCCGCAACCGGCTGTGCCTGCGCCGGCCTTTGCTCGCCGGCCTGTTCGGGGCGGCGATCGCGGTGGCGGTCGCGTCGATTGCGCCGCCCGCGGCGTTGCTCCTCGCCCTCGCGCTCGCCGGCCAGCGAGGGTTCGGCGTTGCGCGGCCCCTGCTGTTGAGGCTGCTGGGGCTGCTGGGGCTGCTGCGGCTGGGGCGGGCGCTGCTGCTGCGGGCGCTGCTGGTCCGGCCGGCGCTCGCCGCCTTGGCGGTGGTCGCGCTGCTGCTGTCCGCCTGGGCGTTGATCGGGCCGGCGCTCGCCGCCTTGCTGCTGGCGCCGCTGGTCGCCGCGGTGCTCGTCCCGGGGACGGTCGCGTCGGTGGTCGCCGCGCTCATCGCGGCGTTCGCCGCCGCCGTGGCGCTGCTCGGGACGGCGCTCGCGCGGCGGCTGGTCTCGGCGCGGTTCGCGCGCCGTGCGCACGGCATCGTTGGCAGCCGGCGCCTCCTGCTTGTCGGTCTTGAACCAGCCCAGAATTTTGCTCATGAAGCCGGACTGCGGCACTGCCTCGGCTGTCGCTGGGACCGGGCGGGGCGCCGCGGTACGCACGGGCGCCTGGGCTGCCGGCTGCGGCCGGTGTTCCGGCACGATGGGCGCTGGCTGATCCGGCACGATGCCCTTCACGGCGGCTTCGGGCCGCTCGCGTTTGGGTTCGGCGGTCGCGTCTTCGGCTTTGGGCTCCTCCGGCTGCTCGACCATCTCGTAGCTCGCGGGCACGTGCTCCATGGCGTTGAGTTCGTCGTGGCGCAGGCGCTGCACCTTGTAGTGCGGCGTCTCCAGGTGCGGGTTCGGCACCAGGATGATGTTGATCTTGAGGCGCGCTTCCAGCTTCTGGATCTCGGAGCGCTTTTCGTTGAGCAGGAAGCTCGCCACGTCGACCGGCACCTGCACATGCACCGCGCCGGTGTTCTCCTTCATGGCCTCTTCCTGCAGGATGCGCAACACGTGCAGCGCGGTGGACTCGGTGCCACGGATGAAACCGGTACCGCTGCAGCGCGGGCAGCTGATGTGCGCGGTTTCCTCCAGCGAGGCCTGCAGGCGCTGGCGCGAGAGCTCCAGCAGCCCGAAGCGCGAGATCTTGCCGACCTGCACGCGCGCGCGGTCATAGCGCAGCGCGTCGCGGAAGCGGTTCTCCACCTCGCGCTGGTTCTTCTGCGACTCCATGTCGATGAAGTCCACCACGATCAGGCCGCCCAGATCGCGCAGGCGCAGTTGCCGGGCGACTTCGTCGGCGGCTTCGAGATTGGTTCGCGTCGCGGTTTCCTCGATGTCGCTGCCTTTCGTGGCGCGTGCGGAGTTGACGTCAACCGCCACCAACGCTTCGGTGTGGTCGATGACGATGGCACCGCCCGAGGGCAGGGTGACCTGGCGCGAGTACGCGCTCTCGATCTGGTGCTCGATCTGGAAGCGCGAGAACAGGGGCACGTCGTCGCGGTACAGCTTGACCTTGCCGACATTGGCCGGCATCACGGTCTGCATGAAGGCGCGCGCCTGCTCGTAGATCTCCTCGGTGTCGATCAGGATCTCGCCGATGTCGGGCTGCAAGTAGTCGCGGATGGCGCGGATGACGAGGCTCGACTCCAGGTAGATCAGGAACGGCTTCTTGTCCTGGGTCTTGCCCGCGGCGTCAACGGCGCTCCACAGCTGCAGCAGGTAGTTGAGGTCCCATTGCAGTTCCTCGGGCGAGCGCCCGATCGCCGCGGTGCGCGCGATCACGCTCATGCCCTCGGGCACCTGCAGCTTGTCCAGGGTGTCGCGCAGTTCGTCGCGGTCTTCGCCCTCGACGCGGCGCGATACGCCGCCGCCGCGCGGATTGTTGGGCATCAGGACGAGGTAGCGCCCCGCGAGGCTGATGTAGGTGGTGAGGGCCGCGCCCTTGGTGCCGCGCTCGTCCTTCTCGACCTGGACGATCAGGTCCTGGCCTTCGCTGAGGGCATCCTGGATGCGCGCCCGGCCGACGTCCACGCCGGGCTTGAAATAGACCTTGTCGACTTCCTTGAAGGGCAGGAACCCGTGCCGTTCCTCGCCGTATTCGACGAAGGCGGCTTCGAGGCTGGGCTCGATGCGGGTGATGATGCCTTTGTAGATGTTGCTCTTGCGCTGCTCCCGTGATGCGGACTCGATGTCGAGGTCGACGAGTTTCTGTCCCTCTACTATGGCGACGCGCAGTTCTTCCTGCTGGGTCGCGTTAAACAACATGCGTTTCACTTCTTGTTCTCCTGCGCGCGCAGGAGGCCCAGCGGTCCGTCGGTCAGTGCTCTCCTAGGTTTCTAGCAGTAAAAACCGATGTTTGAGGGGCGGGGACAAATCCGGCCGCGCGCTATTGGGTAGTATCGCTACTTAGGGTGAGCGAACATCACCACTGCTTCAGGTCCGGCTGTGGCCGAACAGGAGGCGGGTTGCAGGTCCCGGCGGCGGAAAAGGTCTGCGCCACACCCATCGAACCTGTGCCTCGCATCTCGAAGCAACCCGTGGATAATACGAAAAATGAAAGACTTAAGCAAGGCTCGCGCCACGCTACTCGAAGTCGGGGAGGAAAGCGTCGCGCAGCGGATCGACAATTTCCTGCTGCGCCGGCTCAAAGGGGTGCCGAAGAGCCACGTCTACCGGGTGCTGCGCCGCGGCGAGGTGCGCGTCAACAGCGGCCGGGTCAAGCCGGACTACCGGCTGCGGGTCGGGGACCGGGTGCGGGTGCCGCCGGTGCGCCTTGCCAGCCCTGCCGCGAAGCCCGCGCCGCGCCCGCTCGACCTGCCGATCGTGTACGAGGATGCCGCGCTGCTGGTGATCGACAAGCCCTCCGGTGTCGCCGTGCATGGGGGCAGCGGCGTGAGCTACGGGGTGATCGAATCGCTGCGCGCAGAACGGCCCGAGGCCAAGTCGCTGGAGCTCGCCCATCGCCTGGACCGCGACACCTCGGGGCTGCTGATCATCGCCAAGAAACGCAGCGCCCTGGTCGAGTTGCACCGCAAGCTGCGCGATGGCGAAGTGGAGAAAGTCTACGTGGCGCTGGTGCAGGGACGCTGGCAGGGCGGCGAGCGCGAATTGCGCGAGCGGCTGCACAAATTCGTCACTGCCGGGGGCGAGCGCCGCGTCGCGGTGCATGCAGACGGGCAGGCGGCGGCGACCCAGGTGAAACCGGTCGCGGCCACCAACGAATACAGCCTGCTGGAGCTGCGGCTGCTGACCGGGCGCACGCATCAGATCAGGGTCCACCTGGCGCACGCCGGCCACCCGGTCCTGGGCGACGACAAGTACGGCGATTTCGAGCTCAACCGGGCTCTGGCAAAGCAGGGCGTGAAACGCCTGATGCTGCATGCCCGGCGGCTGGCGCTCGCGCACCCGCTGACCGGCGCTGCGCTGCGTTTCGAGTCGCCCCTGCCTTCCGACATGCGCCGCTTCGCGGAGACGCGCCTTGCGCTACAGCCTGATCGTATTTGACTGGGACGGGACGCTGCTCGACTCGGCGGGCGGCATCGTCGAGTGCATCCAGGAAGCAGCCCGCGACCTGCGCCTTCCGGTGCCGGCGCGCGAAACGGCCAGCCACGTCATCGGCCTGGGCCTGCATGATTCGCTGCGCACGGCGGTGCCGACGCTGCCCGAGGACCAGTACCGGGAGTTCGCCGAGGCTTACCGCAGGCACTTTCTTGCACGGCAAGGGTCGATGGCGCTGTTTCCCGGGGTCCGCGAGCTGCTGCAAGACCTGCATGCCGCCGGCTACCGCCTTGCGCTGGCCACCGGCAAAAGCCGCCGCGGTCTCGACCATGCGCTCGAGTCGACCGCCTTGCGCAGGTACTTTGCCGCGTCGCGCTGCGCCGACGAGACCAACCCGAAGCCGCACCCCGCCATGCTGCTTGAACTTATGGATCAGCTTGCGGCCGCGCCCGGGCAAGCGCTGATGATCGGCGATACGTCGCACGATCTCGAGATGGCGCAAAGCGCGGGCGTGGACGCAGTGGCGGTGTCCTATGGAGCGCATCCGGGCGCTGCGCTGCGCGCCCTTGCGCCGCGCGCCTGCGTTGCAAGCGTCGTGGAGCTGCGCGCATGGCTGACGGCGAACGCCTGATCTGCGATTCGGCCGCGCTGCAGGACGCGGGCAAGGGCGTGCGCTTCGAAGTCGAGTACTTCGGCGACACGGCGCCGGCGTTTATGGTGCGCTACGCGGGCCGCGTCTACGGCTATCTCAACCGCTGCGCGCACGTGGCGATGGAACTGGATTGGCGCGAGGCCGAGTTCTTCGATCTCGAGCGGCGCGATTTGATATGCTCGACGCACGGCGCCGTCTATGCCGCGGACAGCGGCCGCTGCCTGGGCGGCCCTTGCGGCGGCACGCCGCTGGTGCGGCTCAGGATCGAGGAACGTGCCGGGCAGGTCTACTTCATGGGAGTTGACGATGGCTGACAATGACGGGCAGTGGGAGCGCGGGCTGATCGAGAAGCTCGCCACCGCGGCGCTTAAGGAGCAGCGGCGCGCGCGCCGGTGGGGCATTTTCTTCAAGCTGCTCACCTTCGCCTACGTCACCGTGATCATCGTGCTGGCGGTGGACTGGAAGAGCCTGGGTGAGACCACCGGCAAGCACACGGCCCTGGTGGAGGTGAGCGGGCTGATCGCTCCCGGCACCGACGCAAGCGCCGAGCACGTCACGAGCGCCTTGCAGGCGGCGTTCAAGGACAAGAACACGCAGGGCGTGGTGGTGCGCATCAACAGTCCCGGCGGCAGCCCGGTGCAGGCGCAGAACATCTACGAGGAGATGCGCAGGCTGCGGCAGAAAAATCCCGGCGTGCCGTTGTACGCGGTGGTCGAGGACCTGTGCGCTTCGGGCGGCTACTACGTTGCCGCCGGCGCCGACCGGATCTATGTCGCCAAATCCAGCATCGTCGGCTCGATCGGCGTGCGCATGGACAGCTTCGGCGTGACCGGCCTGATGGAGAAGCTCGGGGTCGAGCGCCGGCTGCTCACCGCGGGGGAGAACAAGGGCTTCCTCGACCCTTTCCTGCCGGTGGACGAGAAGCAGAAGCAACACGCACAGGCGCTGCTCAACGACATCCACCAGCAGTTCATCGGTGTAGTGCGCGAAGGACGCGGCAAGCGTCTGAAGGAGACCCCGGACATGTTCTCGGGGCTGATCTGGACCGGGCAGAAGAGCGTGGAGCTGGGTCTCGCCGATGCCTTCGGCAGCCTGGATTATGTGGCACGCGAAGTGATCAAGGCCGAGAACATCGTGGACTACACGCAGAAGGA
>JBGQFF010000048.1:0-18153 GCA_041496745.1 Gammaproteobacteria bacterium
CTGTCCTCCTCGCGCACCGTCTCGGGCAGGGCGCGCGCCAGCGCTTCGGCGCGCTTGGAGAACTCGTGCGGCAGGTCGAACTTGCGCAGCGCGATCTCGATCTCCATGCCCGGATCGGCGTAATTGCCGAGCACCTCGGCGACGCGGCCGATGGGCTGCGCATGCTTGGAGGGCTGCGCCACCAGCTCCACCGTCACCACCTGCCCCGGCTTCGCGCGCCCGGCGTCGGCCGGCGGCACGAGGATGTCCAGCGCGATGCGGCGGTCCTCCGGCACCAGGTACAGCACGCCGTGCTCGCTGTGCAGGCGCCCGACGATGCGGCGGTTGACGCGCTCCAGCACCTCGAGGATCTCGCCCGCCGGGCGCTCGCGATGATCGATGCCGGTCACGCGCACCACCGCGCGGTCGCGGTGCAGCACCTGGCGCATCTCGGCGGCGGAGAGGAACACGCGCGGCTCGCCGCCGTCGGGCACCAGGAAGCCGTGGCCGTCGGGATGGCCTTCCACCCGGCCGGTGAATTTGCCGAGTGCAGGCGGCGCCGCCCGCTTGCGGCCGGCGTGCGTTTCAGCGCGGCGTTTCTTTGACACTGTCGACCTCAGTCACTAAAATTCGCCTCCCTTGCCGAGGTGGCGGAATTGGTAGACGCACTAGGTTCAGGTCCTAGCGGTGGCAACACTGTGGGGGTTCGAATCCCTTCCTCGGCACCACGCTCAAGCAAACGGATGGCGCAGCACGATGGTCTCGTCGCGCTCCGGGCCGGTTGAGATAAGGTCGATCGGCACTCCCGCCAGATCCTCGATGCGCTTGAGATAGTCGCGTGCCCCCTTGGGCAGCGCCTGGTGGGACTTGATACCGACCGTGCTCTCCTTCCAGCCCGGCTGCGCCTCGTACACCGGCTCGCAGCGCTCAAGTTCCTCCGCGCCCACCGGCAGGATTTCCGAGAGCTGACCCTCGATCCGGTAACCGACGCAGATCTTCACCGCCTCGACGCCATCGAGCACGTCGAGCTTGGTGATGCACAGGCCCGACACGCCGTTCAGCTGGATCGAGCGCTTGAGCGCCGCCGCGTCGAACCAGCCGGTACGGCGCGGCCTGCCGGTGGTGGCGCCGAACTCCTGGCCGCGCTGTCGCAGCTGCTCGCCGACGTCGTCGGACAGCTCCGTGGGAAACGGGCCGCTGCCGACGCGCGTGGTGTAGGCTTTGGTGATGCCGAGCACGTAATGCAGCTGGTTTGGGCCGATGCCCGCACCCGCCGCCGCCGCGCCCGCGACGCAGTTGGACGAAGTCACGTAGGGATAGGTGCCGTGGTCGATGTCGAGCAGCGAGCCTTGCGCGCCCTCGAACAGCAGGTTCTTGCCGGCGCGGTTCGCGTGGTACAAGGCGCGCGGCACGTCGGCCACCAGCGGCTGCAGCCGCGGGGCGAGCGCCAGCGTCTCGTCCAGCGTCTGCCGGAAGTCCACCGCCGGCTGGCGGTGGTACTGCACCAGCACGAAGTTGTGGTAATCGAGCAGCTCCTTCAGCTTCTCGGCGAAGCGCGCCGGCTTGAACAGGTCCTGTACGCGGATGGCACGCCGCGCGACTTTGTCCTCGTAGGCCGGGCCAATGCCGCGGCCGGTGGTACCGATCTTCTCCGCGCCGCGCGCCAACTCGCGCGCCCCGTCGAGCGCGGCGTGGTAGGGCAGGATCAGCGGGCAGGCTTCCGAGATCAGCAGCCGTGCCACCACCCCGCGCACGCCCGCCGCCTCCAGCTCGTCCATCTCCTCGACCAGCGCCTGCGGCGACACCACCACGCCGTTGCCGATGTAGCAATCCACGTTGCCGCGCAGGATGCCCGAGGGGATCAGGTGCAGCACGGTCTTCTTCGCGCCGATCACCAGCGTATGGCCGGCGTTGTGCCCGCCCTGGAAACGCACCACGCCCTGCGCGTGGTCGGTGAGCCAGTCCACGATCTTGCCCTTGCCCTCGTCGCCCCACTGCGTGCCGATGACGACCACGTTGCGCGCGGCCTTCTTCACTTGCGCTTGCCTTTGCTGCCGGCCGCCGAAGCCAGGCTCCTGAGGTCAATGGAAAACCCGGTCGCCGGCCGCGCGCGGCCGAAGGCCTTGCCGACCTCGTCATAGCGCCCGCCGCGGCCGACCGCGCCGGCGACGCCCTCGCAATAGGCGTCGAACACCACGCCCGAGTGGTAGTGGTAGCCGCGCAGCTCGGCGAGGTCGAAGCTCGCCGGGATCGGGCAGGCCTTGGCCAGCACGCGCAGCGTGGCCAATGCCCGGGTGAGGCCGGGCAGCTTCGGCAGCTTCTTTTCCGCGAGCGAGAGCACCTCCACGCCGCCGTAGAGCTCGGGCAGCAGCAGCAGCGCCTCGCGCGTGCGCGCGTCCACGCCGCGCGCCAGCTGGCGCAGCGCCGGCTTGTCCTTGCGCTGCAACGCCTCGAACAGCTCCGCCTCGAGCTCGGCGACGGCCTTCGCGGCGTGCACGATGGAGCGGAACACCGCCACGTGGCCGATATCCATGCGCGCTTTCTTCACGCGCGCCAGCGCGAGCGCGTGGCACAGGAGCCGCTGTACCTCCAGGTCGCTTTCCACGCCGGCGTGGCCGAAGACCTCGGCGCCGATCTGGATCGGCTCGCGCGTCGCTGCCGGCCCCGCGGGGCGCGTGTGCAGCACGCTGCCGCAGTAGCAAAGACGGGTCACCCCTTTGCGGTTGAGCAGGTGCGCGTCGATGCGCGCCACCTGCGGCGTGATGTCGGCGCGCAGGCCCATCATGCGGCCGGAGAGCTGGTCCACCACCTTGAAGGTGCGCACGTCGAGGTCGTGCCCCGTCCCCGTCAGCAGCGAATCCATGTACTCGAGCAGCGGCGGCATCACCAGTTCGTAGCCCGCGTCCGCGAACAGGTCGAGGATCGCGCGGCGCAGCCGCTCGATGCGCGCCGCCTCGGCGGGCAGGATGTCCTCGATGTACTCGGGCAGGAGCCAGCGCATCAGTGCACCAGGAACAGCAGCAGCAGGCCGATCAGCATCGAGGTCAAGCCGAAGAAGCGGATTTGCCCGTCCGACATCTGGGTGATGCGCCGGAAGGTGTCGCGCCAGAGGCTAGGCGCGAGGAAGGGGAGCACCCCCTCGATGATCAGCATGAGGGCGAAGGCCATGAGGAACGTGGTCAGCATGGCCCATCATTTCTTGCCGCCGGATTTGCCGGAGGAATCCTTCAGGTAGCGGAAGAAGTCCGAACTCGGCTCGAGCAGCAGAAGGTCGTTCCTGCCGCGGAAAGTCGAGCGGTAGGCCTCCATGCTGCGGTAGAAGGCGTAGAACTCCGCGTTCTGCGAAAACGCCTTGGCGTAGGTGGCGGCGGCGCGGGCGTCGCCCTCGCCCTTGGTCTTCTGCGCATCGCGGTAGGCATTGGCCAGAATCACCTCGCGTTGCCGGTCGGCGTCGGCGCGAATGCGCTCGGCGTCCGCCGAGCCGGTGGAGCGCAGTTCGTTGGCGATCCTCTTGCGCTCGGCCTCCATGCGCCGGTACACCGATTCGCTCACTTCCTGCGGCAGGTCGACGCGCTTCAGGCGCACGTCGACGATCTCGACGCCGATGCGGCGCAAATCCTGGTCAGCCTTCTCGCGCACCCGGTCCATCACCGCATCGCGCTCGCCGGACACGACGTCGTGCACGGTGCGCCCGCCGAATTCGTCGCGCAGCGCGCCGGAGATGGTCTGGCGCAGCCGGCGTGTCGCCTCCACCTCGTTTCCCTGCACCGAAACGAAATACAGCCTGACGTCGACGATGCGCCAGCGGATGAAGGAATCCACCAGCACCGGCTTGTTGCCCTGCGTGAGGAAGCGCAGCGGCTCGACGTCGTCGTAGGCGAGGATACGCATGTCGAACAGGCGCACGTTCTGGATCAGCGGCCACTTGAATTTGAGGCCCGGCTTGACGACGACCTCCTTCACCTCGCCCAGCTGGAACACGATGGCGTTCTGCCGCTGGTCGACCGTGAACATCGCGCTCGAGGCCACCAGCGCGAGCGCGATGAGGACTGCGGCGATCGGTCCGAGCGCTCTCATGTCAGCGCTCCCCCCGCTCGCGGCCGCGCAGCGTGTCGCGCGAGCGCGGGCCGGCGTCGGCCGGCTGCACAGGCTCGGGCGCCGCGCGCTGCGACTGCTGCGCCTCCGACATGGCGTCCGCGCCGCCCTGCTGCATCAGCTTGTCGAGCGGCAGGTACAACAGGTTCCCGCTGCCCTTGGTGTCGACGATGATCTTGGAGGTCGAGGAGAGCACCTGCTGCAAGGTCTCGATGTAGATGCGCTCGCGCGTCACCGCCGGTGCCTTCGCGTACTCCTCCAGCACCTGGCGGAAGCGCGATGCCTCGCCCTCGGCGTTGGCCATCACGCGCTGCTTGTAACCTTCGGCTTCCTGGGTCAGGCGCGAGGCGGTGCCGCTCGCCTTCGGGATCACGTCCCTCGCGTACGCCTGGCCCTCGTTCTTCTGCCGCTCCAGGTCCTGCCCGGCCTTCACCGCGTCGTCGAACGCCGCCTGCACTTGCTCCGGCGGCTGCGCGTTCTGGATGGTCACCCTGCTCAGGCTGATGCCGGTGCGGTAGCGGTCGAGGATATGCTGCATCAGCAGCTGCGCCTGGTTGGCGATGTTGTCCTGCGCCTCGTACAGGATGGCGTCCATCTTGCTCTTGCCGATGATCTCACGCATCGCCGTCTCGGCGGCCTGCATTGCCACCTCCTCGGGACGGCGGTTGTTGAACAGCCAGGCGCTGGCGTCCGTGACTACGTACTGCACCGCGAACTGCAGGTCGACGATGTTCTCATCGTCGGTCAGCATCAGCGACTCTTTCGGCACCTTGGACTTGACGCTGTTGCGGTAGCCGACCTCGAGTGTGCGCACCTGCGATAGGTTGACGATCTCGTGCGACTGGATCGGGTACGGCATGCGCCAGCGCAGGCCGGGATCGGTCTGGTCGGAGAACTTGCCGAAGGTCAGCACCACGCCGCGCGACGCGGCGTCCACGATGTAGAAGCCGCTCGCCAGCCACACGCCGAGCACCAGCGCCACCAGCACCCCCGCGCCGCCGCCCAGCATGCGGCCGGAAGGCGGCGTGCGCGGCGGCTCGCCGCCGCCGCCGCGGCGCCCGAACAACTCATTCAGGCGGCGGTTGAAGTTGCGCCACAGCTCGTCGAGGTCAGGCGGGCCCTGGTTGCCGCCGGGGCCGCGGTTTCCGCCCTGGCGCCCCCAGTTCGGGTCGTTCAGTGACATGGATGCTCGACTACAAAGAAATCAGTTCAGGAGAAGGAGTGCGGGCTGGCCGCGTCTTCGCGGCCTCGGCGATCGCGCCCCGCAGTTCGGCGAGGCCGGCGCCGGTGCGCGCGCTCACGAATACGCGCCGAATCCTACCATACTCGTCGCGCTCGACGCCCGGCTGCAGGCCTGAAAGGTCGGCCTTGTTCCAGACCAGGATCTGCGGGATGTCGCCGGCGCCGATCTCGGCCAGCACCTTGTCCACTTCCGCCGCCTGCTGCTCGCGCACGGACGACGCGCTGTCCACCACGTGCAGCAGCAGGTCGGCGCGCACGGTCTCCTCCAGCGTGGCACGGAACGCCGCCACCAGTCCGTGCGGCAAGTCGCGGATGAAGCCGACCGTGTCGGAGACCACCACCGCGCCCGTCTCCGGCAGCCAGATGCGGCGCGTGGTGGTGTCGAGCGTGGCGAACAGCTGGTCGGCCTCGCGCGCCTTGGCATGCGCCAGCGCATTGAACAGCGTGGACTTGCCGGCGTTGGTATAGCCGACCAGCGACACCGAGAGCACGTCGCGCCGCGCGCGCGAGCGGCGCTGCACCTCTCGGCGGTGGCGCAGCTGATCGAGCTTGTCGTGCAGCACGCGCACGCGCTTGGCGATGTAGCGGCGGTCCAGTTCGATCTGCTTCTCGCCGGGGCCGCCGGTCTTGCCCAGGCCGCCGCGCTGGCGCTCGAGGTGGGTCCAGCCGCGCACCAGGCGCGTCGACAGGTGCTCCAGCTGCGCCAGCTCCACCTGCAGCTTGCCCTCGCTGGTCTGCGCGCGCTGCGCGAAGATCTCCAGGATCAGCCCGGCGCGGTCCATCACCCGGCATTGCAGCTCGCGCTCCAGGTTGCGCTCTTGCGCGGGCGAGAGCTGGTGGTTGAAGATCACCGTGCCGGCGTTGAGCGCGGCCACCGCCTGGCCGATCTCCTGCACCTTGCCGCTGCCGCCGTAGAGCTTGGCATCGGGCCGCTCGCGCCGCCCGCGCACCTGCGCGTGTCTCCGCACGCCCGCGCTCTCGGCCAGGCGCACCAGTTCTTCGGCGCCTTCCTCGTAGCCTGCATCGCCAAAATCCAGGCAGACGAGCACCGCCGCCCGGTTGTCCGGCGCGCGCGCGGGGATCAAGCGTCCTTTTCTGGTTCGACGCCGAGGCTGACGGCGCGTGAAGGCACGACCGTGGAGATGGCGTGCTTGTAGACCATCTGCGTGACCGAATTGCGCAGCAGCACCACGTACTGGTCGAAGGATTCGATCTGCCCCTGCAGCTTGATGCCGTTCACCAGGTAGATCGACACTGGAACGTGTTCCTTGCGCAGGGTGTTCAGGAACGGGTCTTGTAGCAGCTGCCCCTTGTTGCTCATGTTATTGCCTCACTTGCGTGGGGTGGATTGATACTTTAATTGATTCCGCAGGGGTTTTCTATACCGGCCTGGTCGGCGGCGTCACGTCGCCGCACTGCGCGCGATGGCGCAGCGCGTGGTCCATCAGCACGCAGGCGAGCATCGCTTCCGCGATCGGCGTGGCGCGGATGCCGACGCAGGGATCGTGGCGCCCGGTGGTCTCGACGGTGGTCGCCTTGCCGTCGGTGTCGATCGTGCGCCTCGGCAGGCGGATGCTCGACGTCGGCTTGAGGGCGATCGACACGGTGACGTCCTGCCCGCTCGAGATGCCGCCGAGGATGCCGCCGTTGTTGTTGGCGAGGAAACCCTGCGGCGTCATCTCGTCTCCGTGCTCGCTGCCCTTTTGCTCGATGGCGGCGAAACCGGCGCCGATCTCCACGCCCTTCACTGCGTTGATCGACATCATCGCCGCGGCGATGTCGGCGTCCAGGCGCCCGTACACCGGCTCGCCCCAGCCCACCGGCACACCCTGCGCCACCACGTTGACGCGCGCGCCGCAGGAGTCGCCGCTACTGCGCAGCTGGTCCATGAACTTTTCCAGTTCCGCGACGATGCCCGCGTTCGGCGCGAAGAACGGATTGGCGTTCACCGCCTCCCAGTCCTGGAACGCAATCCTGCGCGGCCCCAGCTGCGCCAGATACCCCCGCACCTGCACGCCGTAGCGCGCGCCGAGCCACTTCTTCGCGATGGCGCCGGCGGCCACGCGCACCACCGTCTCGCGTGCCGACGCCCGCCCGCCGCCGCGCGCGTCGCGGATGCCGTATTTCTGCCAATACGTGTAGTCGGCGTGCCCGGGGCGGAATTTCTGTGCGATCGCCAAGTAGTCCTTGGAGCGCTGGTCCTCGTTCCTGATGAGAAAGCCGATGGGCGTGCCGGTGGTCTTGCCCTCATAGACCCCGGAGAGAATCTCCACCGCGTCGGTCTCGCGCCGCTGCGTAACGTGGCGCGAACTGCCGGGCTTGCGCCGGTCGAGCTCCTGCTGCAGGTCCGCCGGCGACAGATCGAGTCCCGGCGGGCAGCCGTCCACCACGCCGCCGTAGGCGGGCCCGTGCGACTCGCCGAAGGAGGTGACGCAATACAGCGTGCCGAAGGTGTTGCCGGACATGCCGAAGATTCTACACGCCGCCCTCGAAGAAGCGCCGCGTCTCAAAACCGCGCTGCGCGAGCGCCGCGCCGCTTAGGAGGAACTTCCTACGCGGGCCAATTCTTGATGTATCCCTTGAGCATCTTGTTCTCGAAATCCTGCTCTTCGAGCACCGCCTTGGCGACATCGCGGAACGAGATCACGCCGATCAGCTTGCCGTCCAGTATCACCGGCAGGTAGCGCGCGCCCGAGTCGAGCATGGTGCGGCGCAAGTCGTTCACTTCCATGTCCGGGGCGGCGGTCACCGGATCGCGCACCATGATGTCGCCCACGCGCACGTCGCCGATGGCGCCGCTGCGCTGGGCGAGCGACTGCAGAATCTCGCGGAATGTGAGCATGCCCACCATGCGGCCCTGGTCGAGGACCACCAGCGAGCCGAGGTTCTGCTCCGACATGGTCTTGACCGCGTCCACCGCGTGGCCCGAGGGTTCGATGCTGAGCAGGCGGTTGCCCTTGACACGCAGGATTTCCTTGACTTGCATGGCCGGTCCTCCTTCAAAGCCCTGCTCGGCACATGGTAGTCAAAAAAACAGGCGCTGTCCCTACTATTACTTCACCAGGATCGTCGCCAAGCCGAGCAGCATGCCCATGCTCACCACGTCGGTGGCGGTGGTGAGGAAGATGCTCGAGGCGGTGGCCGGGTCGAAGCCCAGGCGCTTGAGCGTGAGGGGCACCATGGCGCCCGAGAGCCCGCTCGCGATGCAGGAACCGATCATCGCCAGGAACACGACGAACGACAGCATCAGCGCATGGGGAGAATGCTGGCTGCTGGCAGTGATGTACATGCCGACCGCCGCGCAGACGCCCACGCCCGCGCCGTTCAGCAGGCCCAGGCCCGCTTCCTTGTAGACCAGCGCCCTTTCCTTGCCGGGCTTCATCTCGCCGATAGTCATGCCGCGCAGCGTCACGGCGAGCGCCTGGCAGCCGGTGTTGCCGGACTGCCCGGCGAGCACCGGCAGGAACAGGGCCAGAATCACCAGCCTGTCCACCGTGTCCTGGAAAATACCGACCACCGCCGCGGCGAGGAAAGCGGTGAGCAGGTTGAGCTGCAGCCACGGGTGGCGCATGAACAGGCTGCGCTGCCACGGCGTGCCGAGGCGCTCCTCCTTCTCGACGCCCACCATGCTGCCGGGCTGCGCCGCGATGTCGAAGGCGCGCGCCTCGAACATGCTCTGTCCGCGCACCAGGCCGCGCAGCCGATTCTCCGCATCCACCACCGGATACACCGGGTAGTGGCGGTCGAGCACCTGCTTCATCGCGTCCTCGAGCACAGTCGGCGCATGCAGCGCGAACACTTCCGTGAGCATCACGTCGCGCAGCGCCTTGCCGTGCTCGTTGAACAGGAGGTCGCGCATGGTGACGATGCCGAGCAGGCGTTCGTCGTCGTCGACCACGTAGATGTAGGTGATGAAGGCGGACTTCACCAGCTCGCCCAGCGCCTCGATCGCCTGGCCCACCGTCGCCTGCGGCGGGAACTCCGCGTACACCGGCTCCATCATGCGGCCGATGGTGCCCTCGGCGTACAGCGCGTTGCGCTGCCATTGGCGCGAGAACTCGGCTGGCGCGGCGGCGAGCGCGCGCTCGCGCGTCTCTGCCGGCAGCCCGGCGAGGATCTCCTGCGCGAAGCCCGGGCTCAGCCGGGTCAGCACCGCCGCGACCTCGGCGCCGCCGTAATGCGCCATTGTTTCCGCCGCGGCCTGCGGCGACTGCAGCTTCACCTCGCCGATCAGGTCGGTGGCCGAGCGCTGGATGGTGGTTCGGTCGATCGATTCCAAGTCTGCCTCCCTCGCTAGATGTTGGGCTTCATGGGGGAGTCTAAGCGAGCCGGCCTGCAACTGCGCATTAGTACCCGGCATTTCCCGCCGCCGTTTCTGTATGCTGGGCTTCCCCGGCAAACAGGAGTTCGCGCCATGGCGATCCCGCACCAGGAAGGCTCCGCCCGAAGCGCCATCGGGCAGCGGCTGCTCGGCACGCTCAACGAGGCCCTGGCCCTTGCGCACAGGTACCGTGAAGGAGAGTCCTTCCGCCGCTACGTGCGCAGGCGGCTGCGGCTGGTGATCCCGGCGCTGGCGCTCATCCTGCTCACCGGCTTCGCCTGCGCCATGGCGGCCATCATGCTGTTCGTCGGGGCGCGGCCGCTGCCGGCGCTGCTCGGGCTGCTGCTCGCGCCCGTCGTGCTGGTCGGCAGCCTGTTCGTCCAGTTCTACGTGTTCTTCGCCTGGCTCGAGGAGCGCGCACTGGCGCTGTCCCTGGGCCACCACAGCGGACCGGCGCCGGGCAGGTTCGCGGCCTGGACGGAGCACAAGCTGGGCGCGGACCTGGGCAGGATGCCGCCCGTGCCCTGGGTGCTGGCGGCGATTTTCGTGTTCGCGCCGATCGTGATCCTGACCCAGCTCGCGCCGAAAACCGCGGCGCTGCTCATCGTCCTCCTGGTGCTGGCGCCGATCCTGTACGCACGCTTCGACCGGTAACGGCCAATAACCCCGGCCGCATGCGCGCCCGCGTCGCGTTTCTTGTCCTGCTCGCCGCCTGCGTGCCGCTCGCGACTGCCCAGCCCGCTCCCCGCCTCGAGACCGGCGTATCGCAGCAGCTCGCCGTCTGGCGCGCCCGGCATTACCGCGACCTGCGCTACGCGCTCGAGCTGCGGCTCGATGAACGCAAGGACGCCGTCGCCGGCAAGCTGGAGCTGCGGTTCGCATTGCCGCGCCGCGCCGACCTGATCCTCGACTGGCGCGGCGCGCCGGTGCGCGCCCTGCGCGTGAACGGCAAGCCGGCCAAGGCGCGCCACGAGAAGGAGCACCTCGTCATTGCGCGCGCCGCGCTGAAGACAGGCGAGAACCGGGTGCAGCTCGAGTTCACCACGGCGAGCGCGGTCGCGGGCCGCGCCCTGACGCTGTACCGCGACCGCGAGGATGGCGCGAACTACGTCTACTCGCTGTTCGCGCCGGCCGACGCGAGCAGCGTGTTCCCCTGCTTCGACCAGCCCGACCTCAAGGCGCGATTCACGCTGCGGCTCGACATGCCTCCGGGCTGGCGGGCGGTATCCAACGCGCCCGCGCTGGACGAGGCGCCGGGCCGCGCGCGCTTTGCCGAAACCGAGCCCATCTCCACCTATCTCTTCGCCTTTGCCGCCGGGCCGTTGGAGGAGATCGCCCTGCCGGGCGAGCCCGTGCGGCTGGTCGTGCGCCGCTCGCAGCTCGAGCGCGCCCGGGAGCATGCGCCGGAAGTGCTGCGCCTGAACCGCGCCGCACTGCGGTTCTTCGAGAAGGAATTCGCGCGGCGCTTTCCCTTCGCCAAGTACGACCTGGTGCTGATCCCGGAGCTCGCCTACGGCGGCATGGAGCATGCCGGCGCCGCCTTCCTCAACGAGCAGGCGGTGCTGTTTGCCTTCGTGCCGAGCAATCCCGACCTGCTGCGCCGCGCGCAGCTCATCTTCCACGAGACCTCGCACCAGTGGTTCGGCAACCTGGTCACCATGCGCTGGTTCGACGACCTCTGGCTGAAGGAAGGCTTCGCCAACTTCATGGCGGCGAAGGCCGCGGCCGCGATCGTGCCGCAGCTCGAGCCCTGGAGCGCGTTCCACGCGCTGAAGACCAACGCCTATCGCACCGACGCCACGCGCGGTACCACGCCGCTGCGCCAGCCGCTCGCCAACCTCTCCGCGGCGAAGTCGGCCTACGGCGCGATCGTCTACTCCAAGGGTCCGGCGATCCTGCGCCAGGCCGAGTTCTATCTCGGCGAGGCCGCGTTTCGCCGCGCGCTGCGCGATTTCCTCAAGCGCCACGCCTACGGCGCCGCCGACTGGAGCGACCTGGTGCGCGCCTTCGAGCGCGCCTCGCGCCGCGACCTCGGGGCGTGGGCCGAGGCCTGGGTGAAGCGCCGCGGCCTGCCCAACGTCACGCTGCGCTGGCAGCAGGGCATGCTGCAGCTGTCGCAGGAGGACGCATTGGGCGAGCGCGGCCTGTGGCCGCAGAAACTGGTGGTCGCGGCGGCGGGCGACGACGGCCAGATCCGCACTTCCGAAACCCGGCTCGAGCGGCGCAGCGTGCGCGTGCTCGGTCCGGCGGCGCATCCCGCGGCGCGCTGGCTGTACGCCAACGCCGGCGACTTCGGCTATGGCCGCTTCCTGCTCGATGCCGCCAGCCGCAAGGCGCTGCTCGAGGAGCCGCGCGCGCTGCCCGACGGCCTGCTGCGCGCGCAACTGGCCGAGGCGCTGTGGGAGAGCGTGCGCGACGCCGAGCTGGCGCCGGCCGCGTTCATCGACTGGGCGCTCGCGCTGCTCGCGGAAGAGGAAGACGACGTGATCCTCGCGGGGCTGCTCGCGCGCGTGGAGGCGGCGTTCCGCCGCTATCTCGACGACGCGCAGCGCGAAGCGATCGCGCCGCGGCTCGAGCGCACGCTGTCCGAAGCGATGCTCACCGAGGGACCGCGCAGCCGCCGCATCCTGCTGTTTCGCGCATTCGCTGCGCTCGCCTGGACGCCGGCGGCCCTGGTCGACCTGCGCAAAATGCTGGAGGGGGAGCTGCAGCTGCCGGGGGTGGCGCTCGGCGTGCGCGACCGCTTCCGCCTCGCCGCGCGCCTCGTGTCGCGCGGCCACGCCGCCGGGCCCGGGCTGCTCGCCGTGCTAGCCGAAGCGGAGCGCGGCGACGACGCGCGCCGCCACGCGTTTGCCGCGTCCGCCGCGATGCCCGGCGCTGAAGCCAAGCGCGCGATGTTCGAGCGCTTCATCGGCGACGCGCAGCTGCCCGAGAGCTGGATCGAGGAGGCGCTGGCGCCGTTCAACGCGCCGGAGCACGCGGCGCACACGCGGGCACTGCTCACACGGGCGCTGGCGCAGCTGCCGCAGCTCAAGCGCACGCGCAAGATCTTTTTCGTCGAGCGCTGGCTGGACGCCTTCCTCGGCGGCCAGGCGGACGCGCAGGCGCTCGCCCAGGTGCACCGCCTGCTGGAGGGCACGCTCGACGAGGACCTGCGGCTTAAGGTGCTGGAGGCCGCCGACGGCCTGGAGCGCGCGGCGAGAATCCGCGAGCGCTACGCCGGCGGCGGCTGACGCTCGCCACTTGGCGCACCCCCTCCCCACGGCACGGCGGTTGGGATTAGACTGCGACGCAGTGCATCCATGACCGCCCAAGCGATCACTGTCAGGCTGGCCGACGCGCGCGACGCCCAGGCGATCGCGCTGATGTCGCGCGACCTCGTCGAATCCGGCCTGGGCTGGAAGTACGACGCGGCGCGCGTGCTCAAGGCGATTCGCGACCGCGAGACGCTGACCCCGGTGGCCTGCGACCGCGGGCGCGTCGCCGGCTTCGCCGTCATGGAGTTCGGCGATGAGCGCGCCCACCTGGTGCTGCTCGCGGTGCGCCCCGCGCATCGCCGCTTGGGCATCGGCAGGCGGCTGCTGGACTGGCTGGTGGAATCGGCGCACACCGCCGGCATCGCCAGCGTGCACCTCGAACTGCGCGCCGGCAACGAGGCGGCGCAAGGCTTCTACCGCGCGATGGGCTTCGACGAGACCATCGTCGTGCCGGGCTACTACCGCGGCCGCGAGGCGGCGCTGCGCATGATCCGCGTGCTGCGCTCTCCCGGGCCCGTACCCTTCACCTGGCGCCCCTCCACGAACTGAGCGCGGCGAGAGCTGCGGAACGCCTGACGCGCCGCGAGCTCACCGCCGAGGCCCTGGCGCGCTCCTGCCTGGAACGCATCGCGCTGCGCGAGCCGGCGGTGCACGCCTTCGCGCACCTCGACCCGGAACGCGTGCTGGCGCAGGCGCGCGAGCTGGACCGCGGCACCGTGCGCGGGCTGCTGCACGGCCTGCCGCTCGGCGTGAAGGACGTGATCGACACCTTCGATGCACCCACCGAGTACGGCTCGCCCATCTACCGCGGCCACCGGCCGGCGGCGGACGCCGGCTGCGTGGCGATGGCGCGCGCGCTCGGCGCCCTGGTGCTCGGCAAGACTGTGAGCACCGAGTTCGCCACCTTCCCGCCCGGACCGACCGCCAACCCGCACAACCCCGCGCATACCCCCGGCGGCTCCTCCTCCGGATCCGCCGCCGCGGTGGCCGACCGCATGCTGCCGCTCGCCTACGGCACGCAGACCTCGGGCTCCGTCATCCGCCCAGCGGCGTTCTGCGGCGCGGTCGGCTACAAGCCGAGCTTTGGCACGCTGCCGCGCAACGGCGTGAAGCTGCTTGCCGACTCTCTGGACACGGTGGGCCTGTTTGCGCGTACGGTGGAAGACGCCGCGCTGCTCATCGCGGCGCTCACCGGCCGCGCGGGCCTGCCCATCGGCCACACCGTGCCTGCGCCGCGCCTCGCCGTGTGCCGCACGCCGCAGTGGCCGGCGGCGCAGCCGGAAACCATGGCGCTGTTCGAGCAGTTGCCGGGACGGCTGGTGCGCTCCGGCGCCTACGTCGGCAGGCTCGAGCTGCCCGCGCCGTTCGCCGGGCTGGAAGCCGCGCAGGGCACCATCTGGGAGTACGAGATGGCGCGCAACCTGGCCGACGAGTTCCACCGGCACGGCGAGCGCATCCGCGAGCCGCTGCGCGGCCAGCTCGCTGCGGGCTGGAAGATCACGGCGGAGCGTTACGATGCCGCCAAGGCGCTGGCGCGCGATTGCCGCCGCCTGCTGGCCGACACGTTCGCCGACTACGACGCACTGGTGGTGCCTGCGGCCCCCGGCGAGGCGCCCAGGGGTCTGCAGGCGACAGGCAATCCCGTGTTCAACCGCATCTGGACGCTGCTGCACGTCCCGGCAGTCACCATCCCGTGGACGCCAGGGCCGAACGGCCTGCCGCTCGGCGTGCAGGTGGTGGGCCGCGTGGGCGACGACGCGCGGGTGCTCGCCTGCGCGCACTGGATGCAGGCGAGCGGGCAGCCGGCAATCTAGGGAATGATGGCGAAGCCGACGCGCAGCTGCGACTTGCGCCGGCGGTTGTAGTCCAGGATGTCCTCGCCGTAGCCGCTGAACAGCTGCGCGTGGAAGTAGCCCGACAGCGGGCCGATGCCCAGCACGCGCGTGCGCTGCGAGTAGTCGAGCGTCAGGCTGCCCTTGCCCGCGGTACCCAGGCGCGCCATCGCGGACCAGATGCGCTCGCGATCGCCGTAGCGCAGCCGCCAGTCGACGTAGCCGCGGTAGCGCTGGATGTCCGGGTTGTCCTCCTTGTCGAGGTAGCCGTAGAGCTTCGGCGTGAACTCCACGCGCTTGCCGTCGGCGAGCGTCCAGTGCCATTCAGGGCGCAGGAACAGCGTGTCGACGGAGCGCGAGCTGGCGTCGTCCTTGCCGTTGGATTCGTGCTCGTAGCCGGCGCGCAGCGCATCGATCCAGGTCTTGTCGTCGGCGCGCTGCCACAGCCAGAACAGCGACGGGCGGTAGCTGGTGTCGCGGAACGGCTTGGACTCACCGGACAGGTTCCAGATCGAGTTCTGCGTGTAGCCGAGGTAGAAGCTCGCCAGCCAGGGCTGGTCGCGCCCCCAGCCCAGGCTGCGGTCGAACAGGCGGTACTTGAAGGAGAGCTGGAACCGCGCAGTGGTGCCGCCGCGCGTGCCGACGATGAAATACATCGGGTCGTTCTCGGACAGCGGCGGCTCGAGCTCCTGCTGCGACTCGCGCGTCACCAGTTCGCGCAACGTGCCGGGCGCGGACTCCACCAGCAGCACCACCGCGCTCGATTCGCGGTCGACAAGTTCCAGCACCAGCGTCCCCGTCACGGTCTCCGGCACGCGACCGGAGTAAGCGCGGCGCGCGCCTGCGGCCGGCGCGCTCGCCTGCGCCGCGATCACACGCCCGGCGCGGTCGCCGCGGATACGCAGACCGATGGCCTCGGGCAGCGGCTCGCCGGCCGGACCGCTCAGCTCGATCTCGAAGCGCCCGCCCGCCTTCACGCGCGGCTCCGCCATGGACAGCACCCACTCGGCGGCCGCGGCGGACGTGGCGAGCAGCGCGAACGTGAGGGTCAGCCAGCGCAGCACGGCACGGAGTCTACTTGCTAACTCCCATGTCATCCCCGCTCGTAGGCCTGCTGCAGGTGTCCAATGTCGATCTTGTCCATCTGCATCATCGCCTGCATGACTCTTTTTGCCTTTTCAGCATCCTTGTCCTGCAGCATTTCCCCCAGGACCCTAGGAATGATCTGCCACGACAGCCCGTACTTGTCCTGCAGCCAGCCGCATCTGTTTTTCGCTCCGCCCGCGGACAGCTTCTCCCACAGCTCGTCCACTTCCTGCTGCGTCCCGCAGTCCACGAAAAGCGAGATGGCCGGCGTGAACTTGAACTGCGGGCCGCCGTTCAGCGCGTAGAACTGCTGTCCCTCGAGCTGGAAAATCGCGGACATTACCGTGCCCTTCGGTCCCGGCCCGGCTTCTCCGTATCGGGTCACCTTCACGACCTTTGAATTCTTGAAGATGGAGACGTAGAAATTCATCGCCTCTTCGGCCTTGCCGTCGAACCAGAGGAACGGGGTGATTTTCTGCTTGTTCATCGCTGCAGCTCCTGGGCGAGGTTGTCGAGCAGGTCGCGCGTGCCCTTCTCCCGATCGGCCGGAATGTCGTAGCCGTCCAGGAACGCGTCCTCCTCGGTGAGGATGAGTTTCGTGCCGGCACCCGCCGCCTTGAACTCCAGCAGATGGCGTTGTAGATGTGGTTCGGGCCGCCCGGAGGGCCGCCGCTGACGCTCTCCTTGCCGCCGACCCGGAAATCAAGCTTGTGGTCCGAGTTCTCCCGCTCGTCGGGGCCCACGAACCAGCGGGCCTTGGCCTTGGGCTCCGCCCAGGCGGCGAACACGCGCGCCGGCGCGGCGGCGTAGTCCCGCTCGATGACAAAGGTGGCGTGATGTGCCGAGCGCTTGCTCACTTCTTCCTCTTCTTCGGCTGCATCTCCGGGTACTTCGCGACGGCCTTCTCGTAGCCCTTCGGAATCATCAGCATCATGAAGCGCATCCGGCGTCTCCTTATTTGCCGGGCTCGACGATGATCATCCACGACACGCCGAAGCGGTCGGCGACCATGCCGAAGCGCGGGGAAAAGAAAGTCTTCGCCAGCGGCATCTGCACCTGCCCGCCTTCGCCCAGCGCTGCGAACAACCGCTTTGCCTCGGCTTCGTCGCGCGCCGAAATGGACAGCGAAAAACCCTGGAAGCTCGGCTTGCCGCGGCAATTGCCGTCGGAGGCCATCGCCACCGTATCGCCGACGCGGAAGCTCGCGTGCATCACCTTGTTCTCCGAACCCGGCGGCACCATGCCAGGTTGTGGGGGCTCGGGGCTGTCCTTGAAGCGCATCAGCGTTTCGATCTTTGCGCCGAGCGCTTTCTTGTAGAACTCGAGCGCCTCCTCGCAGCGGCCGTCGAAGAACAGATAGGGTTGTAGGTGCATGGCAATTCCTTTCCAGAGTGTTCGCGCTATGACGCGGGTCGCGTTTCCACGATCGCCTTGATGCCCGCCAGGCCGTGCTCGAAATCGCCCCCGACCATCTTGTCCATGTCGAAGACGAGGTGCAGCGCCTTGGCGAGGAAGTTGTTCCGGCCGCTCATGGTCCAGGTCAGCACGGTCCGATCGCCCTCCGGCTTGAAGGCGAACTCCGCGGTGTTGGTGGCGGAGAAGGGCTTGAAGAACTCGAGCTTGATGCGGATCAGCTCGGCGGGGCGGCTCTCGACGATGGTCATGCGCCCTTCGCCCACGTCCTTGTTCCCCTGCCACGAAGCGACGGCCCCGACGCCGGCCGGCGCGCCTTCGTAGACCTGCTTCATCTGCGGGTCCTTCTTCGCCCACGGCGACCAGGCTTCCCATTTGCGCAACTCGTTCACCTGGGCAAACACCGCGGGCGCCGGGGCGGAGAAATTCGCCGCGCGCGTGACGCGGAATTCCGCGGGCCGCGTGGCGATGTAGGCGGCCAGGGCGAGGATGACGACGGCGAGTGCGACGAGGCTCTTGATCAGCATGTGGTTTCTCCCTTCATTGTTGCGGCGATGCGTGCGCACCGAGGCGGTCGAGCGTTTCGCTCCAGCCTTGTTCCATGCCCCGGAGCATCGCCGCGGCCTCGGCGCCGGCGCCGGCGGCCGTCGCGCGCAGCGCGAGGCGCGTCCCGCCGCGCTCGCTGGCGAAGGTTACGGTGATGACTTCGTCGAGGCGCGCGATGCCCTTCGCGTCGTCCGCCATGCAATGCACGACGAGCCGCTCGGGTGCGAGGACTTCCCGATAGGCGCCGCGCACCCAATAGTCCACGCCCTTGGGCGAGCGCATGCACAGGCGGAACACGCCGCCTGGCCGGGCGTCCACTTCGCAGGAGTGGACGGTGAAACCCCGCGGGGAAAACCAGTGCACCAGATGCTCGGCCCGCGTC
>JBGQFF010000049.1:0-17977 GCA_041496745.1 Gammaproteobacteria bacterium
AGTAGCCTCCTCGCCCTTGCCGGCGGGCGCCAGGTCCGGCTCGCCGCAATGCTGCAGGATCTCGGCGCGCGCCCGGTCGCGCAGGCGCAGCGTCGCGGCCCAGTCTGCGCCGTCCGGCGCGATGGGCGCGCATACCGTCACTGCTACCGGCGCGCGGCGCGCATACCAAGTGCCGTCGCGCAGCACCGAGCGCACGCCGCGCAGCGCCACCGGCACCACCGGCACACCCGCCTGCGCCGCCACCTGGAACGCCCCCGCGTGGAACGCCATCAGCCCGGTGTTGCGCGTCAGCGTGCCCTCGGGAAAGATCACCATGGAGGTGCCGCCGCGCGCCGCCTCGACCAGCACGTCCGCATGCTCGGCGCTCTTCTGCACGTCGAAACGCTCGACGAACAGGGTGCCGAAGCCCTTGAGCAGCGCGCGCATCAGCGGGTTGTCCTCGAACTCGCGCTTGGCGACGAACGAGTACACTCGCGGCCCGAGCAGCGCCACCAGCACCACCGCGTCGAGATAGCTGGTGTGGTTCACCGCCAGCACCACCGGCGTGGCCGGGAGCCGTTCCGCCCCGCGCATCACCAGCGGGATTCCCGCCGCGTGCAGGAACAGGCGGCAGACCGCGCCGCCGACGCGCCAGGTGGCCGGCGGCTTGGCGAGCGCGGCGGTGAGCAGCGCGAACGGGAACAGCAGGCCGAAGGCCACGTAGACGCGCAGCGCGTAAAGGGCGCCGAGCGCGGTGCGCCAGCTGCGGCGCAATTGCGGCGCGGCCCCGGCAAGCGCCAGGCGCAGGAACTGCAGCCACACCGCCTGACGCTTCACCGACGACGGCCCACGCTCGTAGAACTCGCGCGCCGCCGTGCGCCGGATCTTGCCGCTCGAGGTCTTGGGCACCGTTGCCGGCGGCGCCAGCACGATGTCGTCGGCAGGCGCGCCGGTCAGGCTCACCGCCAGCTCGTTGATCATGCGCTTGAGGTCGGCGTGGCGCGAGGCGTCGGGGTTGCGCATCTCGGCCAGCACCACCACGCGCTCGGTGCCGGTGGCCGCGTCCCTGCTGCCGAACACCGCGACGCAGCCGCGCCGCACCCCGGCGAGGTCGCCGACCGCCTGTTCCAGCTCGTAGGGGCTGATGTTGCGCCCGCCGCGGATGATGATGTCCTTTTCGCGGCCGGTGATGTAGACCATGCCCTCCTTGAGGTAGGCCCGGTCGCCGGTATTCACCCATTCGCCGGCGAAGAGGTTCTTGGTCGCCGCCGGATTGCGGTAATAGCCCGAGGTGGCCGAAGGTCCGCGGAACTGCAGCAGTCCCTCCTGGCGGTCGGGCAGCTCGAGGCCCGCCGCGTCCACCACGCGCAGGTCATGGCCCTCGACGACGTGGCCGCAGCCGACCACCTTGAGCGGCGCCGGGTCGTCCGGCTTCGCCAGCACCGCTTCGCCGGTCTTCGTAAAGTTCTCGCGGTCGAGCGCGTCCATGCGCCAGGGTTCGCCCGGCGTGGTGAAGGCCACCCCGACCGTGCACTCGGCGAGGCCGTAGCAAGGCGACATCGAGTTCTTGCGGAAGCTCCAGCGGGAGAACTTGTCGGTGAACGCGGTGATCGTCTCCGGGCTCACCGGCTCGGCGCCGTTGAAGGCGAAGCGCCAGGACGACAGGTCGATGCCCTCCATCTCCGCGTCGGGGATGCGGCGCAGGCATAGCTCGTAGCAGAAGTTCGGGCCGCCCGAGAGGGTGCCGCGGTGGCGGTGGATGGCGCGCATCCAGCTCCCGGGGCGCGACAGGAAGGCGAGCGGCGACATCAGCACCACCGGGAAACCGAGGAACATGGTGGCGAAACAGCCGCCGATCAGCCCCATGTCGTGGTACAGCGGCAGCCAGCTCACGAATACGTCGCCGGGGCCGGCGCTCACCGCCTTGCCCATCGCCTGCACGTTGGCCAGGAGGTTCGCGTGCGACAGCACCACGCCCTTGGGATTGCCGGTGCTGCCGGAGGTGTACTGCAGGAAGCCGATGTCGCCCGATTTGGCGCGCGCCGGCGCGAAGCCGGCGCCGCTGCCCTGCAGGTCGGCGGGCATCAGCACCGCGCGCAGGCTCTCCACCTGCGCGCGCAGCAGGTAGGCCAGCGCCTTCGCCTCCGGGATGGTGATCATGATCGTCGCGCCGGCGCTCTTCAGGATGCCGACGTGGCGCGTCATGTGGTCTTCGATGGTGGTCAGGCGCGCCGGCGGGTAGAGCGGCACCGGCACGCCGCCCGCGAGCATGACTCCGTAAAACGAAAACAGGTACTCCTTGCAGGTCGGCAGCATGATCGCCACCATCTGCCCGGGTTGCAGGCCCGCCTGCACGAGGCGCGCGGCGTAGCCGAGCGCGCCGTCGTAGAGCTGGCGGTAGGTGATCGAGGATTCCTCTCCTTCCTCATACAGGTGCACCGTCTGCCGGTCGGGCTGGCGCTCGACGTGGTACTCGAGCGCTTCCATAAGCGTCTGTGCCTGCACCGGCGGGCGTACGTCGGTGGACTGCGAGAGGCTCGCAACGGTGGTGTCCGCGGCGCGCGGCGCGTGGCCGGCGCTGGAGAGCAGGAAGCGCAGCAGGTCGCGCGGGGTTTCGCTGGTGCCGAGCGCCTGTTCGGGAAGGCTGGTGCCGAACTCGCGCTCCAGACGCAGCACCAGTTCGACGCGCGCCAGGCTGTCCAGCCCCAGTTCCTTCTCCAGCGAGCTGTCGAGCGCGACGTGAGGCTCGACGCTCGGGCGCGCTTCGCGCGCCACGGACTGCACCACGGTGAGCAACTTGTTCGCGTCGATCGCGCCGGCGGCCGGATGCATGGCGTGGCGAGTGTACACTCGTGCGCAGCATGTCCGCCGACGCGCTGCAGCAATCCGCGTTCGCGCCGCTGCTTGCGGTGGCGCGTGAAGTATCGTTCATGAAAGGGGCGCGTCTGGTGCGGCAGGGGGAGACCGCGCGCGGCGCGTTCTTGATCCGCTCCGGCGAGGCCGAGGCGCAGGTCAGCCTGCCGGGCGGCGGCATGCTGAGCGTGGCTTCGTTCTTCTCCGGCGCGATGTTCGGCGAGATGGCCCTGATCGAGCGCGGCGTGTGTTCCGCGACCGTGGTGGCGAAGACGAACGTGGACGGCTGGTTCGTCGGGCGCGACGATTTCCGCGCCATGGTGGCGAGTCGCGATGCGCGCTCGCTCGAGGTGCAGCGCGCGATTACGCATTCGTTGGCGGAGCGGCTGCGGGCGCTGAACGCGAAGGTGCGCGAGCATCCGGCGCAGGAGGATCGGCCGGTGCGCGAACAGCCGCCTGCCGGCGATCCGCTGGCGAAGGTGAAGCGGTCGAATCGGGCTTCGTTCGACTTGAAAGCCTTTGTGCCGATCCTGCCGTTCTTCGAAGGCTTCGATGCCGACGAGACGGAAGAGTTGATTGCATCGGCAAAGGTGCTGGAACTTGCGCGCGGCGCGTGGCTGTTCGCGCAGGGACAGCCCGCGCCGACCTGTTTCCTGCTGCTGCGCGGTGCGGCCGAGGTGTTCACCCAGGCCAAGGGCCGCGAGCGGCGCGTGGCGATCGCAGGGCCGGGGGAACTGGTGGGCTACATGGCGACGCTGGATGGCGCGCCGCACGGCGGCAGCGCGCGGGTGCGGGAATCGGCTGCGCTACTGGAGTTTCCGCGCGAGGTGCTGCTCGAGATCTACAACGGTTCCTCGGCCGCGTCGGTGAGCCTGCAGCACGCCATCCAGCGCAGCCTGCTGAAGTCCCTGTCGCGTACCAACACCCTGCTCACGCGGCTCATCAGCCACGATCGCCTCGCGAGAGCTGGCGCCAAGGCGCAGGAACTCGAGGCTGCGCTGCATGGACAGATATGGCGGGCGGACGGATAGGGACTAGGGTAACTATTAGCCAGTTGCCGCCAAGAACTGAGGTTGACGCGCACGAACGAACCCCCCTAGTATTCACGTTCATGTGATTGAAATGCCTATCCGTGGAAGGTCTACCTCACCATCCACATGCCTAAAATCATCCACAGCATGATCCGTGTGCTCGATCCCGAGCGATCGATGCAGTTCTATTCGCGCGCCTTCGGTTTTGCCGTGACGCACCAATTCGACTATCCCGACTTCACGCTGATTTATCTGAAGAACCCAGAGAACGAATTCGAGATCGAGCTCACGCACAACCACGATCGCACCACACCCTACACGCACGGTGACGGCTACGGTCATTGCGCCTTCTGCACCGACGATCTCGACGCCATGCACGGCGAGTTGACCAAACTCGGCTACACGCCAACGACGCCGATCAAGGAATTCAGGAAACACGACACGCTGCTTGCGCGCTTTTTCTTCGTTCAGGATCCGGATGGCTACAAGATCGAAGTGCTGCAACGCGGCGGCCACTACGTCTGACCCGACCCAACATTTCGCCCCGAAGACCGCAACAAAACGAGGAGATCATCATGGATACATTGCAAAAGCCGAAGCGCCGCAGGTTCATTCGCATCGCTTCGGCTGGCGCGCTCGCCGCCAGCGCCGGAGGCTTGCCGGCACTGCTGGGTTCGAGCGTCGCCCACGCGCAGCAGGTGTTGGGCGACGACACGTTCGCGACATTGACGAAGATCGCGCGCGACATCTATCCGCATGACCGCGTCGAAAACGATCTGTATCGCAAGGCCGTCGCGCCGTACGGCGATGCGGCCAAGCAGGATGCGGCGCTGAAGACCCTGCTCACCGAAGGCGTAGCCGCGGTCGACGCCGCGGCCAAGCAGAAATACCGCAAGCGCTATGTCGAAGTGGTCGACGAGAAGGATCGCGTGGCGATACTCAAGGCGATGGACAAGTCGCCGTTCTTCCTGAAGGTGCGCGGAGATTTGGTGGTGAGTCTCTACAACCAGCCGGCGGTGTGGGCCAAGCTCGGCTATCAGGGACCGTCTGCCGAGTTCGGCGGCTATATCAAGCGCGGCTTCAACGATCAGACCTGGATGGACTCCGTCTGAATTCGATTGAACCCCAGCGCATACGACAAGAACATCAGGAGACCAACATGGCAGCGAAATTCGATCTGAACAAGGAAGTGGTCGTCATCATCGGCTCGGGCGCCGGCGGCGGCACGCTCGGCAACGAGCTTGCGCAGAAGGGCATCGACGTCGTCATTCTTGAAGCCGGCAAGCGTCACGAGATCAGTGACTTCGCGAACGACGAGTGGCCGATGTTCAGCAAGATTTCATGGCTGGACAAGCGCACGACCTCGGGCACTTGGCGTGTGTCAAGAGACTTTCCCAACCTGCCGGCCTGGATCGTCAAGGCGGTCGGCGGGTCGACCGTGCACTGGGCCGGCGCGTCGCTGCGCCTGCAGGCCCACGAGTTCAAGGCGCGCACGACCTACGGCGCGGTGAAGGGAGCCAACCTGCTCGACTGGCCGATCACGCTGCAAGAGCTCGAGCCCTACTACGCCCGCGCAGAAGACAAGATGGGCGTGACCGGCACCCACGGCATTCCGCGCCTGCCCGGCAACAACAACTACAAGGTGCTGGCCGCCGGTGCGAAGAAAGTCGGCTACAAGAGTTTTCACAGCGGCAACATGGCGATCAATTCGCAACCGCGCGACGGACGTGCCTCGTGTCAGCAGATCGGCTTTTGTTTCCAGGGCTGCAAGTCCGGCGCGAAGTGGTCCACGCTCTACACCGAGATTCCCAAGGGCGAGAAAACCGGCCGCCTGGAAGTGCGTCCTGACGCGCAGGCGTTGAAGATCGAGCACGACAAATCCGGCCGCGTAACCGGCGTGATGTACGCCGACTCCAAAGGCAACCGCTCGCTGCAAAAAGCGCGAGTGGTGTGCGTGGCGGGCAACTCGATCGAATCGCCGCGCCTGTTGCTCAACTCGTCGTCGACGATGTTCCCGAACGGCCTCGCGAATTCCTCCGGCCAGGTCGGCAACAATTACATGCGCCACATGACGGGCTCGGTCTACGGCATTTTCGAGAAGCCTGTGCACATGTTCCGCGGCACGACGATGGCGGGCATCGTGATGGACGAGGCGCGCTTCGATACCAAGCGCGGCTTCGTCGGCGGCTACGAAATGGAAACGCTTTCGCTCGGCGTACCGTTCACCGCGGCCTTTCTCGACCCGGGTAGCTGGGGTCGCGAGTTCTCGTCAGCGATGGATGCCTACGACAGCATGGCCGGCATGTGGCTGGTCGGCGAAGACATGCCGCAGGAAAACAATCGCGTCACGCTGCACGCCACCGAGAAGGACGCGTTCGGCCTGCCGATTCCCAACGTCGCCTTCAGCGATCACGGCAACGACGTCGCGATGCGCAATCACGCCTTTAAGCAGGGCAAGGCGATCTACGACGCGGTCGGCGCGAAGCGCACGGTCTTCACGCCACCCTACCCGTCCACCCACAACCTCGGCACCAACCGCATGAGCGCCAAGGCGAAGGACGGCGTCGTCAACAAATGGGGGCAGACGCACGACGTCAAGAACCTGTTCGTATCCGACGGCAGCCAGTTCACCACCGGCGGAGCCGAGAATCCGACGCTGACCATCGTCACGCTGGCGATTCGTCAGGCGGAATACATCGCCAAGTCGATGTCGGAAAGGACGCTCTGATGGGCTGCTGAGCGGACTGTCGATTTCTGCCGTGCCAGGCAGATTTTCGAGCGGGGGCAGTTGCCCAGCCTGGTGATGAGGCGAGCCATGAGCAAGAGGCACGTTCAGAGTCTCGCTCACGGCGGTCATGGCGGTGGCGGTCAGGACCGCGCGGTAAGGTCGACAAGTTCCTGAACTCCTCCTGTCTCGTCCTTCACCATCCAGTGGGTCAGATCGCCGCTCGATATCACCGCGAGCACCTTGCCGTTTTCCACAATCGGCAGGTGCCGGAACCGCCGCTTGGTGACTAACGCCATCGCCTCGCCGACGGTCGTCGTCGGCGGGATGCAGCATGGATCCTTCGTCATCACCTCGGAGACTTTCGTGCTGGCGGGATCAAGGCCGGCGGCCAGCACTTTGTTCAGCGCATCCCGCTCCGTGAAGATGCCTATCAACCTTTCGCCATCCATGACGATCAGGGCACCGAGCTTCTCGTGGGTCATCGTGCGCACGCACTCGATGACCGAGGCATCGGGTGCAACGGAGTGTATCGCTTCGTGCTTGTCGAATATTCTGGTCAATGGAGCCCGGCGCTTGTCTCGCATTCTCATGAAGTACACGGCGCCGGCAAGGACGATTACGAACAGAATGAAGGCGTACATCGTCACTTTTTGAATGGTCGTCTGTACCTCTTCCAGCGTAGCAAGCACCGTGGGGGAAAGCAGTGCGAGACCAATGGCGGTAGCCGATTTGTAGAGAAGCTTTCTCATCGCTGTTGCTCCTTGATTTCTATGCTGACTGCGATCGAGTCTCTCGCTTACTGCCGCTTTGTTACGCGCTCGGGACCGGCGTCCCCGCCTGCGCTAATTTCGACGTTTATCGGTGAGCGTTCGTACATTGCACCTAGCTACGAGTGACGTCAACCGCTCTGCGACAGTCCAGAAAATCGTGTCGCGGCTCTTTGCTTGAGCCGATGAAAAGGCGGCATCTCCCGCTCAATCAATCAACCGCACTGCAACGCGAGGGCGACTGTGGCGGATCTCGGCGAAGAGTGCGCCGTACTCGGGGAGTTCGACCCACGCGGAGGTGTCTTTGGTCAGCGGCTCGGAGGCAACGATGATGGAGTCCGCGTTCTCGGCGCCGCCCGACATCTTCCACTCGCCGTCGTGCAGCGCGTAGTCGCGCCCGAGGGTGTACCAAAGCGACAAGAAAGTAAGATTCGCCTCGTGCAGCTTCGACGGGTCCTCGGTGCGGTAGCGGCCGAAGTCGAAGCAGTAGCGCACCGCGGCGAGCTGGCTGCCGTTGGCGATGAACAAGTTGACCGAAGAGGACACATCAATGCCAAGTCTGGCCCGGGCCTCGCGAATGATGTGCAAAGTCCGCTCGATCGCCTCGAACACCGACTTTTCGGTGCCGGGTTTCAAGGGATCGGCCAGCTGCGACACGAACAGCGCGTAGATCCATTCGCTGTCGGTGGTGCCGCGGATCTGCGAAAGGAACTCCGTCTTCATGTGTTGCGCCAGCAGCGGCTTCATCTGCGCAAACCCGGCGAGGTCGCCGTTGTGCGCCAGGCACCAGGGCAGGCCCTCGAACTGGAACGGGTGGACGTTCTGCAGGGAAATGTCCACCGTGGTCGAATAGGCGACGCCGCGCACGTGGCCAAGCACGCAGGCGGCGCGCACTTTCTCCGCCAGGTTCTTCAGGTTGCGGTCGAACACCGGCAACGACTGCGAGCCATAGGCGAAAGGTTTTTCCGGCGCGTGGGAGGAAGTGTCCCATGCGCGCAAGCCGAAGCCGGCGAGATTGAGCATATGCAGCATCTTCGGCATGTAGCTCTGGCGGATAAGCGCCGAGTCGGGCTGGAAAAGCAAAGTGTCCAGCAGCACGGGCTGTCCGAGGTAGAGCAGGGCGCGGCACATGGTTCGCCTATTGTCCTGTCGTCAAGTGGCCGAGCGCGCGGTTTTCGGGTCCGCGATAAGTGCAGCTCTGGCCGGACGAATCGCGCCGCACCGTGACGCGCGCGAGCGGAGCAAAGAGCGCAGCGAGCCGCCGCCAGAACCAAAGCGCGAGGTTTTCCAGGCTCGGCTGGGCGAGGCCCTCGATCTCGTTCAGCAGCCGGTGGTCGAGGGTCGCACGCAACTCGGCGCAAGCCCGCTCGAGCTCGCCAAAATCCGCGACGAACCCGGTACGCGGGTCGGGTTCGCCCTCGAGCGCCACCTCGACCTGGAACGAGTGCCCGTGCATGCCGCGGTAGAGGTGGCCTTCGGGGTAGCTGCCGAAATAGTGCGCGGCGTCGAAGCCGAACCGGTAGCAGATTTCCATCGCTCTATGGTATGCCGACGAGCTTGTGGATTTGCAGGCTCAGCCGCCAGCGCGGGTGCGCGAGGCAGTAATCGACCGCCAGCCGCGTATTCGCCGCGCGCGCCGGACCGTCCATCGGCTGCAGAAAGAAGTGGTCGAATTGCAGCAGCCCGAAGCGCTCGGGCTCGGCGCCGGGCTGCGGGAACACCAGCTTCAGCTCGTCGCCGCGTTCAACCCGGAGCGCAGCGCCCGCCTTGGGACTCACGCACACCCAGTCCACGCCGCGCGGCACGGCCTGCGTGCCATTCGTCTCGATCGCTACGCGGAAGTCGCGCGCATGCAGCGCTTCGACGGACACCTCGTCGAGCTGCAGCAGCGGTTCGCCGCCGGTGCACACGACGAAGCGGTTCGCACCGGCGCCCGCCGGCCAGGCGGCGCCGATCGCATCCGCGAGTGAATCGGCCGTCTCGAAGCGACCACCGCCCGGCCCGTCGGTGCCGACGAAATCCGTGTCGCAGAAAGTGCATACCGCGCCCGCGCGGTCCTGCTCGCGCCCAGACCACAGGTTGCAGCCGGCGAAGCGGCAGAAGACTGCGGGCGTGCCCGTATTCGCGCCTTCGCCCTGCAGGGTGTAGAAGATCTCCTTCACCGCGTAGGACATGGTTCGCCTATAGTCCCCAAGCGCTTGACCGCAGTCAAGAAAGTGGGCCGCCCGGCTGCCGGATAATGTTCCGCATCATGGGGATGCAATGAAAGCACGCGGAACGCTCAAGGGACGCAGCGTCGATCCGCAGGCGCTGGAGGAAGTCAGGACGCTGCTCGGCGAGGAACCGCGACGCCGCGACCTGCTGATTGAGCATCTGCACAAGATCCAGGATCGCTACGGCCATCTCTCAGCCGCGCGCCTTGCGGCACTCGCGCAGGAGATGCGTCTGTCGATGGCCGAGGTGTACGAGGTGGCGACCTTCTACCACCACTTCGACGTGGTAAAGGAAGGCGGGCGGGCACCGCCCGCGCTCACGGTGCGCGTCTGCGACTCCATCGCCTGCGAGATGGCGGGCGCGCAGGAGTTGCTCAAGAAGCTCCCCGGAATCCTCGGCAAGGAGGTGCGCGTCATCCCGGCGCCTTGCGTGGGGCGCTGCGAGGACGCGCCCTGCGTGGTGGTGGGTCAGAACCCGGTGGGCCGGGCGGACGCCACGGCCGTGCGCGCGGCGGTCGAAGACAAGGTCGTTGAGTGCCCGGAACCGGCGCACATCGATTACAGCACTTACCGGAGGGGCGGCGGCTACAGGCTGCTCGCCGATTGCCTCGCCGGCAGGCGCAAGCGCGAGGAACTCACCAAGCTGATGGAAGACTCGGGCCTCAGGGGCCTGGGTGGTGCCGGCTTCCCCGCCGGGCGCAAGTGGCGCCTGGTCGCCGCCGAGCCCGCGCCGCGCCTGATGGCGGTGAACATCGACGAGGGCGAGCCGGGCACCTTCAAGGACCGCTGGTACCTGGAGCGCGATCCGCACCGCTTCCTTGAGGGCATGCTGGTGGCCGCCTGGTGCGCCGGCGTGGGCGAGGTCTACATCTATCTTAGGGACGAATACGCGGGCTGCCGCGCAATGCTGGAGCTCGAACTCGCCAAGCTGAAGAAGAACCCGCCCTGCGCGCTGCCGCCGATCCACCTGCGCCGCGGCGCCGGCGCCTACATCTGCGGCGAAGAGTCGGCGATGATCGAATCCATCGAGGGCAAGCGCGGCATGCCGCGCCTGCGCCCGCCCTACGTGGCGCAGGTGGGCCTCTTTGGCTACCCCACGCTCGAACACAACATGGAAACGGTGTACTGGGTGCGCGAGATCGTGGAGAAGGGGGCGCAGTGGTTCGCCTCGCACGGCAGGCACGGCAGGAAGGGGCTGCGCGCCTTCTCGGTGTCGGGCCGAGTGAACACGCCGGGCGTGCACCTCGCCCCCGCGGGCATCACGGTGAAGGAACTGATCGAAGAATATTGCGGCGGCATGCTCGAAGGCCACCAGTTCTACGCCTACCTGCCGGGGGGCGCCTCGGGCGGCATCCTGCCCGCCTCGAAAGGCGACATCCCGCTCGACTTCGACACGCTGCAGCCGCACGGCTGCTTCATCGGCTCGGCGGCGATCGTCATCCTGTCGCAGCACGACAAGGCGGCCGCCGCGGCGAAGAACCTGATGAAGTTCTTCAAGGAAGAGTCCTGCGGTCAGTGCACGCCCTGCCGCGTCGGCACGGCCAAGGCGCTGACCCTGATGGACGAAAAGAGCTGGAACCAACCGCTGCTGTCCGAACTCTCGCAGGCGATGATGGACGCCTCCATCTGCGGCCTGGGCCAGGCGGCGCCGAACCCTGTACAGTGCGTGATGAAGTACTTCCCTCACGAGGTGGCGTGATGGATCGCGTGAGCACCCGGCAACTGGCGACGCTGCCGATCGAATTCAAGCTGAACGGCAACACGGTGGTCGGCCGCCCGGACGAGACCATCCTCGAGACCGCCAAGCGCCACGGCGTGGAGATCCCGCACCTGTGCACCATGCCCGGCTTGCGGCCCGACGGCAACTGCCGCGCGTGCGTGGTGGAAGTGAAGGGCGAGCGCGCCCTCGCGCCTTCCTGCTGCCGCTATCCGCAAGAAGGCATGGAGGTGACCAGCGACTCCGCGCGTGCCGTGCTCTCGCAGAAGATGGTGCTGGAACTGCTGCTCTCCGACATGCCGGAGAAGGAGTATCGGAAGGATTCCGAGCTCGACCAGTGGGCGCAGAAACTGAACATCGGTTTGCCGCGCTTCAAGGCGCGCCGCCAGCCCAAGGCCGACCTCTCGCACCCCGCGATCGCGGTCAACCTGGACGCCTGCATCCAATGCACGCGGTGCCTGCGCGCCTGCCGCGAGGAGCAGGTGAACGATGTCATCGGCTACGCCTCGCGCGGCGAGCACGCCAGGATCGTGTTCGATTTCGACGACCCGATGGGCGCGTCCACCTGCGTCGCCTGCGGCGAGTGCGTGCAGGCCTGCCCGACCGGGGCGCTGATGCCGGCGCGCGAGGCCGGGTTGCAGGACATCGACAAGACCGTGGACTCGGTGTGCCCGTTCTGCGGTGTGGGCTGCCTGCTCACGTATCACGTCAAGCAAAACGTCATCCAGTTCGTCACGGGCAAGGACGGTCCGTCGAACCATGGGCGCCTGTGCGTGAAGGGGCGCTACGGCTTCGACTACGCGCACCATCCGCACCGACTGACCAAGCCGTTGATCCGCAGGCCGGGCGTGAAGAAGTCGGCCGACATCAAGGTGGACCCGGGCAACTGGGGCGAAGTATTCCGCGAGGCGACATGGGAAGAGGCCCTGGGCCTGGCGGCGGCCGGCCTGCGGCGCATCCGCGACCAAGACCGCTATGCGCTGGCCGGCTTCGGCTCGGCGAAAGGCTCGAACGAGGAGGCCTACCTGTTCCAGAAGCTGGTGCGCACCGGTTTCGGTTCGAACAACGTGGACCACTGCACGCGCTTGTGCCACGCCTCCTCGGTCGCCGCGCTACTCGAAGGCATCGGCTCGGGCGCGGTGTCCAACCAGGTGAACGACGTGGCGAACGCGGAGGTGATCTTCCTCATCGGTGCCAACCCGACCTCGAACCACCCGGTGGCTGCGACCTGGCTGAAGAATGCGGCCCAGAAAGGCGCCAAGCTGATCGTCGTCGACCCGCGCCGCACCGACCTGTCGCGCCATGCCTCGCACTTTCTGCAGTTCAACCCGGATACCGACGTGGCGCTGTTGAACGCGATGATCCACACGATCATCGACGAGGGTCTGGTGAACAAGGCGTTCATCAGGGACCGCACCAGCGGCTACGAGGCGCTGAAGGTAAACGCCAAGGACTTCTCGCCCGAGAAGATGGCGCCGATCTGCGGCATCCCGGCGCCCACCATCCGCGAGGTGGCGCGGCTCTACGCGACGTCGAAGGCCTCGATCATCCTGTGGGGCATGGGCATCAGCCAGCACGTGCACGGAACCGACAACGCGCGCTGCCTCATTGCCCTCACGCTGATGACCGGGCAGGTGGGGCGCCCGGGCACCGGGCTGCACCCGCTGCGCGGCCAGAACAACGTGCAAGGGGCGTCCGACTCCGGCCTGATCCCGATGATGTACCCGGACTACCAGCGCGTCGCGGCGCCGGAGGCGAAGCAGCGCTTCGAAAAGTTCTGGGGCGCACAGCTCGATCCCAAGCCCGGCCTCACGGTGGTCGAGATCATGAACGCGGCCTACGACGGCAAGATCCGCGGCATGTACATCATGGGCGAGAACCCGGCGATGTCCGACCCGGACCTGGCGCACGCGCGCGCCGCGATGGCCAAGCTCGAGCACCTGGTGGTGCAGGACATCTTTCTCACCGAGACCGCGATTCTCGCCGACGTGGTGCTGCCGGCCACCGCCTGGCCGGAAAAGGACGGCACCGTCACCAACACCGACCGTATGGTGCAGCTGGGCCGCAAAGCGCTGGACGCGCCGGGCGACGCGCGGCCGGACCTGTGGATCATCCAGGAGCTGGCGCGGCGCATGGACCTGCAGTGGAACTACGCCGGGCCGCAGGACGTGTGGAACGAGATGCGCGGCTGCATGGACTCGATCCGCGGCATCACCTGGGAGCGCCTGGAACGCGATTCCTCGGTGACCTACCCCTGCGAAAACGAAGGCGACCCGGGCCAGCCGGTGGTGTTCCAGACGCATTTCCCGACCGCGACCGGGCGCGGCAAGTTCGTGCCGGCGGACCTGATCCGCGCCGACGAGCGCCCGGACGGGGCATACCCCATGGTGCTGATCACGGGGCGGCAGCTCGAGCACTGGCATACCGGCGCCATGACGCGCCGCGCGGGCGTGCTCGATGCGATCGAGCCCGAGCCGGTGGTCTCGCTGCATCCGCTCGATCTGGCCGCGATCATGGCGCAGCCCGGCGAGGTGGTGACTGTCGAATCGCGCCGCGGCAGGATTTCGCTTTACGCGCGCGCCGACGCCGGCACGCCCCGCGGCGCGGTGTTCATCCCGTTCGCTTTCCAGGAGGCGGCCGCCAATCTGCTGACCAACCCGGCGCTCGATCCCTTCGGCAAGATCCCGGAGTTCAAGTACTGCGCGGTGCGGGTGACCAAGGGCGGCGCGCGGCCCGCCGACCCAGGCTACGGCAAGGGCAAGACTCTCGCGCTGATCTCCGGCGGCGCTTGATTTGAGTCAAGAGAGCGGGCGCGCGCGCTCGCCTATAGTCCCGGCGTCCGCCTACCAGACCCCGGGGAAGCCGCAATGCCGTCCGACATCGAAATCGCGCAGGCCGCGAAGCTGCAACGCATCAGCAAGGTCGCCCTCGAGCGTCTGGGCATCGCCGAAGAGCATCTCGAGCCCTACGGCCACTACAAGGCCAAGGTCTCGCTCAAGTACCTGGATTCCCTGAAGGGGAAGAAAGACGGCAAGCTGGTCCTGGTGACGGCGATGACGCCCACGCCGGCTGGCGAAGGCAAGACCACCACCACGGTGGGTCTGGGCGACGCGCTCAACCACATCGGCAAGAAGGCCGTCATCTGCCTGCGCGAGCCCTCGCTCGGCCCGGTGTTCGGCATGAAAGGGGGCGCCGCCGGCGGCGGCTATGCGCAGGTGGTGCCGATGGAGGACATCAACCTGCACTTCACCGGCGACTTCGGCGCCATCCAGCTCGCCAACAACCTGCTGGCGGCGTTGCTCGACAACCATATCCACCACGGCAACGAGCTCGGCATCGACGTGCGGCGCATCGCCTGGAAGCGGGTGCTCGACATGAACGACCGCGCGCTGCGCAACGTGGTGGTCTCGCTCGGCGGACCGGGGAACGGCTACCCGCGAGAGGACGGCTTCGACATCGTGGTGGCCTCCGAAGTGATGGCGATCTTCTGCCTCGCCACTTCGCTCGAGGACCTGAAGAAGCGCCTGGGCAACATCGTCGTCGCCTACACGCGCGAGCAAAAGCCGGTCACGGCCCGGGATCTCAGTGCGCACGGGGCGATGACCGTGCTGCTCAGGGACGCGCTGGCGCCGAACCTGGTGCAGACACTCGAGAACAACCCAGCGTTCATCCACGGCGGGCCGTTCGCCAACATCGCGCATGGCTGCAACTCCGTGATCGCCACGCAGAGCGCGCTCAAGCTCGCCGACTACGTGGTGACCGAGGCGGGTTTCGGCGCCGACCTCGGCGCCGAGAAATTCCTCGACATCAAGTGCCGCAAATCGGGCCTCATGCCGAGCGCGGCGGTGATCGTGGCGACCATCCGCGCGCTCAAGTACCACGGTGGCGTGGAGGTGAAGGAGGTCAACGCGGAGAACGTCGCCGCGCTCGAGAAGGGACTGGTCAATCTCGAGCAGCACGTCGAGAATATGACCAAGGTGTATGGCATCCCCTGCGTGGTGTCGATCAACCGCTTCAATTTCGACACGCCGGCCGAACTCGAGCTGTTGAATTCAAGAATGAAAAAATTGGGCGTTCCGGTCGTCCTCGCCACGCACTGGGGCGACGGCGGCAAGGGCGCGGTCGAGCTGGCGAAAATCGTTGTCGGCCTGTGCGACCAGCCCTCGAAGCCCGCGTTCGTGTACGAGGACGCCGACCCGCTCTGGGACAAGATCGGCAAGATCGCGAAAAAGGTGTACCGGGCCGCCGAAGTGACCGCCGACGCCAAGGTGCGCGCGCAGATCAAGAAGCTGCAGGACGAGGGCTACGGCCATTACCCGGTGTGCGTGGCGAAAACCCAGTATTCGTTCTCGGCGGACGCAAAGCTGCGCGCGGCACCGAGCGGCTACGCGATCAACGTGCGCGAGGTGCGCCTTGCCGCCGGCGCCGAATTCGTGGTGATGATCTGCGGCGACATCATGACCATGCCGGGCCTGCCCAAAGTGCCCTCGGCGAACAAGATCGACCTGGTGGACGGCAAGGTGGTCGGGCTGTTCTAGCGGGTTAGAATTCCGTCCATGAAGATACTCATCGCGGTGGATGGCTCGAAAGGCTCGCTCGATGCGGTGCAATGCGTGATCGATCACGCCGACTGGTTCCGGGACAAGCCCGAAGTGCACCTGGTGACCGTGCACCTGCCGGTGCCGAAGCTGCCAGGCATGGGCGCCGCAGTCGGCAAGAGCCAGATCCAGAAATACTACGAGCAAGAGGGCCAGGCCCTGCTCGCGGCAGCCAGGCGCAAGCTCGACGCGGCCGCAATCCCCTACCAGGCGAGCGTTCTCGTCGGCCAGGTGGCCGAGAGCATCGTGCAGCACGCGAAAGACAAGCGCTGCGACCTCATCTACATCGGCACGCGCGGCATGTCCGAGATCGGCAAGGCGATGCTTGGCTCCACGGCGACCAAGGTGCTGCACATCTCCGACATCCCGGTCTTGCTGGTGAAGTAGAATCGCCGTCGCATGCTCGAGCAATTCGCCACGCAGGTTTTCTGGATCGGGCTGCTGAAGATCATCGGCGTGAATATCATCCTTTCGGGCGACAACGCGGTGGTCATCGCGCTCGCTGCTCGCTCGCTTCCGCAAAAACAACAGAAGCTGGCGGTGTTCTGGGGCGCCGGCGCGGCCATCGTGTTGCGCATCGCGCTCACGCTGTTCGCGGTCGCGCTGCTGGAGCTGCCCTGGTTGAAGCTGGTCGGCAGCCTGCTGCTCTTCTGGATCGGGGTGAAGCTACTGATTCCCGAGGAAGACGACGAGGAGATCGAAGCGAGCGATCAGCTGCTGTCGGCGATCAAGACCATCCTGATTGCCGATCTGGTGATGAGCCTGGACAACGTGATCGCGGTGGCCGCGGCGGCCGGCGGCAGCGTTACCCTGCTGGTCCTCGGACTCGCGATCTCGATTCCGCTGGTCATTTTCGGCGCGACCCTGCTGATCAAGCTGATGGAGCGCTTCCCGGTCATCATCACCATCGGCGCCGGGCTGATCGGCTGGGTTGCCGGCGAGATGCTGGTGACCGATCCGGCGCTGGAGAGTTGGCTTGCCGCGCTGGGCGTGCAGTTCGACAAGGGCAGGCCGATGATCAGTGCCTTCAGTCTGGAGCTCGTGGCGGGCGCGATTGGCGTGGCGTTCGTCATCGCCGCGGGCACTTGGCTGGCGAAGAGGAAGCAGCCTGAGGTGCAGGTTCAGGCGGAGGCGGAACAGCCCAAGTCTTGATCGTGGTCAAGGCCCGATGGCCGGGGGGAGAACCAGAATCAACGACGTAGCATCAAGTCAAAATGGTGCGTTGCAGCGGAAAAATACATAGGAGGAGTCATGACACGCTCAATCAATAGCAGGATGCTGGTGATCGCGGCAGCGCTGGCGCTGCCTACGGCGGTGCAGGCGCAGTGGGAGCCGACCAAGAACGTGGAATTCATCATTCCCGCCGGTACGGGCGGCGGCGCCGACCAGATGGCGCGCGCCATCCAGGGCATCGTCGCCAAGCACGGCCTGATGAAGCAGTCGATCCTGCCGATCAACAAGGCGGGCGGGGCCGGCGCCGAGGGATTCCTCGACGTGAAGAACGCCGCCGGCGAGCCGCACAAGATCATCATCACGCTGTCCAACCTGTTCACCACGCCGCTGGCGACCGGGGTGCCGTTCAACTGGCGCGACCTGGTTCCGGTGCAGATGCTCGCGCTCGATCAGTTCGTGCTGTGGGTCAACGCCAAGACGTCCTACAAGACAGCCAAGGAGTACATCGACGCGGTGAAAGCCGCTGGCCCCGGCAAGATGAAGATGGGCGGCACGGGAGCGAAGCAGGAGGACCAGATCATCACCGCGGCGATCGAGCAGCGCACCGGCGCCAAGTTCACCTACATCCCGTTCAAGGGCGGCGGCGCGGTGGCGACGCAGCTGGTCGGCGGCCATGTCGACTCATCGGTGAACAATCCGATCGAGGCCGTGGCCCAGTGGCGCGCTGGCAACCTGCGGCCATTATGCGTATTCGACCCGAACCGCATGCCGTACAGCGAGAAGGTCACGGCGACGATGTCCTGGGCTGACATCCCGACCTGCAAGGAGGGCGGCCTCGATATCGATTACCTGATGTTGCGCGGTATCTTCATGGCGCCGGGCGTCAAGCCCGAGCACGTGAATTACTACCTGGGCCTG
>JBGQFF010000050.1:0-17234 GCA_041496745.1 Gammaproteobacteria bacterium
CGTTGGGCGTCAGGACACTGAACACCAGTGCAGAGACTGAAAGGAGGAGCCCGATCATGCCAGATGTGATTCCTGAGGTCACCACGGAAGTGTTGCAGGCCTTTGCAGATGCGTGGAATCGCCACGATGTCGATGCTCTCATGTCATTCATGACGGAGGATTGCGTCTTCGAAGCCTCAGCAGGCTCTGACGTCTGCGGCACCCGGTACGTAGGCCGTGAGTCCGTGCGAGCTAGCTTCGCGGAGGTCTGGGCAACCTTCCCCGATGCCCATTGGGGCAACGCGCGCCATTTTGTCCGTGAGGGGCGGGGAGTGTCGGAGTGGACGTTCACGGGAACACGGGCAGACGGCACTCGCGTCGAAGTCCATGGTTGTGATCTGTTCACCTTTCGAGACGGCAAGATTGCCTTGAAAAATTCTTACCGCAAGAACCGTCCGACCCTTGGCCCCCCGAAGCGTTGAGTCCGCCCGAGCAGGTGCACTCATGACGCCCAACCCCGCGATGAACCGGACCGTCCAACAGCGGCGCTACGCTTGCTGTTGTCCGGCCGGTTATCGCAATCGTTGGGCTGCAGCCGAAACACTGATGCCCGCGCAGTCGTATCGATGAATCTACTGGAGGCAAGGATGACGACCGAACTCTTTTATCTCTTATTCACCGCCATTCTCACCGGAGTGCTCTGGATTCCCGTCGTCATAGGCTACGTATTGACTCGCGGACCCCTGAAACCTTCCGACTACGAGGTCGCGCCGACATCGCCGCTCCCCGCCTGGGTCAATCGCGCCAACCGGGCGCAGATCAACGCAGTCGAGAACCTCGTGACTTTCGCGCCGGTTGTTCTGATCGCTCATGCAACCGGCGTATCGACTTCCATTACCGTGACGTGCGCTGCCGTCTACTTCTATGCGCGCGCCGCGCATGCCCTGGTACACATCACTGGCTTCAGTCTTTTCAGAACTCGTACCGTATTGTTTACGGTCGCCTGGATTGCGTTTCTGACATTCGCGATCGAACTGCTGCGAAAAACGATGTGAGAAAGCTTGGCGCCGATCCGCAGCCGCCCAACCCGGCGCTGCAGCCGACGCCCACAAGCGGGCGCGGCTGAGCGTCACGCTAGACCCTTTGGAGGCTTATGGCGGCCCGTGGTAATGCGGCACACACTGAAAATGACTGCCCTTGGCCTCGCCATCTTGTCGTGGCCAATTGCTTTTCGGCCCATGCATGACGCGTTGATCGAAGTTTCTCTCGCTACCGCCCAGGCATCAGACTGACCCTGATGTTCTATACCGCAACGCCCGGGTCCGCCGCTTTGGTCATCGCGGTCCTCCTCGTGCTGGCGCCGATGCGCGTGGCGGCAGCGGCCCATAGCTTCGAGTTCGCCGCGGAGCACCTGCCCGAGGTCGCGATGGATAATCGATTTGCCACATTGCCGATGTGGAGCGGCGGCACGACGCCGGCAGGATCTTGGCAATTCATCGTGCAGGGTGGAGTCGCGCGCACCGGTAGCGGGGGGTTGATGCTCGACGGACCAATGTGGTCGGCTGCAGTCCAGAGGCAGTTGAATGACCGATGGTCGGTACGCGCGTTCGGCTTTCTCGACGACCTCCAATTCTCCGGAGCCAGCGATCAACGGCCGCTGGAGACGCTATTCGCGAAGACGCCGCTTGTGCTGCCAGCCGAGACCTTGTTCACCGACCTCCACGGAACGTACCGGAACATGGGCACAGGGGTTGCGTTCAACCTGAAAGACCGCGGCTGGCTTGGCGAGCAACAGTGGGTCATCGGCGCGCTCTACCAGCGCGTGGAGCTGCGAGACTACCGGGCGACGTATCGGGTGCTCAATGGACCTTCCAGCGGGGCAACTGGATTCGTCGATTACAGCGGCGACTACGCGCATCTCACGCCTTTCGCAGGACTCGCCCTGCCGCGCCACTTCGGCTCATGGAGTTTGACTCCTCACGCCCTGTTCGCCGTCCCAGTTCCGCGCCGCGGCATGCAGGGCCGCATCACGGGGCCGGGCTTCGATCTCAGTGGCGATACCGAGAAGGCTGGCAATGGCAAGCACTTTGGCGACATATCATTGACGTTCGGACTGGACGTCACCTACAGGCCCTGGGGCTTGACATTGGATTTCGGCAGCTTCGTGTCGCAGGCATTGCTTGAACGCGTTATTCACAAAGGGATCGACCGGAACTGGTTGATCTCCGCGTACATGCGGTTCTAGCCGACTCTCTGGCAATCAGCGCGCGGTGAAGGAGCGTCTGCCGGTATAATCCGCCCCCTCATGGAAGCCGAACGCCTCAACGCAATCGCCTCCAAGCTCGAAGATCTGAACAAGCGATCTGCGGAGCTGAGGAGGTACCTTTGACTTCGCAGGCAAGCAGCAGCGCCTGCTAGAGGTCAACCAACAGCTCGAGGACCCGAAGGTCTGGTCCGACCCGAAGCGCGCCCAGGAGCTGGGGCGCGAAAAGAAGTCCCTCGAAGCCACCGTCGCCACGCTGACCGCGATCGCCAGCGGCCTCACGGATTCCGGCGAACTGTTCGGCATGGCCAAGGCCGAGAACGACGACGGCACCCTCCTCGGCGTCGAAGCGGACGTGCAGAAACTCGAGCAGCAGGTCGCGCAGCTCGAGTTCCAGCGCATGTTCAACAACCCGCTCGACCCCAACAGCTGCTTCATGGACATCCAGGCCGGTTCGGGGGGCACGGAGGCGCAGGACTGGGCCTCGATGCTCGAGCGCATGTACCTCAAGTACTGCGACCGCAAGGGCTTCAAGGTCGAGATCCTCGACCAGGCAGAGGGCGAGGTGGCCGGCATCAAGAGCGCTTCCCTGAAAGTCAACGGTTCCTACGCCTACGGCACGCTGCGCACCGAGAACGGGGTGCACCGCCTGGTGAGGAAGTCGCCCTTCGACTCCAATGCGCGCCGCCACACCTCTTTCGCCAGCGTCTTCGTCTACCCCGAAGTGGACGAGACCATCGAGGTGGAGATCAACCCGGCGGACGTGCGGGTGGACACCTACCGCGCCTCCGGCGCCGGCGGCCAGCACGTCAACAAGACGGACTCCGCGATCCGCATGACCCACCTGCCCACCGGGATCGTGGCCCAATGCCAGAGCGACCGCTCGCAGCACAGGAACCGCGCGGAGGCCATGGCGATGCTCAAGTCGAAGGTGTACGAGCTGGAGCTGAGGAAGCGCCAGGCCGAGCGCGACAAGCTGGAGGACTCCAAGACCGACATCGGCTGGGGCCACCAGATCCGCAGCTACGTGCTCGACCAGTCGCGCATCAAGGACCTGCGCACCGGCGTGGAGAAAGGCGCCACGCAATCGGTTCTCGACGGCGACCTGGACGACTTCATCACCGCCAGCCTGAAACAGGGAGTTTAGGGATGGAAGACGACAACAAGCTGGTGGAGGAGCGGCGCGAGAAGCTGAAGGCGCTGCGCGCCAAAGGACAGGCGTTTCCCAACGACTGGCGGTCCGCGCACCACGCGGTCGAGCTCGCCGTGCAATACGGCGCGCTCGACAAGCCCGCGCTGGAGGCCGAGGCAGTGAGCGTCAAGCTCGCCGGCCGCATGATGCTCAAGCGCGTGATGGGCAAGGCGAGCTTCGCTACGCTGCAGGACGGCACCGGCCGGATCCAGGTCTACGTGGCCAACGACGTCGCCGGCGAAGCCGCGCACGAGGCCTTCAAGCACTGGGACCTGGGCGACATCGTCGGCGTGGAAGGGACCCTGTTCAAGACCAACAAGGGCGAGTTGACGGTCAATGCCAAGACGCTGCGGCTGCTGGTCAAGGCGCTGCGCCCGCTGCCGGAGAAGTTCCACGGCCTCACCGACCAGGAAATGCGCTACCGCCAGCGCTACGTGGACCTGATCGTCAATCCGGAGGCGCGCAGCGTGTTCGCCGCGCGCTCGAAGGTGGTGCAGTCGCTGCGCGAGACTCTCACCGCGCAGGGGTATCTCGAAGTCGAGACGCCGATGATGCAGCCGATCCCCGGCGGCGCCGTGGCACGGCCGTTCAGGACGCACCACCACGCGTTGGATATCGATCTGTACCTGCGCATCGCGCCGGAGCTGTACCTCAAGCGCCTGGTGGTCGGGGGACTGGAGCGCGTGTTCGAGATCAACCGCAACTTCAGGAACGAGGGCATCTCGACGCGCCACAACCCCGAGTTCACCATGCTCGAGTGGTACTGCGCGTACCAGGATTTCAACTACATGATCGGGCTCACCGAGGAGCTGGTGCGCAACGCCGCGCAGGCCACCTGCGCCAAGCTCGCGGTGACCTATCAGGGCAAGGTCCTCGATTTCGGCAAGGCCTTCGCGCGCCTAACGATCCCGGAGGCAATCCGCCGGCAGGGCATCGCCGGCGACCTGCGCGAGCGCAAGTTCCTCTCGAAAAAGCTGGCCGAGCTCGGCGTCGAGCACAACTCCGACCAGGGCTGGGGCGCGCTGCAGTTGACGCTGTTCGAGGCGGTCGCGGAAAAGCACCTCGTCGAGCCGACTTTCGTGCTCGACTTCCCGGCGGAAGTTTCGCCGCTCGCGCGCCGCAAGGACGCCGACCCGGAACTGACCGACCGCTTCGAGCTGTTCATCGACGCGAAGGAGATCGCCAACGGCTTCTCCGAGCTGAACGACCCGGAGGACCAGACCCAGCGCTTCCGCGAGCAGGCGGCGAAGAAGGACTCGGGCGACGCGGAGGCGATGCACTACGACGCCGACTACATCCGCGCCCTGGAAGTCGGGCTGCCGCCCACGGCGGGCGCGGGCCTGGGCGTGGACCGGCTGGTGATGCTTCTCACCGACAGCGCCTCGATCCGCGACGTGATCCTCTTTCCCCACATGCGGCCCGAGTAGGTTGGGCCAACGGCCCAACAAGGGTGGGCCAAGGCCCACCCTACAGACGCAAGGCAATCAGGCCTGCGAGCACCGTGAGAGTCGCGGCGATGCGCCGCGACGTGAAGCGCTCCTTCAGGAACAACGCCCCGAGCACGGCGGCGAACACCACCGAGGTCTCGCGCAGCACCGCCACCAGCGCCACCGGCGCCTTGGTCATCGCCCAGAGCGCCACCGCGTAAGCGCCGACCGCGCAGGCGCCGCCGAAGACCGGCGTGCGCCAGTGACGCAGGATATGCCGCGGCGCGGCCAAGCCGCGCTGCAGGCAGCCCACCGCGAGAATCACCACGCCGTTGGCTACGAAAAACCACAGCGTGTAGCTCACCGGAGCGTCCGACAACCGCGCGCCCTTGGCATCGATCAGCGTGTAGGCGGCGATCACGCAGGCATTGGCGAGCGCGAACGCGAGCGACTTGCGCAGCGCCCTGGGGTCGGACGCGGGATGCGTAGCGAAGGCTAGGATCCCCGCGCTGATCAGCAGCACGCCCAGCACCTGCCCGCCGGCCAGGGTCTCGCCGAACGCGGCGCCGCCCGCCACGGTGACGATCAGCGGCCCGCCGCCGCGCATGATGGGATAGGTGAAGGACATGTCGCCCCAGCGGTAGGCACCGGCCAGCAGCCAGAAGTAGGCGATGTGCACCACGGCGGACGCCGCGATCCAGGGATAGGAGGCCGGCGCCGGCGCCGGCAGGAACGGCGCAGCGGCGAGCGCCAGCGCGCCGCTGCCGGCGGCGAGCCCGATGGCGTCGAGCTGCTTGTCGGCGCCCGACTTGAGCAGCGCGTTCCAAGCGGCGTGCAGCAGCGCGGCGCCGAGCACCGCCAGCGTCACGCTCTGCGAGATTTCCATCGAGAAATCGGGGTCAGACCCCGATTTTCAGATCCGCTCGAAGATCGCGGCGATGCCCTGGCCGCCGCCGATGCACATGGTGACCAGCGCGTAGCGCTTCTGCGTGCGCTCGAGCTCGTAGAGCGCCTTCAGCGTGAGGATCGCGCCGGTGGCGCCGATCGGGTGGCCGAGCGCCACCGCGCCGCCGTTCGGGTTCACTTTCGCCGGGTCGAGGCCGAGGTCCTTGGTCACCGCCATGGCCTGCGCGGCGAAGGCCTCGTTCGACTCGACCACGTCCATGTCGGCGGGCTTGAGACCGGATTTTTCGAACACGCGCCTCACCGCCGGGATCGGGCCGAGGCCCATCAACTGCGGCTCGACGCCGGCGTGCGCGTAGGCCACCAGCCGCGCGCGCGGCTTGAGGCCCTGCTTGCGCGCCGCGCCGGCCTCCATCATCACGATCGCCGCGCCGGCGTCGTTCAGTCCCGAGGCGTTGCCCGCGGTGACAGTGCCGTCCTTCTTGAACGCGGCCTTGAGCTTCTGGAAGTCCTCGATCTTCGCGCCCGGGCGCACGTGCTCGTCCAGCGTGTACTGCTCCACGCCCTTCTTCGACTTGATCTCGATGGGGACGATCTGGTCCTTGAAGTAGCCCTTGGCGAGAGCGTTCGCCGCGCGCCGGTGGGATTCCAGCGAGAACGCATCCTGCTGCTCGCGCGTGAAGCAGTACTTCGCCGCGACGTTCTCCGCGGTGACGCCCATATGGCCGTGGCCGAAGGGATCGTGCAGCGCGCCGGTCATTGCATCCACCACCGCGCCGTCGCCCATGCGCTGGCCCCAGCGGCCCGCGGGGAGGAAGTACGCCGCGCGGCTCATGCTCTCCGCGCCGCCGCCCACCACCACGTCGGTGTCGCCGAGCAGGATGTGCTGCGCGGCGGAGACGATCGCCTGCAGGCCGCTGCCGCACAGGCGGTTCACCGTGAGGCAAGGCGTGCCGACCGGCAGCCCCGCATCGATAGCAGCCACGCGCGACAGGTACATGTCGCGCGCCTCGCCGTGGATCACGCTGCCCATCACCACGTGGCCGACCGACGCCGGGTCCACCTTGGCGCGCGCCACGGCCTCCCTGATCGCGATCGCACCCAGTTTCGTCGGCGCAAACTCCTTGAGCGAGCCGCCGTAATCGCCGATCCCGGTGCGTGCACCGGACAACACCACCACTTCGCGCGCGCTCATGCCAGCCTCCCGTGAAGATCGTGCGCGTCCGCGCGCTCGACCGTGACTTCCGCGAATTCTCCCGCCTTGCCGCCCTTGAAGTGCACCGTGCCGTCGATCTCCGGCGCGTCGGCGCTCGAGCGCCCGATGCCCGGGGCATCGACGAGCACCCTGAGCGTCTTGCCTACCTTGGCTTTCAGCTTGCGCGCGCTGATTCTCTGCTGCGTCTGCATGAAGCGCTCCCTGCGCTCTTGCTTCACCTCATCGGCTAGCGGATCGGGCAGCGCGTTGGCCGCCGCGCCCGCCACCGGCGAGTAGGCGAAGCAGCCGACGCGGTCGAGCTGCGCCGCCTCGAGGAATGCGAGCAGCGCCTCGAACTCGGCCTCGGTTTCGCCGGGAAAGCCGACGATGAAGGTGCTGCGCACCGTGATGCCGGGGCAGATCGCGCGCCAGGCCGCCAGGCGCTCGAGCACCTTTTCCACGCTCGCCGGGCGCTTCATCAGCTTCAGGATGCGCGGGCTGGCGTGCTGGAAGGGCACGTCAAGGTAGGGAAGAATTCTTCCACCGGCCATCAGCGGGATCACCTCATCGACGTGCGGATAGGGATAGACGTAGTGCAGCCTGACCCAGACGCCGAGATCGCCGAGCGCGCGGCACAGGTCGGTCATCTTCGTCTTCAGCGGCCGGCCCTGCCAGAACCCGGTGCGGTACTTCACGTCCACGCCGTAGGCGCTGGTGTCCTGCGAGATGACGAGCAACTCCTTCACACCCGCCTGCACCAGGTTCTCGGCTTCCCGCATGACTGCGCCGATGGGGCGCGACACGAGGTCGCCGCGCATCGAGGGAATGATGCAGAAGCTGCAGCGGTGGTTGCAGCCCTCGGAAATCTTCAGATAGGCGTAGTGCTTCGGCGTGAGCTTGATGCCCTGGGGCGGCACGAGATCGGTGAAGGGATCGTGCCGCCTGGGCAGGTGCGCATGCACCGCGCGCATCACGCCCTCGGTGTCGTGCGGTCCGGTGACCGCGAGCACGCTCGGGTGGGCCGAGCGCACCACGCCGTCCTTCGCGCCGAGGCAGCCGGTGACGATCACCTTGCCGTTCCCGGCGAGCGCCTCGCCGATGGCGTCGAGCGACTCCTCGACCGCCGCGTCGATGAAGCCGCAGGTGTTGACGATCACCAGGTCGGCGCAGCCGTAGTCTTTCGCCGTGCCGTAGCCCTCGGCGCGCAGTTGCGTGAGGATGCGTTCGGAGTCCACCAGGGCCTTGGGGCAGCCCAGGGAGACGAAACCGACCGTGGGGACGGCACGCGGTGCCGTGGGACCCGCCACTACTTCTCGGCGTCGCCCTTCGGCGGCTGCGGCTGCGGGAAGCCGGGGAACGAGAAGCCGGAGAGCATGTTGCGCGCCTGGCTTTGCAGCTGGTCCTGGAACTGCGCGAACATCTTCTGGCTCTGCTCCATGTAGGCCTGCATCAGGCCCTGCATCGCCGGGCCCTGCAGGTTCATGAACTGCGACCACAGCTCCTGCGAGGTGCGCGAATTGTCGCCGTACATGCGGCTCGACTGCTCCTGCAGCGCCTTCTGCATCTGCTGGAAGGCCTCGACGTTCTTCTCCAGGTAGGAGCCCATGAAGCCCTGCATGGCGCCGCCGTAGGAGCGGATCATCTGCGACAGCAGGTCGGAGGAAAACATCGGCACGCTGCCCGATTCCTCCTCGAGGATGATCTGCAGCAGGATCTGGCGCGTCAGGTCCTCGCCGCTTTTCGCGTCCAGCACCTGGAACTCTTCCTGCTTGAGCACCATCTGCTTCACGTCCACGAGCGTGATGTAGCTCGAGGTCTTGGTGTCGTACAGGCGGCGGTTGGGGTACTTCTTGATCAGGCGCAGCGGGTTTCCCATCTTGGCTTCCGGATTTGCGGCCATGAGTCTACTCTCCTTAATACATGTGCTGGCCGCCGTTGATCGAGATGTTCGCCCCGGTCACGAACGCGGCCTCTTCCGAGCACAGATAGATGATGAGCCCGGCCACCTCGTCTGGCTTGCCCAGGCGCCCGACGGGAATCTGCGGCAGGATCTTCGAATCCAGGATCTCCTTCGGGATCGCGGTCACCATCTTGGTGCCGATGTAGCCCGGCGAGATGGTGTTCACCGTGACGTTCTTCTTCGCCACCTCGAGCGCCAGGGCCTTGGTGAAGCCGTGGATGCCGGCCTTGGCCGCCGAGTAGTTGGTCTGGCCGAAGGCGCCCTTCTGGCCGTTCACCGAGGACACGTTGATCACGCGCCCCCAGCTGCGCTCCACCATGCCGTCCATCACCTGCTTGGTCATGTTGAAGCAGGAATCGAGGTTGGTGCGCATTACCGCGTCCCAGTCCGCCTTGGTCATCTTCTTGAAGGTCATGTCGCGCGTGATGCCGGCGTTGTTCACCAGGATGTCGATCGGGCCGATGTCGCGCGTGATCTGCATCGTCTTTGCCGCGCTGTCGTCGTAGTCGGCGACGTCCACGGGGTAGGCGCCGAAGGCGTAGCCCTGCGATTTCATCTCGTCGAGCCAGGACTTGTACTTGGTGTTGGAGGGCGAATATGTCACCACGACCTTGTACCCGGCGCCGGCCATCTTGGTGGAGATGGACTCGCCCAAACCGCCCATGCCGCCGGTGACGACGGCGATCCGCTGCTGCGCCATTGCTTGCCCTCCTCCAAGACCAGTCTACTACATCATGTGCATGCCGCCGTTCACCGAAATGTTGGCGCCGGTGATGTAGCCGGCCTCTTCCGCTGCGAGGAACGCGACCACCGCGGCGACTTCATCGGGCCTGGCCAGCCTGCCCATCGGAATCGACGACACGATCTGCTCGCGCACCTCGGGCCGCATCGCCATCACCAGGTCGGTCTCCACGTAGCCCGGCGACACCGTGTTCACCGTGACGCCTTTCCTCACCACTTCCTGCGCCAGCGCCTTGGAGAATCCCGCCATGCCGGCCTTGGCCGCCGAATAGTTGGTCTGGCCGAACTGGCCCTTGATCGCGTTCACCGAGGAGATGTTGACGATACGGCCCCAGCCGCGTTCGCTCATGCCGTCGATCACCTGGCGCGTGACGTTGAACACGCTATTCAGGTTGGTGTTGATCACCGCCATCCAGTCCTGCTCGGTCATGCGCTTGAACACCGCGTCGCGCGTGATGCCGGCGTTGTTGACGAGGATCTCCACCGGGCCGACCACCTCGCCCACCTGGGTGAACATCTCGGCGCAGCTCTCGAACTTGGACACGTCGCCCTCGGCGGCGTGCACGCGAATGCCCTCGCGCCGCATGGCGTCCAGCCATTCGGCCTTCTTGTCGTAGCCCGGCAGGCAGCCCGCCACCACCGTGTGCCCGGCGGCGCCGAAGCGCCGGCAGATCGCCGTGCCGATGCCGCCCATGCCGCCGGAGACGAAAGCCACGCGCGTCGCCACGGACCTCGCCTGCGCCGCGGCGGCGCGCTGTCGCTCGATCACCGCGCTCATCGTTCCACCGCCAGGGCCACGCCCATGCCGCCGCCGATGCACAGCGAGGCCAGGCCTTTCTTCGCGTCGCGCTTGTGCATCTCGTGCAGCAGAGTCACCAGGATGCGGCAGCCCGAGGCGCCGATCGGATGGCCGAGCGCGATGGCGCCGCCGTTCACGTTCACCTTCGAGGTGTCCCAGCCCATCTGGCGGTTGACCGCGATGGCCTGCGAGGCGAAAGCCTCGTTGATCTCCATCAGGTCGAGGTCCTTCGGCGTCCAGCCGGCGCGCGACAGGCAGCGCTTGGAGGCAGGCACCGGGCCCATGCCCATGTACTTCGGGTCCACGCCCGCGGAGGCGAAAGCCTTGATGCGCGCGATGGGCTTCAAGCCCAGTTCCTTCGCCTTGCGCGCGCTGGTCACGATCACAACCGCCGCGCCGTCGTTGATGCCGGAGGCGTTGGCCGCGGTCACCGTGCCGTTCTTGTCGAAGGCGGGCTTGAGGCCCTGCATCGCCTCGAGCGTCGCGCCGTGGCGCGGATACTCGTCGTCGGCGAACACCATGGGCCCCTTCTTCGACGGGATCTCGAAGGCAATGATCTCGTCCTTGAAGCGGCCGGCCTTCTGCGCCGCCTCCGTCTTGTTCTGGCTCTTCACGGCGAACTCGTCCTGCTCCAGGCGCGTGACCGCGTACTCCTTGGCCACGTTCTCCGCGGTGACGCCCATGTGGTACTGGTTGAAGGCGTCCCACAGGCCGTCGACGACCATCGAATCGATCATCTTCACGTCGCCCATGCGAAAGCCGTCGCGCGAGCCGTTCAGCAGGTGCGGCGCCGCGCTCATGTTCTCCTGCCCTCCCGCGATCACCACGTCGGAGTCGCCGTTGGCCACCGACTGCGCGGCGAGCATCACCGCCTTGAGGCCGGAGCCGCAGACCTTGTTGATGGTCATCGCCGGGATCATGTCGGGCAGCCCGGCCTTGATCGCCGCCTGGCGCGCCGGGTTCTGGCCGACGCCCGCGCAGAGCACCTGGCCGAGAATCACCTCGGACACCTGCTCCGGCCTCAGGCCGGAGCGCTCGAGCAGCTTGCGCATCACGTGCGCGCCGAGGTCGGACGCCGGCGTCCTCGCCAGCGTGCCGCCGAACTTGCCGATGGCGCTGCGCGCCGCCCCTACGATGACGATTTCTTCCATGCTGTTCTCCTGGTTCGCCTAACTTGCCTTCTGTTTGACGTAGCGGCCGGGCGCCGGCTCGATCGCCTTGTAACGGGCGTTGCCCTGCTTCTTCGGCGCCTTGCGCTTGCCGCCGCCGTACTGCCCGAGCCAGGCGGCCCATTGCGGCCACCAGCTCCCGGTGCGCTCGGCGGCGCTTTGCAGCCAGGCTTCCGGGTCCTGCGGGTACGGTTCTCCCGCCCAGTGGCTGCGGCGGTTCTTCGCCGCCGGATTGATCACGCCGGCGACGTGGCCGCTCGCGCCGAGCACGAAAGTCTTCTCGCCGCCGAGCAGCGCGAGCGAGCGGTACGCCGAGCGCCAGGGCACGATGTGGTCTTCGCGCGTCGCGACGATGAAGCTCGGCCGGTCCACTCTTCCCAGGTCCACCGGCACGCCGAGGTTGGTGAGCGCGCCCGGCACGCGCAGCTTGTTCTCGAGGTAGGTATTGCGCAGGTAATAGCAGTACATCGGGCCCGGCAGGTTGGTGCTGTCGGAGTTCCAGTACAGCAGGTCGAAGGCCGCGGGCTTGCCGCCCATCAGGTAGTTGTTCACCACGTAGGGCCAGATCAGGTCGTTGGCGCGCAGGCTGGAAAAGACCGTCGCCAGCTCCGCCCCGGGCAGGATCCCGCCGCGCCCGAGGGCCGCCTCGCGCTGCGCGACGCTCGCCTCGTCCACGAACAGGCCGATCTGCCCGGTTTCGGAGAAATCGAGCATGGTGGCGAGGTAGGTGACGCTCTCCACCAGGTCCTCGCCTTTCGCCGCGAGCACTGCGAGCGCTGCGCCGAGCAACGTGCCGCCGACGCAGAAGCCGAGCGCGTTGACGCGATCGGCTCGGGCGATGTCGCGCGCGGTGCGCAGCGCCTCGAGCACGCCCATCCCGAGATAGTCGTCCCAGCCGTAGCGGCCCTGCTCGGGCCCGACGTTGCGCCAGGACACCATGAACACCGTGTGCCCCTGCTCGAGCGCGTAGCGCACGAAGGAGTTCTCCGGCTGCAGGTCGAGGATGTAGAACTTGTTGATGCAGGGCGGCAGCATCACCAGCGGGCGCTTGGCGACCTCGGCGGTCGCGGGGGCGTACTGGATGAGCTGCATCAGGTCGTTCTCGTGCACCACCTGGCCCGGGGTGACCGCAAGGTTGCGCCCCACTTCGAAAGCGCTCTCGTCCGTCTGGCTGATGCGGCCCTTGCCCGCGTCGGCGAGCAGGTTGGCGAGGCCGCGCGCGAGGCTGTCGCCGCGGCTTTCCTGCGCCTGGCGCAGGACTTCCGGGTTGGTGGCGGCGAAGTTCGCCGGGCTCATCGCATCCACCCATTGCTTCACGGTGAAGCGCAGCCGCTCCTTGGCCTGCCCCTCCACCTCGGCGCTTTCCACCAGTTGCGCGAGAAACTCGCCGGCCAGCAGGTAGGACTGCTTCAGGTAGTTGTAGTACGGGTTGTCGCGCCACTCCTTCGCGGCGAAGCGCCGGTCGCCGCCCTCCGGGCGCGCCGCCGGCTCGGGAGCCCTGCCGGCGGCGAGCGCGTTCCACAGCTTGAGCTGCTTGTCCAGGTAGCTGGCCTGCAGCGCGCCGACGCGTGACGGGTCGCGGCTCAGGCGCGCGAGGTAGTCCGCGGGCTGCGGCTGACCCGGCGCGCTGGCCGCCATGCGCAGCCAGTTCTTCGCCATGTCGTTGCCGGCCTGCGCGATGGACGCGACGAAGGCTTCGGGGGACTGGGGGGAATTCAAGGCCGGGTATTTTGCACCGCACAAACAGGTCGGTCAAACCCCGGGGACACCTTTAGTGCACGTGCCGCACGAGCGCCCCGACGAGCGCGATCACGCCCACCCCGGCGCCGATCAGCAGGGCCTGCTGGGCGGTGGCGCGCAGCTCAGGCCGCCGGTGCAGGCCGGGGATCAGGTCAGCCACCGCCACGTAGATCATGCTCGCGGCGACGACGCCGAGCAGTGTCGGCTCCCAGCCCGCGTAGCCTTCGAGCGCGAAGTAGCCGAGCACCCCGCCCGCGACGCTGCCCAGCGACGAGAGCACGTTCAGGACGAAGGCCCTCGATTTCGAGTAGCCCGCGTGCAGCAGCACGAGAAAGTCGCCCACCTCCTGCGGGATCTCGTGCGCCACGATGGCGATGGCGGTCACCAGGCCGAGTTGCGGGCTCTGCAGGAAGGCCGCCGCGATCAGCACGCCGTCGACGAAATTGTGCACCGTGTCGCCCACCACGATGAGCATCCCCGCGCGCTCGTGCTCCTGGTGGTGCAGGGGCTCGTCGCCCTCGCCGTGATCGTGCGAGTGCCGCCACAGCAGGAGCTTTTCCAGCAGGAAGAAGCCAAGGATGCCGCCGAGAATCGCGGCCGCGGCGCGGTGCGCGTTGCCCGCCTCGAAGGCCTGCGGGACGACTTCCAGGAAGGCCGCGCCAAGCAGCGTGCCGATGGCGAACGACACCAGCATCGGCACCCAGGAGGCGCGCAGCACCAGCGCGAAGGCGGCCGCGCAGACGGACAGCAGCCCGCCGGCAATGCTCGCCAGCACGATCCAGGTCAGGGTCATGGGGAGCGCGATTCTAACCAGACGTAGGCCGCGATGCGCTCGCCCGTGCCGTCGCGGCGGTACGAAGGGAAGCGTTCCGGCTCCGAATAGGTGCAGAAGCCGCCGCCGTGGATGCGCGTCACGCCGCGCGCCGCCAGCCGCTGCTGCGCCACTGCGTAGAGGTCCAGCAGCCAGTGGCCCGGCCGGTTCGGCGTGAACGCCGCGGCGCTCCGTGCATCGCGCGCCAGGAATGCGGCGCGCACTTCCTCGCCCACCTCGTAGGCCTTGGGCCCGATGGCCGGCCCCAGCCAGGCCAACAGCGTTTGCGGCGGGACCCGCATTTCATCGACGGTCGCTTCGATGACCCCGGCGCACAGTCCGCGCCAGCCAGCGTGCGCCGCGCCGACCACGCTGCCGGCGTCATCGGCGAGCAGCACCGGCATGCAGTCGGCGGCCTTCACCGCGCACACCACGCCGGGAACGCGGGCGACCGACGCGTCGGCTTCCGGCTCACTTGTCGCGTGCGCTGCGTCGACCACCGCTGCGCCGTGCACTTGGCGCAGCCAGGCCGGCAGCGCCGGCAAGCGCGGCTCGCCGCTCCCGCGCGTCGTCACCAGCGCGCGCACGCGCGCCGGGGCCGGCCAGTCGGGCACGATCATCGGCGCAGGCTCTCCAGCAGGCGCTGGAAATCGGCCGGCGGCTCCGCGCGCCAGGTCACGGTCTTGCCGCTGCGCGGGTGCACGAGCGAGAGCTCCACTGCATGCAGGGCTTGCCGGGCGAACGCGATGCCGTGCCGCGTGCCGCGCCGGTACACGCCTTCGCCGACCAGCGGGTGGCGGATGTGCTGGAAGTGCACGCGGATCTGGTGCGTGCGGCCGCTCTCCAGCCGGCATTCGACCAGCGCCGCGTGGCCGTAGCGCTCGAGCACGCGGTAGCGCGTCACCGCGTCCTTGCCGCGCCGCGTGACGGTCATGCGCGTGCGCGCGCGCGCGTCGCGGCCCACCGGCGCGTCGATCAGGCCGCTGGTCGGCGGATCCCCCTGCACCACCGCGAGGTACACGCGGCGCATGCTGCGGCTCTCCAGCTGGCGCACGAGGCTCACTTGCGCCTCGACGGTCTTCGCCACCACCAGCAGCCCGCTGGTGTCCTTGTCCAGCCTGTGCACGATGCCCGCGCGCGGCACGCCGGCGAGCGCCGGGCAATGCGCCAGCAGCCCGTTCATCAGCGTGCGATCGGGCACACCCGCGCCCGGATGCACGACCAGGCCGGCCGGCTTGTCGATGACGATCAGGTCGGCGTCCTCGTGCACGATGGCGAGCGGCATGCGCTGCGCGCGGGGCGTCGCGTCGGGTGCGGGCGGTGGCGCAAGGTCCACGCGCTCGCCGCCGCGCACTGCCTGCCTGGCTTCGCCGCGCGCGCCGTCGAGGCGGATGTGCCCGGAGGCGAGCCAGACCTGCAGGCGGTTGCGCGAATACTGCGGGAACATGCGCGCCAGCGCCTGGTCCAAGCGCAGGCCGCCGAGCCCGCGCGGCACTTCCGCGCTCATCGGCGCGACGAAGCTCGCGTCCCAATCGGCGTTTTCGTTTTCATCGTCGCTATAATCGCGGCCCATGCGTTCAAGTGTACTGACTCTGCTCACCGCCGTCGCCGCCGCCGCCCTGCTCATGGCCTGCGGCACGACCGGCGACCAGGCCGACGAGACCGCGGGATGGTCCGCGCAGCGCCTCTACGGCGAGGCGCGCGATGCGCAGAACTCCAAGGACTGGGCCAAGGCGGTGAAATACCTGGAGAAGCTCGAGGCGCGCTATCCCTACGGCCGCTACGCGCAGCAGGCGCAGCTCGAGATCGCCTACGCGCAATGGAAGGCGAGCGAGCGCTCCGCCTCGCTCGCGGCGGCCGAGCGCTTCATCAAGCTCTACCCGAACCACGCTAGCGTCGACTACGCGTACTACCTGAAGGGGCTGGTCAATTTCGCCGAGCGCGAAGGCCTGCTGTCGACCCTTGCCGACTCGGACATGTCCGAGCGCGACCCCAAGGCGGCGATCGAGGCCTACGGCGCCTTCAAGGAGGTGGTCACGCGCTTCCCGGAGTCGAAGTACGCGGCGGACTCCGCCGCGCGCATGCGCTACCTGATCAACTCGCTCGCCCAGCATGACGTGCACGTCGCCCGCTACTACATGCGGCGCGGCGCCTATGTGGCGGCGGTCAGCCGCGCGCAGCACGCCTTGGAGACCTACCCGAACGCGCCGGCCGCGGAGGAGGCGCTGTTCATCATGATCCACGCCTACGACCGGCTGGAACTGAACGCCCTGCGCGACGACGCCGACCGAGTGATGCGCAAGAACTTCCCGGACAGCCGCTACTACAAGGGCCCGGTCCGGCGCGATGTGTCCTGGTGGAAGCTGTGGGACCCCGATTGGTAGCAGGCGAACCCAGGTTCCCCCGCACCCCTTCCGTTAAACAATTTTGATGTTCTCGTCCGCGATGTAGTCGCGGATCACGCTTTTGACATCCGCATCGGGCTTGAAGCCCATCGCCAGCGCGCGCGGCGTGCGGAAGTTCACCGGCCAGGTCTTCACGATTGCCTGGATGCGCGCATCCCCCTTGTAGACCACGCGCTTCGCCACCGCGTCGCCGGCGACGCGGCGCAGCGCCTCGACCATCTGGGCGACGCTCGCGGTGATGCCCGGCAGGTTCAGCCAGCGCTGCGTGCCCCAGGCTTCGGGCGCCAGCTCCCAGGCGTGGATGAAGGCGTCGACCACTCGCCGCGGAGAGAGCAGCCAGACGCCGGTCTCGGGCGCGACCGGACATTCCGCAATCACGCCGTTGAGCGGCTCGCGGATAATGCCGCTCGCGAACGAGGACGCCGCGGCGTTCGGCTTGCCGGCACGCACCACGATCGTCGGCAGGCGCAGCGACCGCCCGTCGATGAAGCCCTTGCGCGAATAGTCGGTCACCAGGTATTCGCCGATCACTTTCTGCGCGCCGTAGGAGGTCTGCGGGTTGGCGATGGTGGAATCGTCCAGCACCGGCGGGAGGCTCCCGCCGAAGGCCGCCACGGAGCTGGTGTAGACGAGCCGCGGCGGCTTCGCGC
>JBGQFF010000051.1:0-16837 GCA_041496745.1 Gammaproteobacteria bacterium
CGCGCGCGAACGCCAGCAGCTCTCCGAGGCGAAGCGCATGAGCGGCATCGACGCGCTCGAGCGGCTGGTCGCCGAGAAGGACGCCGCGCTGGATGCGAGCTCCAAGCAGCTGCTCGAGACGTGGCCGGAGACGGTGAAAGCTTATGCGGGCGAAGGGTTCGTCTCCTCGGTGCGCGAGCGCGAACTGCGCACGCAGCTGCGCCACGAGTCGCTCTCCGGCACCAGGATGCCCAAGGTGGCGCTGCCGAAGTACGAAGACCACGGCGAGATCCTGCGCTGGCGCCTGCGCGAGAACGTTCCCGGTTCGTTCCCCTACACCGCGGGGGTGTTCCCGTTCAAGCGCGAGAACGAGGACCCGACGCGCATGTTCGCGGGCGAGGGCGACCCGTTCCGCACCAACAAGCGCTTCCACCTGCTCTCGAAGGACATGCCGGCCAAGCGCCTGTCCACGGCCTTCGATTCGGTGACCCTGTACGGCTTCGACCCCGACGAGCGGCCCGACATCTACGGCAAGGTCGGCAACTCGGGAGTGTCGATTGCCACGCTGGACGACATGCAGGTGCTGTACGCGGGCTTCGACCTGTGCGATCCGGCGACTTCGGTGTCGATGACCATCAACGGCCCGGCGCCCACGATGCTCGCCATGTTCTTCAACACCGCGATCGACCAGCAGCTCGAGAAGTCCAGGCAGGCCAAGGGCAGGGCGCCATCTGCGGACGAGGCGGCGCGGATACGCGCGCAGACGCTGGAGACCGTGCGCGGCACGGTGCAGGCGGACATCCTGAAGGAGGACCAGGGCCAGAACACCTGCATCTTCTCCACCGAGTTCTCGCTCAAGGTGATGGGTGACATCCAGGAGCACTTCATCGCCCACCGGGTGCAGAACTTCTACTCGGTGTCGATCTCGGGCTACCACATCGCCGAGGCCGGCGCGAACCCCGTCTCGCAGCTTGCCTTCACCCTTGCCAACGGATTCACGTTCGTCGAGGCGTACCTCGCGCGCGGCATGCAGATCGACGATTTCGCGCCGAACCTGTCGTTTTTCTTCAGCTACGGCATGGATCCCGAGTACGCGGTGCTCGGTCGCGTGGCGCGGCGCATCTGGGCGGTGGCGATGCGCAGCCGCTACGGCGCCAACGAGCGCAGCCAGAAGCTCAAGTTCCACTCGCAGACCTCGGGACGGTCGCTGCACGCGCAGGAGATCGCCTTCAACGACATCCGCACCACGCTGCAGGCGCTGATCTCGACCTACGACAACACCAACTCGCTGCACACCAACGCCTTCGACGAGGCGATCACCACGCCGACCGAGGAGTCGGTGCGCCGCGCGATGGCGATCCAGCTGATCATCAACAAGGAGTGGGGCCTGGGCAAGAACGAGAACCCGAACCAGGGCAGCTTCATCATCGACGAGCTGACCGACCTGGTGGAGGAGGCGGTGCTGAAGGAGTTCGAGGCGATCAGCTCACGCGGCGGCGTGCTGGGCGCGATGGAGACCGGCTACCAGCGCGGCAAGATACAGGAAGAGTCGATGGTCTACGAGCACAGAAAGCACGACGGCTCCTACCCGATCGTCGGCGTCAACACCTTCCGCAACCCGCACGGCAACCTGGTGCCGCAGAAGCTCGAGCTGATCCGCTCCACCGAGGAGGAGAAGCAGTCGCAGCTGAAGCGGTTACGGCAGTTTCAGGAAAGGAACAAGGCCGTCGCACCCGCGATGCTGGAACGGTTGCGCCAGGCGGTGATCCGCGACGAGAACGTGTTCGCGGTGCTGATGGACGCGGTGCGGGTCTGCTCGCTCGGCCAGATCACCCACGCCCTGTTCGAGGTGGGCGGGCAGTACCGGCGCAACATGTAGGGTGGGCCTTCAGGCCCACCAGTTGGTGGGCTTGGGCCCACCAGTTGGTGGGCCTGGGCCCACCCTACGGCCAGTTGATCGTCGCCCCGGCGTCAGCTCGCGGGGCTGGCGACGACGATGCGGTTGCGGCCGGTTTCCTTGGCGCGGTAGAGCGCCTCGTCCGCACGCGCGATCAGGCTTTCCGGCAGCTGGTCGCTCTCCGGGCCGAACACGCCGATCCCGGCGCTCAAGGTGACGATTCCGAATGGCTGCGAATCGGCGTGCGGGATCGCCAGCGCCGCGAGGTCCTGCCGCGCGCGCTCCGCGATGATCTCCGCGCCCGCCGCGGGCGTGTCAGGCAGCACGAGGACGAATTCCTCGCCGCCGTAGCGTGCGGCGAGATCGGTGCCGCGGCGGCAGCAGCCGGTCAGCACGCCGGCAATCTTGCGCAGGCATTCATCGCCTGCCAGATGCCCGTACCGGTCGTTGTACGGCTTGAAGCGGTCCACGTCGCAGAGCATCAGCGAGAACGGCTCGCGCCGCCGCCGCGCGACCGCCACCTGGTGCGCGAGGAAGTTGTCGAAGTGGCGCCGGTTGGCGAGGCCCGTCAGGCCGTCGAGCTGGGACACCTGCTCCAGGCGCCGGTTGGCGGAGCTCAACTCGTCGGAAAGGTCGCGCAGCTTGCGGCGCATGCCGTCGAGCCGCTGCAGCGCGCGGATCTTCGCCGAGAGGACCACCGCGCTGACCGGCTTCACCAGGTAGTCGTCGCCGCCCGACTCGATCGCGCGCTCCAGGTCCTGGTCGTACTCGCTCGCCGACAGGAAAATGATCGGCACCCACTCCTCCGGGCGCGCATCGCGAATGCGCTTCGCCGTCTCGTAGCCGTTGATGCCTGGCATGTTCACGTCCAGCAGCACGATGGCGGGATGCTCGCGGACGAAAATCTCGACAGCCTGTTCGCCGCTGGCGGCGGTGAGCGGCTCGTGCCGCATCGCCTGCACCATGCGGCTGATGCCCGTGAGCGTGGTCGGAGAGTCGTCGACGATGAGGATCTTCTGCGCCATGTTCGCCGCGGTGCCAGTCTAGTTGATGGTGGCGCCGGTGTCGCGCACCACGCGGCCCCACTTGGCGTGCTCGGCGCGCACGAAGGCGCCGAGCTCCTGCGGGCCCAGCAGGCTCGGCGCGATGCCGGCGGCGCGCAGGTTGTGCAGCAGCTCCGGATCCTGGAGCGCCTTGCCGATCTCGGCGTACAGCCGCTGCACGATCTCCGCGGGCGTGGCCGCGGGCGCGACGAGGGCGAGCCAGAGCGTCGCCTCGTAGCCGGGAACGCCGGCTTCGGCGACGGTCGGCACCTCCGGCAGGTCGGGCCAGCGCGCCGCCGTGGTGACGGCGAGAACGCGCAGGCGCCCGGCGCGTACCTGGCCGAGCACGTTCGGAATGCCCGCGAACGACACCTTCACCTGCCCGGAGAGGAGGTCCTGCATCGCCGGGCCGCTTCCCTTGTAGGGCACGTGACTGAGGTCGAGGCCGGCCAACGAGGCGAACAGGGCCGTCACCAGGTGCTGGGCGCTGCCGTTGCCGGAGCTCGCGTAGTCGATCTTGCCGGGTTGCGCTTTCGCGGCAGCGATCAACTCGGGCACCGAATTGACCGGGAACTGCGAGTTGACCACCAGTACGTACGGACCCGAAGCCACGCGCGCCACCGGTGCGAAGTCTTTCAGCGCGTCGTACGGCAGGCTCTTGTACAGCCACGGGCTGATGACGTGCGGCGTGGCGGTGAACAGCAGCGTATGGCCGTCCGGCTCGGACTTGGCGACGAAGTCGGTGCCGATCGTCCCGCCCGCCCCCGGCCGGTTCTCGACGTAAAACTGTTGGCCGAACTGCGCCGAGAGCCGCGGCGCCAGGATACGAGCCGGCACGTCGGCGAAGCCCCCGGGCGAGAGCGGCACCACGATGCGCACCGGCTTGGCGGGCCAGGATTGCGCCGCGGCCTGGCATGACAGCAGGAGCGCGGCGAGGAAAAAGGCGATGCGTTTCATCCGCGGTACACCGGTTCGGGCTGCGAAAAGAACGCGTGCAGCAGGTGGTACACGGTCAGGTAGTTCTTCTGCTGGAAGCTGGCGTGCGCGATGCCGGCCATCACCGCGAACTGCTTGTCCGGATTGGGCAGGCGCTTGAAGAATTCGACGAGGTCGTCGAAGCCGGCGATGCCGTCGTACTCTCCCCGCATGAGGAGCGTCGGCACGAGCAGCTTCGCGGGGTCCACCAGCGGCAGCTTCGAGCACATGTCCACGTAGGTGCCGGTGGGCACCGAGTCGTCGAGGGCGAGAATGGCGTCGGCGAAGGCCTCGATGGTCGCGTCGTCGGCGGTGCCGGGATGGTCGCGCGTAAAGATGCGGCGCACGAAGGCGCGATCGATCGGCCGGCGGTTCTGCGACTGGAACTCGGGGAGCTTCTTCCTTCTTTCGGCCAGCGTCGGGCTGCCTGCGCCGGTCCACACGAATGCGTCCAGCGCGAGCCGCGCCACGCGCTCGGGGTGCCGCTCGGCGAACAGCGCCGCCTTCAGCGCGCCCGAGCTGATGCCGTAGACGAGCAGCTTTGTTGCGCCGCTCGTGCGCAGGACGTACTCGCTTGCCGCGGCGAGGTCGTCGGCGCCGTTGGCGATGTCGCAATTGATCGGGCGGAACTTGTCCGAGCGGCCGTAGCCCTCGTTGTCCATGCACCAGGTGTCGAAGCCGCGCGCCGCGAACCATTCCATCACCGAGGAATGCGGCCGGCCGCGCGCCTGCAGGTCGAAAGTCGGCTGCGACGCCATGGAGGAACCGTGCACGAACAGGACCGTGCCGGCAGGCCTGGCGGCGGCCGGCGGCTTGCGCCAGAGGAACAGCCTGACGTCCTGCTTGCGCGTCCAGTGCTCGGTTCCCTGCATCCCCGCCTCCTCTGCCAGGACGGAAAGTCTACCTCGTCGCTGCACTGCAAGAACCCGAAAATCTGTGTAAGAATCCAGCCGTCCTTGGAGGAGGAACAGGCTCGATGAGCATCGACATCGGGACGCACGACACTTTCCCCAAACTTCTGCAGCACCACGCGCTGGTGCGCGGCGCGCTGCCCGCGATCCGCGAGAAGGACCTGGGCATCTGGCAGACCTGGACCTGGAAGCAGTTCGCCGACGAGGCGCGCGCGCTGGCCTGCGGGCTTGCCGCGCGGGGCTTCAAGCGCGGCGACCACCTCGCGCTGGTGGGCGATAACCGCCCGCGCTTGTACGCGGCGATGTGCGCCGCGCAGTGCCTCGGCGGCATTCCCGTGCCCCTTTACCAGGACGCGGTGGCCGCGGAAATGGCGTTCCCGATCCAGAATGCCGAGATCGCGTACGCGGTGGCGGAAGACCAGGAGCAGGTGGACAAGCTGCTCGAGATCCTGCCGCAGTGCCCCACGCTCGAGCACATCTACTACGACGACCCGCGCGGCATGCGCCACTACAAGCGGCCGCAGCTCTCGAGCTACGACAGCCTGCTGGAGCTTGGGCGCGAGTCCCTGGCGCGCGATCCGGCGTTCCTGGAAGGCGAGATCGCCAAGGGCTCGGGCGGCGACACCGCGGCCATGTTCTTCACCTCCGGCACCACCGGGACGCCCAAGGGCGTGGTGCTCACGCACGCCAACCTCATCGACCGCGCGAAGGTGGCTGCCGAGCTGGAAGGGCTGAACGAGCGCGACGTGGTGCTCGCCTACCTGCCGCCGGCCTGGATCGGCCAGAACGTCTTTTCCTACGCGCAGCCGTTCGTCACCGGCTATTGCATCTGCTGCCCCGAGGCGGCAGAGACCGTGATGAGCGACATGCGCGAGATCGGGCCAACCTACTATTTCGCGCCGCCGCGGGTGCTGGAGGCGCTGCTGACGCAGGTCTCGATCCGCATGGAGGATGCGGGCCGCATGAGCCGCTTCTTCTACCGCTACTTCATGGGCGTGGCGAGCCGGGTCGGGGGCGCGATCCTGGACGGCAAGCCGGTGGGCATCATTGACCGGCTGCTGTACTGGCTGGGGGACCTGTGCACCTACGGACCGCTGCGCAACGTCCTCGGCATGAGCCGGGTGCGCGTCGCCTATACCGCAGGCGAGGCGATCGGGCCGGACCTGTTCCGCTTCTACCGCTCGATCGGGATCAATCTCAAGCAGCTCTACGGCTCGACCGAGACCAGCGTGTTCGTCTGCATCCAGCCGGACGGCCAGGTCAAGGCCGACACCGTCGGGCCGGCGGTGAAGGGCGTGGAGCTCAAGTTCACGCCCAGCCGCGAGCTGGTGATCCGCTCCCCGGGCCTGTTCAAGGAGTACTACAAGAATCCGCAGGCGACGATGGAGGCAAAAGACCGCGAGGGCTGGTTCCACACCGGCGATGCGGGCTATTTCGACGCCGACGGCCACGTCAAGATCATCGACCGCGTCAAGGACGTCGGCAAGCTCTCGGACGGCACCCTGTTCGCGCCCAAGTACCTCGAGAACAAGCTCAAGTTCTTCCCCTACATCAAGGAAGCGGTCGCCTTCGGCGACGAGCGCGAGCGGGTCTGCGTTTTCGTCAACATGGACATGGACGCCGTAGCGAACTGGGCGGAGAAGCGCAACATGCCCTACTCGGGCTACACCGACCTCGCCTCGCGCGACGAGGTCGGCGACCTGATCCGCGAATGCGTGGAGAAGGTGAACGCCGACCTCGCGGCCGAGCCCGAGATCGCGAACTCGCAGATCCACCGCTTCCTGGTGCTGCACAAGGAGCTGGACGCCGACGACGGCGAGTTGACGCGCACGCGCAAGGTGCGCCGCGGCGCCATCGCGGAGAAGTACCAGCCGCTGGTGGAGGCGCTCTACGGCGGCAAGGAGTCGGTGCACGTCCAAGCGCAGGTGAAATACGAGGATGGCCGCACCGGCATGCTGTCGGCCGATCTCAAGCTGCGCGATGCCAACACCTTTCCGCCCGCGGCAGCGCGCAAGGCGGCATGAGCCGGGCAGACCAGGTCGGGGATGTGATCCTTTCCGTGGAGAGCGTGTCGCTCGCCTTCGGCGGCGTGAAGGCGCTGCAGGAAGTGACTTTCGACGTGCGCGAGCACGAGATGCGCGCCATCATCGGCCCGAACGGCGCGGGCAAGAGCTCGATGCTCAACGTGATCAACGGCGTCTACCACCCCCAGCAGGGCAAGATCCGGCTGCGCGCCAACGGCGCCTGGCGCGAGTTCCGCGACATGGATTCGCACGAGGCCGCCTCGCTGGGTATCGCGCGCACCTTCCAGAACATCGCGCTGTTCAAGGGCATGACGGTGCTCGACAACGTGCTCACCGGGCGCAACCTGAAGATGCGGGTTTCGTTTCTCGAGCAGGCGATCTGGGTGGGCCGCGCGCGCCGCGAGGAGCTCGAGCACCGGCGCGCGGTGGAGGAGATCATCGACTTTCTCGAGATCCAGCACATCAGGAAGACGCCCGTGGGCAAGCTGCCCTACGGGCTGCAGAAGCGCGTCGAGCTCGCGCGCGCGCTCGCCGCCGAACCCTCGCTGCTGCTGCTCGATGAGCCGATGTCGGGCATGAACCTGGAGGAGAAGCAGGACATGTGCCGCTTCGTCCTCGATGTCAACGACCACTACGGCACCACCATCGTGCTGATCGAGCACGACATGGGCGTGGTGATGGACATCTCCGATCGCGTGGTGGTGCTCGACTACGGCCGCAAGATCGCCGACGGCACGCCCGACCAGGTGCGCGCCAACCAGGCGGTGATCGACGCCTACCTTGGGGTGGCCCACGGATGAACGTCGCGTTCTTCTTCGAGGTGCTGATCGGCGGGCTGCTGGCCGGCGTGATGTATTCGCTGGTGGCGCTGGGTTTCGTGCTGATCTACAAGGCTTCGGGCGTGTTCAATTTCGCGCAGGGGGCGATGGTGTTTCTGGCCGCGCTCACCTTCGTGTCGATCATGAAGATGGGGCTCAATTTCTGGCTGTCGCTGATCGTCACGCTCGGCGTGATGGTGGTGCTCGGCATCGGTATCGAGAAGATCGTCCTGCGGCCCTTGGTCAACCAGTCGCCGATCACGCTTTTCATGGCGACCATCGGCCTCACTTTCGTCCTCGAGGGCCTGTCGCAGCTGGTGTGGGGATCGCAGCCGCACGGCCTCGAACTCGGCATCCCGGACGTGCCGATGCAATGGCTGTCGCAGAAGTGGAATATCAACGTCAGCCAGTTCGAACTGTTCGCCGCGGGAGTCGCCGGGGCCATGGTGGCAGGGCTGGCGCTGTTCTTCCAGTACACGCGCATCGGCCGCGCGCTGCGCGCGGTGGCCGACGACCACCAGGCCGCGATGGCGGTCGGCATCCCGCTGAAGAACATCTGGGCGATCGTCTGGGCGGTCGCCGGCTTCGTCGCGCTGGTGGCCGGCCTGATGTGGGGCGCGCGCAATGGTGTTCAGTACGCCCTCACCTTCATCGCCCTCAAGGCCCTGCCGGTGCTGATCCTCGGCGGCTTCGAGTCGGTGCCTGGCGCGATTGTCGGCGGCCTGATCATCGGCGCTTCCGAGAAGCTCGCCGAGGTCTACATCGGGCCGATGGTCGGCGGCGGCATCGAATCGTGGTTCGCCTATGTCATTGCGCTGCTGTTCCTGCTGGTGCGGCCGCAGGGGCTGTTCGGCGAAAAGATCATCGACAGGGTGTAGCGATGCTCTACCGCGAAGCCGGACAGTTCAAGGCCACCTATGCGCAGGACCAGCAGATCTTCCCGATCCGCCAGGACCGCATAGCCTTCGCGCTGCTGCTCGCCGTTGCGTTCGTCCTGGTGCCGCTTACCGGGAACCAGTACTGGCTTTCGGCGATTCTCACGCCGTTCCTGATCTTCTCGCTCGCTACACTCGGACTGAACATCCTGACCGGGTACGCCGGCCAGCTTTCGCTCGGCACCGCGGCCTTCATGGCGGTCGGCGCGTTCATGGCGTACAACTTCGTGCTGCGCATGCCGTGGCTGGGCGTGATCCCGAGTTTCATCCTGGCAGGGCTGTGTGCTGCGGCGGTGGGCATCGTGTTCGGGCTGCCGAGCCTGAGGATCAAGGGGTTTTACCTCGCGGTGGCGACGCTCGCCTGCCAGTTCTTCGTGCTGTGGGCGATACAGCGCATTGGCTGGATCACCAATTACAGCGCCTCCGGCGTGATCACCGCGCAGAAGATCGAAATTTTCGCCTACGCCTTCGATACGCCAGTGCGCAAGTATCTGCTCACGCTCGCGATCGTCGCAGTCATGGCGCTGTTGGCCAAGAACCTGATGCGCAGCGAGACCGGGCGCGCCTTCATGGCGGTGCGCGACATGGACGTGGCGGCGAGCGTGATCGGCATCCCGATGATGAAGACCAAGCTCCTCGCCTTCGCCATCAGCTCTTTCTACTGCGGCGTGGCGGGTGCCCTGTACGCTTACACCTATCTTGGCACTGTGGAGCCCGAGGCGTTCACGCTCGATCTTTCGTTCCGCATCCTGTTCATGGTCATCATCGGCGGAGCGGGCTCGATCCTCGGTTCCTTTCTGGGGGCTGCGTTCATCACGCTGCTGCCGATCTTCCTCAGCGTGCTGTTCGGAGGGATTTCGCTTGCCACTGGCATGGACATCTCGCATGCGGTGGTGTCCAACCTCGAATCGATCATTTTCGGCGGGCTGATCATCTTCTTCCTCATCGTCGAGCCCCAAGGCCTGGCGCGGCTGTGGCAGATCGCGAAGGAAAAGCTGCGTTTGTGGCCGTTCCCGCACTAGACACTCGGAATAGTTTGGCTATACTGCCTGTTCCACTATATGAAACAGGCCCCAGAGAGGGCCGGACCTTAGGAGACAAATTCATGAAACGCATCACACTCGGTTTGGCGCTCATTGCGTCGGCCAGTTTCTCCGCCGGCGCTTTGGCGCAGGCCAAGGAGCAGTTCGTCCCGATGAGCTACTACTGGGTCGGGCCGTATGCCGCAAGCGGCTCGGGCATCGCCGGCGGTGCGATCGACTACCTTGCGATGCTCAACGAGCGCGACGGAGGCGTGAACGGCGTCAAGTTCACGTGGGAGAAGTGCGAAACCGAATACAACAATGCGCGCGGCGTGGAGTGCTATGAGCGCTCCAAGAATCACCCGCCCACCGGCGCGACCCTGATCCATCCGTTGTCCACTGGCATCACCTATTCGCTGATCGAAAAGGGCACCGCGGACCATATTCCGATCGTCTCGGTCGGCTATGGCCGCACCGACGCCTCCGACGGGCGCATATTCCCCTACGTGTTTCCGCTTATCACCAACTACTGGTCGCAGAACACCGCCAAGATCAAGTTCATCGGCATGAGAGAAGGAGGGATGGACAAGCTGAAGGGCAAGAAGATCGTGAACCTCTATCACGATTCCGCCTACGGCAAGGAAACCCTGCCCGTGCTCGAGGCCCAAGCGAAGATGTACGGCTTCGCGCTGACCAACATCGCGGTGCCGAACCCGGGGAACGAGCAGCAAGCGCAGTGGCTGCAGATCCGCCAGATCCAGCCGGACTGGGTGATCCTGCGCGGCTGGGGCGTGATGAACCCGACGGCGATCAAGGCGGCGCAGCGCGCAGGCTACCCGCGTGACAAGATCGTCGGCGTGTGGTGGTCGGGCTCGGAGGAGGACGTCATCCCGGCGGGCGATGCCGCCAAGGGCTACATCGCGGCGGCCTTCAACGTCTCCGGAACCAACTACGCCGTAATCCAGGACATCATGAAGCACGTCTACGCCAAGGGCAAAGGCGAGATGGATGACAAGTCGCGCATCGGTTCGGCCTATTACAACCGCGGCGTGGTCTTTTCGATCATCACCTCGGAAGCCGTGCGCAAGGCGCAGGAGCGCTTCGGCAAAGGCAAGCCGATGACCGGCGAGCAGGTGCGTTGGGGCCTGGAGAACCTGAACATCGACAACGCCTACCTGAAGAAGCTCGGGGCGACCGGGTTCATGCAACCTCTCAAGGTCTCATGCATGGACCACGAAGGTGGCGGAGCCGTGAAGTTCCAGCAGTGGGACGGCAAGCAGTGGAAGGTGATCACCGACTGGATTTCGTCCGACCAGAAGCTGGTGCGGCCGATGATCGAGGCCTCCGCCGCGCTGTATGCGAAGGAGAAGGGCATCACCCCGCGCGACTGCTCCAAGGAAAAGTAACCTCGACGCCACGCAACGAACGGCCGCCTCCGGGTGGCCGTTTTCACGTCCATGACCGCCTCCACCGCCTACCTCTCCGTCAGCAACGTCGAGGTCATCTACGACCACGTCATCCTGGTGCTGAAGGGCGTGTCGCTGCAGGTGCAGGAGGGCCAGATCGTGGCGCTGCTCGGCGCCAACGGCGCCGGCAACCCCACCACGCTGAAGGCGATTTCCAACCTCCTGTCTGCCGAGCGCGGCGACGTCACCAAGGGCCACATCGAGTTCCGCGGCCAGCGCATCGACAAGCTCAATCCCTCCGAGCTGGTGAAGCGCGGCATCTGCCAGGTGATGGAGGGCCGGCACTGCTTCCAGCACCTCACGGTGGAGGAGAACCTGCTCACCGGCGCCTACACGCGCGGCGGCGCCGACCTGAGCGCTGACCTGGAGAAGGTCTACCGCTACTTCCCGCGGCTGAAGGAGCGGCGCAAGTCGCAGTCGGGCTACACCTCGGGCGGCGAGCAGCAGATGACCGCCATCGGCCGCGCGCTGATGGCGCGGCCGCAGATGATCCTGCTGGACGAGCCCTCGATGGGCCTCGCGCCGCAGCTGGTGGAGGAGATCTTCGAGATCGTGAAGGAGCTCAACCGGAAGGAAAAGGTGAGCTTCCTCCTGGCCGAGCAGAATACCAACATGGCGCTGAAGTACGCGGACTACGGCTACATCCTGGAGAACGGCCGCGTGGTGATGGACGGCGAGGGCAAGTCGCTCGCCGAGAACGAGGACGTGAAGGAGTTCTACCTGGGCTTTGCCTCCGGCGGGCGCCGCAACTTTCGTGACGTGAAGTTCTATCGGCGCAGGAAGCGTTGGCTCTGACCGGGCATTACGACGCGCTGGAAACAAGAGCGCCGCAGGAACGCGAGGCGGCGCTGATGGCGGCGCTGCCGAAGCAGCTGGCGCACGCAAAGCATAACGCCCCCGGCTGGGCGCGCATCCTCAAGGATGTCGATGCGGCGACGGTCACCAGCCGGGCCGCGCTCGCCAGGCTTCCGGTGACACGAAAGTCGGATCTCGCCGAATTGCAGAAGGCCCTGCCGCCGCTCGGCGGACTGAACGCGACGCCAGTCGGCAGGCTTGCGAAGCTGTTCGTCTCGCCCGGGCCGGTCTACGACCCCGAAGGGCAGGGCAAGGACTGGTGGCGCACGGCGCGCTCGCTGTACGCGGCGGGATTCCGCGCCGGCGACCTGGTGCTGAACGGCTTCAGCTACCACTTCACGCCGGCGGCCTCGATGGTCGAGCACGGCGCACTTGCCGTCGGCTGCACCGTGGTGCCGGGCGGCACCGGGCAGACCGAGATGCAGGCGGCGGCGATCCGCGACCTGCGCGTCAACGGCTTCGGCGGCACGCCCTCGTTCCTGAAGCTCATCGTGGAGAAGGCCGAAGAGCTGAAGATCGACGTTTCTTCGCTGAAGAAGGCGATCGTCGGCGCCGAATACCTGCCGCCGGCGCTGCGCCAGGCGATGGCCGCGCGCGGCATCCGCGTGCTGCAGCTCTACGCCACGGCAGACATCGGCCTGCTCGCCTACGAGAGCGCGCTGCCCGACGGCACGCTCACAGGGGGCATGATCCTGGAGGAGGCGCTGATCCTCGAGATCGTGCGCCCCGGCACCGGCGACCCGGTGCCCGCGGGCGAAGCGGGCGAGGTGGTGGTTACTTCGCTGAACCCGGATTACCCGTTGATCCGCTTCGGCACCGGCGACCTCTCCGCGGTGCTGGCGGGGACGAGCCCGTGCGGCCGCACCAACATGCGCATCAAGGGCTGGATGGGGCGCGCCGACCAGACCACCAAGGTGCGGGCGATGTTCGTTACGCCCAAGCAGGTGGGCGAAGTGCTGCGCCGCCACACGGAAGTGCTGAAGGCGCGGCTGGTGGTGGAGGGCGAGACCGGTGACGACCGCATGAACTTGAAATGCGAGGTGAAGGAACGGCCCGCGGGACTGGCGGAGGCGATCGTCGCCTCGATCCGGGATGTCACCAAGCTGCGCGGCGAGGTCGAGCTGGTGGCGCCGGGGAGCTTGCCGAACGACGGCAAGGTGATAGACGATACGCGCAAGTACACCTGAAACCCCGGCGAAGAGGTGAAGTTCTAGCTCTTGCGCGCTGCGCCGACCGGCAAGCTGTCGGCGCGGCGGATCTCGTCGTTGCGCAGCGCGGCCGGATCGGCAAGGAACGCGTTGACGAAGCCGATCGAATCGGCGCCCCAGAAGAGCTCTCCGTCCACTTCGTAGGTCGGCACGCCGAACACGCCGCGCGCGGCGGCTTCTTCGGTATTTTTCCTCAGCGCATCCTTCACTTCCGGCAGATTCAGCCGTGCCTCATCTACGCCGAGTTCTCTCGCCAACGCTGCAAATGCGGCAGGGTCGCCCGCCTCCGCACCCGTTGTCCAGAGCGCATCGAAGATGCGCCCCACGCTCTTGGGCGTGACGCCGGCCGCGATCGCCAGGCGCAGGTGGTGCAGGGGATTGAACGGATGCGAAGCCGGAAAGCGAAACGGGATGCCGAGGCTCTGCGCCCACCAGGTGCACCAGCGGTAGGTCCAGCGGCGCTTGGAGGGCAGTTCCGCCGGCCCCTTCTGCCCGAAGTGGTTGAGCAGCGCGGCGAACAGCACGGGCTTCAGTTCCACCGCCACGTTGCGCGGCAGCTCGTGCAGCCGCTTGAAAGCGATGTAGGAGTAGGGCGAGACGAAATCGAAGTACCAGGTCAGCCGGCGCACGCTTTGCTCTCCGGGGCGTTCGGGGAGCGTCGCCAGCACCGCCGCGTGCTCCGCATCGCTCATCCCACTCCATCGCGCGATTTCCTCCAGCGTGCGCTTGCAGCCCAGGCAGTAGCGCTGCTCGGCATCCATCACGCAGACCTTGTTGCAGGGCGAAGCGATCAAGCCGCTTTCGCCTTCCTGGCCGCGATCGCCTTGCCCGCCTTCGAGCCGGGTTCCCTGCCGAGCACCGAGGAGATCCACTGGCCGATCTCGACCACCTTGTCGAGGTCGACGCCGGTGCGGATGCCCAGGCCGTGCAGCATGTAGACCACGTCCTCGGTGGCGACGTTGCCCGAGGCGCCCTTGGCATAGGGACAGCCGCCCAGGCCGGCGACCGAGGAATCGAAGGTCGCCACGCCCAGCTCCAGGGAGGCGTAGATGTTGGCGAGCGCCTGGCCGTAGGTGTCGTGGTAATGGCCGGCGAGACGCTCGATCGGCACGCGTTTCGCCACCGCCTCGATCATTCTCTGCGTCTTGCCCGGCGTGCCGACGCCGATGGTGTCGCCGAGCGAGACCTCGTAGCAGCCCATGTCGTAGAGGGCGCCCGCGACGTCGGCCACTTTTTGCGGCGCCACGTCGCCCTCGTAGGGGCAGCCGAGCACGCAGGAGAGGTAGCCGCGCACTTTGACGCGCGCCGCTTTCGCGGCGTCCGCCACGGGGCGGAAGCGCTCAAGCGACTCGGCGATCGAACAGTTGATGTTCTTCTTCGAGAAGGCCTCCGACGCGGCGCCGAAAATCGCCACCTCGGTGGCGCCGGCCGCGTGCGCGGCCTGGAAGCCCTTCAGGTTCGGCGTGAGCACCGGGTAGGACACGCTGGGCTTCCTGCGTATGCCCTCCAGCACCTCGGTGTGGTCGGCCATCTGCGGCACCCACTTCGGCGAGACGAAGGCCGTCGCCTCCACTGCCGGCAGCCCGGCGTCGGCCAGCCGCTCGATCAACTCGAGCTTCACCTTCGTCGGCACCTCCATTTTCTCGTTCTGCAGGCCGTCGCGCGGCCCGACTTCGACGATGCGCACTTGCTTCGGCAATGCGGCCATGGCCTACTCCAGCCTCAGCAGTTCGGCGCCCTCGGGCACCTGCTCGCCCGCGGCGTAATGGATCTCCTGCACCACGCCGTCCGCCGGCGCGGCGATGGTGTGCTCCATTTTCATTGCCTCGAGGATCAGGAGCGGGGCGCCCTTCGCCACCTTGTCTCCCGGCTTCACCATCACGGCGATGACCTTGCCGGGCATCGGCGCGGCGAGCGAGCCGCTGACGGCGTCGATGTCGAGCCCTTCGAGTTCGTCGCGCAGCGTGAGACGGCGGTGGGCGCCGTCGATGAAGACGTGCCAGTCGCGCCCATCGCGCACCGCACGCGCCTTGGTCGCGCGGCCGTCGAGCCGCACCAGCAGCCGGCCGTCGGCGAGGCGCTCGCCTTCGAGGGCGAACTCGTGGCCGGCGATGCCGATGCGATGGCCCGCGTCATGGAAATGCACCGTCACCACGTGGCGCTCGTCGCCCTCGGCGAGAGCGAAGGCATGGTGCGAATCCTGGTTCAGGCGCCAGCCGTCCACGCGATCCCAGGGCGAGTGCGGGTCGCCCGAGGCGGCCGCGCGTGCGCGCGCAGCGTCTTCCTCCGCGAGCAGCTCGGCATAGGCCGCGGCGGCCAGCACCTCGTCGGAGAGCGGCTCTCGCGGCGGCAACAGCTCGGCGCGGCTGCGTTCGATCAGGCCGGTGTCCAGCTCCGCCGAGGTGAACGCGCGGCTGCGCACCGTCCGTGCGAGGAACCCGACATTGGTCCGCAGCCCCGCGATCTCGACCTGGTCGAGCGCGGAAGAGAGCCGCGCCAGCGCCGCGGGGCGGTCTTCGCCCCAGGCGATCAGCTTGGCGATCATCGGGTCGTAGTACGGCGTGATCGATGCACCGCTTTCCACGCCGGTGTCCGTGCGCAGGTCAGCCGTGTCCTCCGGGAAGTACAGGTGCGCCAGGCGCCCGGTCTGCGGCAGGAAATCGCGCGCCGGGTCCTCGGCATACAGGCGCGCCTCGATGGCGTGGCCGCGGATCTTCACATCGCCCTGCTTGAGCGGCAGCGGTTCTCCCGCCGCCACGCGCAGTTGCCATTCGACCAGGTCGAGGCCGGTGATCATCTCGGTCACCGGGTGCTCGACCTGCAGCCGCGTGTTCATCTCCATGAAGTAGAAGCGTCCATCCTGCTCGGCGATGAACTCCACGGTGCCGGCGCCGACGTACTTCACCGCGCGCGCGGCGGCGAGCGCCACCTCGCCCATTTCCTTGCGGCGCTTTTCGGTCATGCCGGGGGCCGGCGCTTCCTCGAGCACCTTCTGGTGCCGGCGCTGCACCGAGCAGTCGCGTTCGAACAGGTATACGAAGTTGCCGTGCGTGTCGCCGAACACCTGCACCTCGATGTGGCGCGGCCGGTCGAGGCAGCGCTCGATCAGGACGCGCTCGTCGCCGAAGGCGGATTTGGCTTCGCGCTGCGCGCCTTCCAGCGCGGCCCTGAACTCGGCCGCGGCGCGCACCACGCGCATGCCCTTTCCGCCGCCGCCCGCCGAGGCCTTGATCAGCACCGGGTATCCGATGCGCTCGGCTTCCTTGGCGAGAAACGCCGCTTCCTGGCGCCCGCCGTGGTAGCCGGGCACCAGCGGCACGCGCGCCTTCTCCATCAACTGCTTCGCCGCCGACTTGTCGCCCATCGCCGCGATCGCCTCCGGCGTCGGGCCGATGAACACGATGCCGGCCTTGGTACAGGCGCGCGCGAACCCCTCGTTCTCCGACAGGAAACCGTAGCCCGGATGGATCGCCTCGGCACCGGTGTCGCGCGCCGCCGCGAGGATCGCCTCTGCGTTCAGGTAGCTCTCGCGTGCGGCCGGCGGCCCGATGCGTCGCGCCGCGTCCGCCAGGCGCACGTGGCGCGCATCGCGGTCGGCGTCCGAGTACACCGCCACCGTGCGTATCCCCATGCGGTGCGCGGTGCGCATCACGCGGCAGGCGATCTCGCCGCGGTTGGCGATGAGGATCTTGCGGAACATCATC
>JBGQFF010000052.1:0-16734 GCA_041496745.1 Gammaproteobacteria bacterium
GGCCTCGTAGTCGCCCGAGCCCGGCCCCTGCAGCCACTCCGAGAGCCACACCAGCGCCACGGGCTTGGGCTGCTCGCGTACGAGCGCCGCCATCTTCGGCACGCGGTCTTTTGCGGTCTCCGCCACCGCCACCGTGCCCGGCACCACCAGCGCACCGTACTGCGGATCGGCGAGCAGCGCGCGGCAGCACGCGCCGAACGATTCCGGATTGTTGAGCACCTGCCCCGTGGGATCGCAGGGGTTGCGCGCCGCGCCGAATTCCGGCACCAGGGCGCGCAGCGCGGCACCGGTGGCTTCCAGCGGTTGCGGCATCGGCACGCCGTGCCGCGCCGCCATGTCTGCCGCCATCACGCCCGCGCCGCCCGAGCCCGAGATCACCGCCACCCCGCGCGCGCGCGGCTTGCCCGCGGCGGCGAAGAAGCGCGCGTACTCGATGAGGGACTCGTAGTCCTCGACCGCAATGAATCCCGCGCGCTCGAAGAGCGCGCGCCAGGCGACCGCCGAGCCGGCAAGCGAGCCCGTGTGGGAGCGCGCCGCCGCCGCCCCGTCCTCGCTCGTGCCCAGCTTGTAGACGATCACCGGCTTGCCCGCGCGGCGCGCGCGCTCGCCGGCCTCCAGCATGCGCGCCGCGCTCGCCGCACCCTCGAAAAGGCACGCGATCGCCTTGCAGTCCGGATCCTCGGCCATCGCCGCGACGAGGTCGGCGACGTCGATGTCCGCAGAGTTGCCAACGGAAAAGAAGTAGCGGATTCCCAGGCCGCGGTCCCAGGCCTGCGCGAGCGAGTAGCCGAGCGCGCCAGACTGGCTCACCACCGCGAGCGAACCCGCCTGGCGCGGAGCGCGCGCGTACTCCGGAATGAAGGAGAGACCTGCGCCCAACGCATGATTGACGAGGCCCATGCAATTGGGCCCGAGCATCGGCATCTTCGCCGCGCGCGCGATCCCGGCGAGGCGCCGCTGCGCGCGGCCGGCATCCTCGCGTGCCATTTCGCCGTAGCCGGAGGCGTAGACGATCACGGAGCCGGCGCGGGCGGCCGCCGCTTCCTCGAGCGCCGCCTCCACCCCTTCGCGCGGCACCACCAGCACCACGCAATCCGGCGATTGCGGCAATGCGGCGAGCGAGGCGTAGCAGGCGCGCTCGCCGATGCGTTCGTACTTCGCGTTCACCGGGTAGACCGCGCCGCCGTAATGCGCGAGGTTTTCCAGCGTGCGCATGCCGAAGGAGCCGGCGCGCGGTGAAGCGCCGACGACGGCGACCGAGCGCGGCGCGATCAGCCGCGCGAGTTCGGCGCGCGTATACGCCGCGCGGGAATCCGGTGCTAGCATAGACGCAACGATACCAACATCCGAACCCATGAACGTCAAGCAGCTGTTCGACCTCAACGGGCGCGTGGCGCTCGTCACCGGCGGCTCGCGCGGGCTCGGCCTGCAGATGGCCGAGGCGCTCGGCGAGATGGGCGCCCGGCTCGCGCTCACCGCGCGCAAGAAGGACGAGCTGGACGAGGCGGTGGCGCACCTCAAGCAGCGGGGCATCGATGCCACGGCCTGGGTCTGCGACATCGGCAAGCGCGAGCAGATCGCGCCGATGGTCGAGCAGATCCTCGCCAAGCTCGGCAAGCTGGACATCCTGGTGAACAACGCCGGCGCCACCTGGGGCGCGCCGGCGGAGGATCACCCGATCGAGGGCTGGGACAAGCTGGTCAATCTCAATCTCACCGGCACGTTCCTGGTGGCGCAGCTGGTCGGCAAGAAGTCGATGATTCCCGCGAAGTGGGGACGCATCATCAACATCGCCTCGGTAGCCGGGCTGCAGGCGAGCGACCCGCGCGTGGTGCGCACGGTCGCCTACAACGCCACCAAGCACGGCGTGGTGGGCCTCACGCGCCAGCTCGCCGCCGAATGGGGCGAGCACGGCATCACGGTGAACGCCATCTGCCCGGGTTTCTTTCCCTCGAAGATGACCAAGGCGACGCTCGATACGCTCGGGGAAATGGTGCGCGAGGTGACCCCGACCAGGCGCCTGGGCAACGACGAGGACCTCAAGGGCCTGGTGGTGCTGCTGGCCTCGGAAGCTTCGCGGCACATCACCGGCCAGGCGATCGCGGTGGATGGCGGCGCGACGCTGATATGAGCGCCGACGCCAAGGTCGCGTTCACGCGCGACTACCAGAAGAAGATCCCGTTCGTCGCGCATCTCGGACTCACCACCGAGGCGCTGGGCGAAGGCACGGCGCGCCTGTCGATGCCGCTGCCGGAGCACTTCACCAACAGCCTGGGCACCGCGCACGGCGGCGTGATCCTGTCGCTGCTCGATGTGGCGCTGTGCACCGCGGCGCGCACCCTGCACCCGGATTCGACCGGCGTGGTCACCATCGACATGAGCACTTCCTTCATCGGCGGCGGCAGCGGCGACCGGCTGATCGCCGAGGCGCGCGTGCTGAAGGACGCTCGCAATCTGACGTTCGTGGAGGCCGAAGCGAAGAACGCCGACGGCTCCTTGGTGGCGAAAGCCATCGCCACGGTGAAAGTGCGGCAAAAGGAAGGCAAACAAGGTGGCTGAGATGACGACCTACGTGGCGGGCGGCAAAGGCGTCGCGGCGGGACGCGGCTGGGACTGGATCGCCGCGGGCTGGGAGCTGTTCAAGCGGCAGGCGGGCATGTGGATCGCGTTGGCGCTGGTGGCGCTCGTGATCTTCGTGGTGCTGGCCTTCATCCCGTTCATCGGCTCGATCGCCTCGTTCATCCTCACGCCGGTGTTCGGCGCCGGCGTGGTGATCGGCTGCCGCGCCATCGAGGAGGGCCGCCCGCTGGAGATCGGCCACCTGTTCGCCGGCTTCAGGGAAAAACTCGGGCCGTTGGCGACCGTCGGTGCGATCTACCTCGGCACAGCGGTGGTGATCGCGCTGGTGGTGGGGCTGGCCACCGGCGCGAGCATTTTCGCGCTGATGAGCGGTGCGACGCCGGACGTGGCGACGCCCGCCGCGGCCCTGACCGTCATTCTCGCACTGCTGATCATGCTCGCCCTGCTGCTGCCGGTGGTGATGGCGATCTGGTTCGCGCCGCCGCTGGTGGTGTTCCACGGCAAGAGCGCCGTGGAGGCGATGCAGGAAAGCTTCACCGGCTGCCTGCGCAACATCGTGCCTTTCCTGGTGTACGGCGTCGTCACGCTCGGCCTGGGCATCGTTGCGTCGATTCCGCTCGGCCTGGGCTGGCTGGTGCTGGGCCCGGTGCTCGCGGCCTCGCTGTACACGAGCTACAAGGACATCTACCTCACGGCGTAGGCGCGGCGAGCAGCTTGCGGCCCGACCACAGCCAGGCGAGCCCGGCGAACTGGGTGAGCCACAGCGCACCGAGCGCCCAGGTGTAGGCCTCGGGCGCGTAGCCGACGGCGGTCTGCGGCCACAGGTTGAGGATCAGGCCGACCGCCCACTGCCCGCTGAACATGCCGACGAACACGAAGGTATTGAGCGCGGTATTGACGCGCCCAACCATCTCCTTCGGGTAGCGGCGCGAGAACAGCGAGTAGGACAGCACCACCGCGGTGGCGCAGCCGAAGAACACGCTCCAGAGCGCCAGCGCTCCCGTGCGCACGCCGAGCGCGACCAGTCCCAGGCAGAGCGACGCGGCGGCGACGCCCCCGGCGAGCAGCGGCAGGGTGCTGCGTCCGCGCCGCGCCAGCATGTCGGCGGTGCGGCCGAAACCGATGTAGCCGACGAGCATGGCAAGCGAGAACAGGAGCAGCGCGCGCGCCACCTCGGCCTGGCTGTAGCCCGCCACGTCACGCAGCCAGGTGGCCACCCACAGCGTGGCGAGCGACACCGCCGCCAGCTGGCTCGCGCCGATGCACAGCGCAACGCGCCAGAAGGCGGGATCGCGCGCGAGCCGCGCGACACCGCGCCACTGCTCGGCGAGGCTCTCGCCGCGGCGCGCCGCCGCGCGCTCCGGCACCGCCAGGAAAATGAGCAGGCTGACCACGACGGTGAGCGCGACGATGCCGGCGAAGATTTCGCGCCAGTGCAGCACCCGCAACAGCATCTCCAGCGGCACTGTGGCGGCCATCGCGCCGAGCATGCCGCTGGCGAAGGCGACGCCGTTCATGCCCGCGATGCGTTCGGGCGGGTACCACAGGGCAAAGGCGGAGAACGCGGCCATCAGGCAGCCCGAGACGCCCAGGCCGATGAGGGCGCGCGCCGCGGTCAGCTCGGCGGCCGTCTGGCCGAGCGCGAACCAGGCGCCGCCCGCCGCAGCTACCAGCAGCAGCGTGGCGTTGACGCGGCGCGGCCCGTAGCGGTCGAGCAGCACGCCGAGCGGCAGCTGGAACAGCGCGAAGGTGAAGAAGTAGATGCCGGAGAGCAGCCCGAGGCCCGCCGCGGACAGGCCGAGCTCACGCGCGATCTCCGGCCCGATGATCGCGTTGACCGAGCGGTAGATGTAGGAGACGAAATACCCTGCCAGGAACGGCAGGGTGACGCGGAGCAGGGGGTCAGAGCCCGATTTTGATTGAATGGGCTCTGACCCCGATTTTATTTCTTCGCTTCCAAACCGCCCAGGTAGAACCGGTTCCAGGTCGGCGCGATCACCATTTCATTCACGCAGGTGCGCGCCGGCATCGTCGCCACGAACAGGATCGCCTTGCCGAGGTCCTCCGCCTGCGTCATGCGCGCGCGCTCCTGCGCCGAGGGCGGCACCGGCCGCTTCTCCATGATGGGCGTGGCCACCTCGCCGGGCAGGATGGAGGTGGCGCGGATGCCGTTGGCGCATTCCTCCATGTTGATCGACTCGCTGATGGCGATCACCGCGCGCTTGGTGGCGTTGTACGCCGGCCCGGTGAGCACGCTCGCGTAGCGCCCGGCCCAGGAGGAGATGTTGATGATCAGACCGTCCTTCCTCGCGCGCATGCCGGGGATCACGCAATGGCAGCAATAGAACAGGCCGTTGAGGTTGATTTTCACCACGTCGTCCCAGCCCTCGAGCGACATGTTCTTGAAGTTGCGCTTGCCGCCGCCGATGTTGGTGCCCGCGCTGGTGACCAGGATGTCGATGCGCCCGCGGCGCTTCTCGATGTCCGCCGCGGTGCGCGTCACCGCGTCGCGGTCGGAGACATCGAGCAAGTTCGCCTCGGCGCTGCCGATTCCCTTCAGCGCCGCAAGTGCGCTCTCATTCGTGCGAGCCGTGCGGCCGGAGATCACCACGTGCGCGCCCGCCTTGGCGAGTTCGAGCGCGCCGGCAAAGCCGATGCCCGAGCCGCCGCCCGTGATCCAGGCGACCTTCCCCTTGAGTTCAGCGCTTGGCATATTGCGTCGCTCCGAAGAGGATTTCCTTCTGTTCCTTGGACATCTCGGGCCGCCGCCGGTCGGCGAGCACCTGCAGCGCGCGCTGCACCGCCGGGCGCGCTGCGATGCCGTCGCGCCACCGTTTCACGTTCGGGTATTCCTCGATGTTCACGCCCTGGCGCTCCGGAAAGCGCATCCAGGGCATCGCCGCCATGTCGGCGATGGTGTATTCGTCGCAGGCGAGGAACTTGGATTCCTTGAGGCGCCGCTCGACCACACCGTAAAGACGGTTGGCTTCGTTCTTGTACCTGTTCATCGCGTACTCGATCTTCTCCGGCGCGTAGCCGAGGAAGTGGTGCGCCTGGCCGAGCATCGGGCCGATGTGGCCCATCTGGAACATCACCCACTGCATCACCTGCCAGCGCTTGCGAATGTCCTCGGGCAGGAACTTGCCGGTCTTGGAAGCGAGGTAGAACAGCATCGCGCCGGATTCGGCGAGCGCCATCGGCTTGCCGCCGGGGCCGTCGGTGTCGACCATCGCCGGCATCTTGTTGTTGGGCGAGATCTTCAGGAACTCGGGCTTGAACTGGTCGCCAGCGCCGATGTCCACCGGGATCACCCGGTAAGGCAGCCCGGTCTCCTCCAGCATGATGTGGATCTTGTGCCCGTTGGGCGTGGGCCAGGTGTAAAGGTCGATCATGCGAGCCTCACCAGTTGCTTGCCAAAGTTTTCCCCTTTGAGGAGCCCGATCAACCCTTTCGGCGCGTTCTCCAGCCCCTCGACCACCGATTCGCGGTACTTGAGCTTGCCGGTCGTGACCAGTTGGAGCAAGGCCTGGTTCGCTTCCGGGTAGCGCTGCAGCCAGTCGAACACGATCATGCCCTGCACCTTGATGCGGTTGACGAGGATCGAGCGGAACATCTTCACGCCGTAAGGCTCTTTCGCGTTGTAATCCGAGATCAGGCCGCAGACCGCGACGCGCGAGCGCACGTTCATCAGCCTGAGCACCGTGTCGAGGATCTCGCCGCCGACGTTCTCGAAACAGGCGTCCACGCCCTTCGGGCACGCAGCCTTCAGGTTTTCGTACAGGTTCCCTGCCTTGTAGTCGATGCAGGCGTCGAACCCCAGGTCCTTCACCACGTAGTCGCACTTCGCCTTGCCGCCGGCGATGCCGACCGCGCGGCAGCCCCAGGCCTTGGCGAGCTGCCCCACGACGCTGCCCACCGCGCCCGAGGCGGCGGACACGACGACCGTCTCTCCCGCCTTGGGCGCGCAGATGTCCTTCATGCCGAAATAGGCCGTGCGCCCGGGCATGCCGAGGCAGCCGAGAAAGTACGAAAGCGGCGCCTTCGAAGCATCCACCTTGGTCAGCAGGTCGCCCTTGCCGCACCAGGTGAGCTGCCAGCCCGAAGGGGCAGTGACCTTGTCGCCGGGCTTGAACTGCGGATGCTTCGACTCGATCACCTCGCCTGCCGTCTCGCCGCTCATCACCTCGCCGATCTCGACCCCTTTCACGTAGCTCTTTTGCTGGCTCATGCGCCCGCGCATATAGGGGTCGAGCGAGAGCCACAGGTTCTTCACCAGCACCTCACCCTCGGCGGGCTTCGGGTCCGGCGCGGTCTCGACGCGGAAGTTGCTTTCGGTGACCCAGGCTTCGGGATAGCTGGCGAGGACGACGCGCTTGTTCATGCGGGGATTCCCTGGAAAAAGGAATCCGATGGTAGCGCAGCTACTGCCAGGAAGGCTTGCGCTTTTCGAGGAACGAACGGATGCCTTCGCGCGCCTCGGCCCCGGCGCGCGCCTCGGCCAGCGCCGCGGCGGTCTCGTTAGCCAGTTGCGGGGTGATCGCCGCGCCCTGCACGCGGAGCAGCAATTTCTTCGACCGCGCCAGCGCCTCGGGACCCGCCAGCGCCAGCCTCTCGCACAACTTGCCGACCACCGTATCCAGTTCGGCGGCCGGCACGCATTCGTGCGCGAAACCGATGCGGTGCGCCTCCCGCGCCGAGAGGCGCTCACCGGTCAGGATATAGCGCCGGGCCTGCTGCGCGCCCATCGCGCGCACGAGGTACGGGCTGACCATCGCCGGCACCAGGCCGATGCGGGTTTCGGGCAGCGCGAACTCGGCTTCCTCCGCGGCGACGACGAGATCGCAGGCGGCCACCAGCCCCATGCCGCCCGCGAACGCCGGCCCGTGCACCCGCGCCACGATCGGCTTCGGGTAGCTGTGCATGCCGTAGAGAAGCTTGGCGAAGCGCGACGCCTCGCGCCGCGAGCGCGCCTTGGTCATCTTCGCCGCCTTCTCCATGCGCGCGAGGTCGCCGCCGGCGCAGAACGCCGGCCCGCGCCCGGCGAGCACCAGCACGCGGGCCGCAGTGTCCTTCTCCATGACGTCGAGCGCCGTCTCGAGCGCTGCGATCAGCTCGTCGTTGAGCGCGTTACGCACCTCGGGCCGGTTGAGCCACACCCACGCGGCCGCGCCGCGGCGCTGGATGTCGAGGATCACGGCAGCGACATCAGGCGAGCGGCTTGTTCTTCGCCGCCAGCTCGCGCAGCAGTTTCGGCGTCGCGAAGCGCGGGCCGACTTTCTTCGCCAGTTCCTCGGCGCGCTTGACGAACTTCTTCGTGCCGACGTGATTCACGTACTGCAACGCGCCCCCGGTCCAGGCCGGGAAGCCGATGCCGAAGATCGAGCCGATATTGCCGTCGTGCACGTGCTCGAGCACCCCTTCCTCCAGGCAACGCGCGGTCTCGATCGCCTGGCGGTAGAGGATGCGCTCCTTCAGTTCCTCGAAGTCCCAGGTCACGTTCTTCTTGCCGAAAATCTTCGCCAGCTCGGGCCAGAGGAACTTCTTGCCCTCCTTGGGATATTCGTAGAAGCCGCCGCCGCCCGCGCGCCCCGGGCGCTTGAACTCCCTCACCATGCGTTGGATCACTTCCTGGCCCGGCTGCAGCGCATACTTCTTTCCTTCAGCCTCGAGGTCGGCCTTGGTCTGCTCCATGACGTGCACCGAGAGCGACATCGAGGTCTCGTCGATCACCGCGAGCGGCCCGACCGGCATGCCGGCGAGCCGCCCCGCGTTCTCGATCACCGCCGCGGGGATGCCCTCGGCGAGCATGCTGCAACCCTCGGCGACGAAGGTGCCGAAGGTGCGGCTGGTGTAGAAGCCGCGCGCGTCGTTCACCACGATCGGGATCTTGCCGATCTGCAGCACGTAGTCGTAGGCGCGCGCCAGCGTCTCGGGCGAAGTCTTCTTCCCCTTGATGATCTCGACCAGCGGCATCTTGTCCACCGGCGAGAAGAAGTGCAGGCCGATGAAGTTCTCGGGCTTCGTCGACGCCTGCGCCAAGCCCGTGATCGGCAGCGTCGAGGTGTTGGAGGCGAAGATGCCGCCCGGAGCGAGCTGCGGTTCCGCCTCTCTCGTGACTTGGCCCTTCAGGTCGCGCTTCTCGAACACCGCCTCGATCATCAGGTCGCAGCCGGCGAGGTCCTGGACGTTTGCCGTCGGCTTGATCAGCTCTGGAATCTGTGGGCGGTTGCGTTTCGCCGCCAGCTTCTCGCTGGTGCTCTTCCCCTTCTGCGCCTGCTCTAGGCTCACGTCCCTCAGCACGCAGGGCACGCCGCGGCTCGCGTTCGCCCAGGCGATGCCGCCGCCCATCATCCCCGCGCCGAGGATGCCGACCTTGGTCGCCTTCCACTTCGGGAAATCCTTGGGACGCGAGGCGCCGGAGCGGATCGCGGTGCGGTTGAAGAATAGCGTGATCAGGTTCTTCGCCACCTGGCTGACGGCGAGCTTGGCGAGGTAGCGCGACTCGATCCGGAGCGCCGTGTCGAAGTCCACGCTCGCGCCTTCCACCGCCGCGGCCATGATCGCCTCGGGCGCAGGATACAGGCCGCGCGTCTTCTCGATCAGCATCGCCGGCGCGATGGTGAGCATCTGCGCGATCTGCAGGCTGGCGGGCGTGCCGCCGGGAATGCGGTAGTTCTCGTCGTCCCAGGGCTGCTTCGGCGCCGGGTTCTTCCTGATCCACTCGCGCGCCATGGCAAAGAGGCTGTCGCGGTTCGCTGCAAGGCCCTGCAGCAGGCCGAGCTTCGCCGCTTCCGACGGGCGCAGGGTCTTGCCCTCCATGAGCAAGGGCAGCGCGGCCTGCAGGCCGAGCAGGCGCACCGTCTTGGTCACGCCGCTCGCGCCGGGCAGCAGGCCGAGCGTCGCTTCGGGCAATCCCAACTCGATGCGATCGGTGTTGAGGCAGATGCGGCAGTGCGCGGCAAGCGCCAGTTCCCAGCCGCCGCCGAGAGCCGCGCCTTCGAGCGCCGCGACCACCGGCTTGCCGAGCCGCTCGAGCTTGCGGAACTGCAGCTTCGCCGCCTCGACCCAGGTGAAAACTTTCGGGCCGTCGTCCGGGCCGTACTTGAGCACGTCCTTCAGCTCGGCGCCGGCGAAGAAGGTGTTCTTCGCCGAGGCGAGGATCACGCCGGCGATGGAGTCCTTTTCCTTCTGCAGCCTCTCGACTGCGGCGGCAAACGCTTTCTGCCAATCCGCGGTCATGGTATTGACCGGCGCGCCGGGCGCGTCGAAGGTCAGGGTGACGATGTTGTCGGCACCCTTTTCGTAGCGCACCGGCATCAGAGGCGCTCGACGATGGTGGCGATGCCCATGCCGCCGCCGACGCACAGCGTGGCCAGGCCGTAGCGCAGCTTCCTGCGCTCGAGTTCGTCGATCAGCGTGCCGAGGATCATGGCGCCGGTGGCGCCAAGCGGGTGGCCCATGGCGATCGAGCCGCCGTTCACGTTCACCTTCTCCTCGGGCACGCCCATCTCCTGCATGAACTTCATCGGCACCACGGCGAAGGCCTCGTTGATCTCGAACAAATCGATCTGGCCGATCTTCATCTTCGCCTTGGCCAGCGCTTTCCTCGCCGCGGGCATCGGGCCGGTGAGCATGATCGTGGGATCGGCGCCGGACAAGGCTGCGGCGACGATGCGCGCGCGAGGTTTCAGCCCGAGCGCCTTGCCTTTCTTCTCGCTGCCGATCAGCACGGCAGCGGAGCCGTCGACGATGCCGGAGGAGTTGCCCGCCGTGTGCACGTGGCGGATGCGCTCCACCTGCGGGTAGCGCCGGATGGCGACCGCGTCGTAGCCCATCTCGCCGGGCTTGTCGAAGGAGGTCTTGAGCGAGGCGAGGCCTTCGAGCGTGGTGTGCGGCTTGATGAATTCGTCGTGGTCCAGGATCACGTTGCCGACGGTGTCCTTCACCGGCACCACGGACTTCTTGAAGCGTCCCGCCTCGCGCGCCGCAGCAGCCTTCTTCTGCGATCGCAGCGCGAACGCATCGATCTGCTCGCGCGAGAAATCCTCCAGCGTGGCGATCAGGTCGGCGCTGATCCCCTGCGGGATGAAGGCGGTGTCAAGGCTCGTTTCCGGGTCGCAGGCCCAGGCGCCGCGGTCCGAGCCCATCGGCACGCGCGACATGGACTCCACGCCGCCCGCCACCACCAGGTCCTCCCAGCCCGAGCGCACCTTCTGCGCCGCGAGGTTCACCGCCTCGAGGCCGGAGGCGCAGAAGCGGTTGAGCTGGACGCCGGGCACCTTCCAGTCCCAGCCGGCGACCAGCGCCGCGGTCTTGGCGATGCATGAGCCCTGCTCGCCCGAGGGCGTGACGCAGCCCATCACCACGTCCTCCACCTCCGCGGTGTCGAGGTCATTGCGGTGCTGCAACTCCCTGAGGACGCCGGCGAGCAGCGTCACCGGCTTCACCTCGTACAGCGAGCCGTCGCGCTTTCCCTTGCCGCGCGGCGTGCGGATCGCGTCGAAAATCATTGCCTCAGTCACGTTACTGGCCATCCTTGCCTCCAAGACCCAGGGATCGGGAAATGACTTCCTTCATGATTTCGTTGGTGCCGCCGTAGATGCGCTGCACGCGCGCGTCCACGTAGGCGCGCGCGATGGGGAATTCCCACATGAAGCCGTAGCCGCCGTGCAGCTGCAGGCACTCGTCGATCACCTTGCACTCCAGGTCGGTGACCCAGTACTTGGCCATCGAGGCGGTCGCGGTGTCGAGCTTGCCCTCGAGCAGCAGCTCGAGGCAGCGATCCACGAACACGCGCGCGATCTGCACCTCGGTGGCGAGCTCCGCCAGCTTGAAGCGAGTGTTCTGGAAGCTGGAGACCAGCTTGCCGAAGGCCTTGCGCTCGTTGACGTAGGCCTTGGTCCATTCGATCGCCGCTTCCGCCTTGGCCACCGCGGCGATCGCGATCTGCATGCGCTCCCAGGGCAGCTCCTGCATCAGGTAGATGAAGCCGTTGTTCGCCTGGCCGAGCAGGTTCTCCGCCGGCACCTCGACGTTGTCGAAGAAGAGCTCTGCCGTGTCCTGGCCTTTGAGGCCCAGTTTCTTCAGGCGCCTGCCCTTGGTGAAGCCCTGCATCGAAGTGTCGACGATGACGAGGCTGGTGCCCTTCGCGCCCTTTGCCGGATCCGTCTTGGCGACGACGATCACCAGGTCACAGTGCCAGCCGTTGGTGATGAACGTCTTCGAGCCGTTGACGATGTAGCGGTCGCCCTTCCTCAGCGCCGTCGTCTTGACGGCCTGCAGGTCGGAGCCGGCGCCGGGCTCGCTCATGGCGATGGCGCCGATCATCTCGCCCGCAGCCATCTTCGGCAGGTACTTCCTCTTCAGCGCTTCGCTGCCGTAGCGCAGCAGGTAGGGCGCGACGATTTCCGAGTGCAGGCCCCAGCCGAGCGAAGAGTTGTTGGCGCGCGCCTGTTCCTCCATCAGCACCACGCTGTAGAGCCTGTCGGCGCCCGCGCCGCCGTATTCCTCGGGCATCGAGGCGCAAAGGAACCCGTTCGCGCCCGCCTTCAGCCACACCTCGCGGTCCACGTAGCCCTGTTCCTGCCAGCGCTCGTCGTGCGGCTTGACCTCCTCTTCCATGAACCGCCGCACGCTGTCGCGAAAGGTCTCGTGCTCGGGGGTGAAGAGGGTCCGCGGGATCATTGACGGATGATATTCCATTGGAGGACACTCACCAAGCAGATGCTTTCTTCCGTTCTCGCCTGATGCCGGCCATCCAGTCGAAGATCGACGTCGCGGGCGCGTCGTTCCAGCGCAACCGCGCGGGCATGCTGAAGCTGATCGAGCGCTTGCGCTCGCTCGAGGCGAGAGCGCGCGACGAATCGGCGAAGGCAAAGCCCCTCTTCGACAAGCGCGGTCAACTCCTGCCGCGCGAGCGCATCGCGCGGCTGCTCGACGCCGGCGCGCCGTGGCTGGAACTCTCTTCGATGGCCGGCTACTGCCTGGACAACCCCGACCCGGATAAAACGATTCCCGGCGGCGGCATGGTGAGCGGCATCGGCTACGTCTCAGGCCTGCGCTGCATGGTGGTGGCTAGCGACTCGGGCATCGACGCTGGCGCGATCCAGCACATGGGGCGCGAGAAACTGATGCGCGCGCAGGGACTCGCGCTGGAGAACAAGCTGCCTTTCGTGCACCTCGTCGAGTCTGCAGGCGCGAACCTGCTCAAGTACCGCGTCGAGGGCTTCATCCACGGCGGCGCCATCTTCTACAACCTTGCCAAGCTCTCCGCCGCCGGCCTGCCGGTGGTGACGGTGGTGCACGGCTCCTCCACCGCGGGCGGCGCCTACATGCCGGGACTTTCCGACTACGTGATCATGGTGCGCGGCCGCGCCAAGGCCTTCCTCGCCGGTCCGCCGCTGCTCAAGGCCGCCACCGGCGAGATCGCCACCGACGAGGAGCTGGGCGGCGCAGTGATGCATACGCACGTCTCGGGCCTCGGTGAATACCTCGCCGAGAATGACGCGGACGGCATTCGCTTCGCGCGCGAAGTTCTCTCGCGCCTGGACTGGAACTCGTCCTTCACGCCGGCCGGCAAGCCGCCGCGTTACCCCGCCGAGGAACTGCCCGGTGTGATCCCCGAGGACTACAGGAAGCCGGTGGACATGCGCGAAGCCATCGCGCGCATCGTGGACGATTCGGATTTCCTCGACTTCAAGGCCGACTACGGTCCGGGGACCGTGTGCGGGCACGCCGCGGTGCAGGGCTTCCACGTCGGCATCGTCACGAACAACGGGCCGCTCGACCCGGCGGGCGCGAACAAGGCGACACACTTCATCCAGTCCTGCTGCCAGGCCGGGCTGCCGATCCTGTACCTGCAGAATACCACCGGCTACATCGTGGGCAAGGCCTCGGAAGAGGCCGGCATGATCAAGCATGGCTCGAAGATGATCCAGGCGGTGTCGAACGCCAACGTGCCGCAGATCACGCTGATGTGCGGGGCGTCGTTCGGCGCCGGCAACTACGGCATGTGCGGGCGCGGCTACAACCCGCGCTTCCTCTTTTCCTGGCCGAACGCGCAGACCGCGGTGATGGGCGCCGAGCAGGCCGCGCTCACCATGGCGATCGTGATGGAGGCCGGCATGAAGAGGAAGGGCCAGGACGTCGACCACCACCAGATCGACGCCATGAAGGCGAAGATCATGGAGAACTTCGAGCGGCAGCAGAGCGCCTTGGTGACTTCGGCGCTGCTGCTCGACGACGGCATCATCGACCCGCGCGACACGCGAAACGTCCTCGGGTACACGCTGTCGATCTGCAAGGACGCGGATTCAAGGGCCTTGAGACCGATACAGTTTGGAGTTGCCAGACCGTAGGGTGGGCCTCGGCCCACTAGCTGGTGGGCCGAGGCCCACCCTACATGAGGAGCCGTCATGAAATTCAACCAAGAGCATGAAGAGATCCGGCGCACCCTGAAGCGCTACATCGACAACGAGATCAACCCGCACGTCGACGAATGGGAAGCGGCGGAGCAGTTCCCGGCGCACGAGGTGTTCAAGAAGCTGGGCGACCTCGGCATGCTCGGCCTCACCAAGCCGGAGGCCTACGGCGGCGCGGGGCTCGACTACAGCTATTCGATGGTGATGGCGGAGACGCTCGGCCACATCCGCTGCGGCGGCGTGCCGATGGCCATCGGCGTGCAAACCGACATGGCGACGCCGGCGCTCGCGCGCTTCGGTTCCGACGAGCTGAGAAAGCAGTTCCTCGCGCCATCGATCTCCGGCGACTACGTGGCCTGCATCGGCGTTTCCGAGCCGGCCGCGGGATCGGATGTTGCCTCGATCAAGACTTACGCGAAGAAGGACGGCGGCGACTACGTCATCAACGGCGCCAAGATGTGGATCACCAACAGCCTGCAGGCGGACTGGATGTGCCTGCTCGCCAACACGTCCGAAGGCGCGCCGCACAAGAATAAAACGTTGATCTGCGTGCCGATGGACACCAAGGGCGTGGTGAAGGCGAAGAAAATCCGCAAGATCGGCATGATGTCCTCGGACACAGGCCTCATCCATTTCGACGACGTGCGTGTGCCGCAGCGCTACCGCATCGGCGAAGAAGGCTTCGGCTTCACCTACCAGATGCAGCAGTTCCAGGAGGAGCGCCTGTGGGCGGCGGCGAGCACCGTGCAGGGCCTCACGCGCACCATCCACGACACGATTGAATATATCCGCGAGCGCAAGATGTTCGGGCAGACGGTGCTCGACTTCCAGTACGTGCATTACCGGCTGGCGGAGCTGAAGACCGAAGTGGAGGCGCTGCGCGCCCTCACCTACCGCGCCTGCGAGATGTACGTCGCGGGCGAGGACGTCACCGAGCTCGCCTCGATGGCCAAGCTCAAGTCCGGGCGCTTGCGGCGCGAAGTGTCCGACGCCTGCCTGCAGTATTGGGGCGGGATGGGCTACACCTGGGACAACCCGGTGTCGCGCGCCTACCGCGACGGGCGCCTGGGCTCGATCGGTGGCGGCGCCGACGAGGTGATGCTTGGCATCATCTGCAAGTACATGGGCATCCTGCCCTCCAAACACCTGAAGTAGGGTGGGCCAAGGCCCACCCTACGGTCGACGTACCGAGTGTTCAAGAACCTGCTCATCGCCAACCGCGGCGAAATCGCGCTGCGCGTGATGCGCACCGCGCGGCGCATGGGCCTGCGCACGGTGGCGGTGTATTCGGACGCCGACCGCGACGCGCCGCACGTGCGCGCGGCGGATAGCGCCGTGCACATCGGCGGATCCTCGCCGCGCGAGTCCTACCTGAACATTGACGCGATCCTGCGCACCGAGGCGGACGCGGTGCACCCGGGCTACGGTTTCCTCTCCGAGAACCCCGGGTTCGCCGAGCGGGTCCTGCAGTCCGGCCGCGTCTGGGTCGGCCCGCCGCCGGCGGCGATGCGCGCGTTGGGCGACAAGGCGAACGCCAAGAGACTCGCGGCGGCGGCCGGCGTGCCGGTGCTGGCCCCCTACGATGGCAAGCCCGAGTTCCCGCTGGTCATCAAGGCGGTAGCGGGCGGCGGCGGGCGCGGCATGCGCCTGGTGCGCTCGGCGCAGGAACTCGACGCAGCGCTCGCCTCGGCGAAATCGGAGGCCGAGCACGCGTTCGGCGACGGCCGCGTGCTGCTGGAGAAGGCGCTGCTCTCTGCGCGCCACGTCGAGGTGCAGGTGTTCGCCGATACGCACGGCCACTGCATCCACCTCGGCGAGCGCGACTGCTCGGTGCAGCGGCGTCACCAGAAACTGATCGAGGAATCGCCCTCGCCGGCCGTGGACGCGAAGCTGCGCACGAAACTCGGTGCCGCGGCCATCGCCGTGGCACGCGCCGGGCGCTACGTCGGCGCCGGCACCGTCGAGTTCCTGCTCGACGCGCAGGGCGGCTTCTGGTTCATCGAGGTGAACGCGCGCCTGCAGGTCGAGCACCCGGTCACGGAGATGCTCACCGGCCTCGATCTCGTCGAGTGGCAATTGCGCGTCGCCGCGGGCGAGCCGCTGCCGCTGCGTCAGGATGAGATCCGCTTCGAGGGCCATGCCATCGAGGCGCGGCTGTGCGCCGAGGATCCGGCGCAGGACTTCCTGCCGCAGGCCGGCAGGATTGCGCTGTGGCGGCCGGCGGCCGGGGTGCGCGTGGATCACGCCCTGGAGAGCGGCACGCAGATCCCGCCCTATTACGATTCGCTCCTCGCCAAGCTGGTCGCGCATGGCCGCACCCGGGACGAAGCGCGCGGGAAGCTTGCTGCCGCGCTCGATGCCACTGTCGCGCTCGGCGTCACCAGCAACAAGTCCTTCCTCGCCGCGGTGCTGCGCGACCCGGGCTTTGCCGGCCCGGGTGCCACCACCTCGTTTCTCGCCGAGCGCTTCGCCGGGTGGAAGGCACCGAAGGTGGATGAGAAACTCGCGCGCGGGCTTTATGCAGCAGCCTGCGCTGAAGCCGCAGGCTACGGCGAGTGGTCCGGCTGGAGCAACATGGGACACACCGAGTTGCCGTCCGTTCCCTGCGTGCTGGATGGCCCCGCGCTGCATTTCGCGCGCGACGGCCACTCCTACAGCTGGCGCGACACCACCATGGATCCGCCCGAGCGCGCCGCCGCGGGCCTCGCCGACGGCAGGCTCGCGTCGCCGATGA
>JBGQFF010000053.1:0-16694 GCA_041496745.1 Gammaproteobacteria bacterium
CCCGTACATCAGGAGCCCGCCGGGGCGGTCGGAGCGCTCGAAGAGCGTCACGCTATGGCCAGCGCGCGCGAGCTGCTGCGCGCAGGCGAGCCCCGCCGGGCCCGAGCCCACGATCGCGACCTTTTTCCCCGTCTTGCGGGCGGCCGGTCGCGGCTTGACCCAGCCCGACTCCCACGCCTTGTCGATGATCGCGTGCTCGATCGACTTGATGCCGACTGCGTCCTCGTTGATGCGCAGCACGCACGCTTCCTCGCACGGCGCCGGGCAGATGCGCCCGGTGAATTCCGGGAAGTTGTTGGTCGAGTGCAGCGTCTCGATCGCGGACTTCCAGTCCTGCCGGTAGACGAGGTCGTTCCAGTCGGGAATGATGTTGTTGACCGGGCAGCCGCTCATGCAGAACGGGATGCCGCAGTCCATGCAGCGCGCGCCCTGCACTTGCGCCTGCTCGTCGGAGAGCGGCGGGATGAACTCGCGAAAGTGCTTCTTGCGGCTCTCCTTCGCCTCGTAGTTTTCTTCGACGCGGTCGAATTCGAGGAATCCGGTGATTTTTCCCATGAGGGGCTCTGGTAAGGCGTTATTTATCACCTGACAGGGGTTACGGGGATTCGGGAAGGCTCCACCGCATCGCGGTGGAAGGGGCCCGAATCCCTGTTCCTACGCCGCCTGGCGCTTGTGCTTCGCCGCGAGCTCGGTGAGCGCGCGCCGGTATTCGTTCGGGAACACCTTGACGAACTTCGGCCGGTATTCGTCCCAGCGCTCGAGGATGCGCTTGGCCTGCGCGCTCCCCGTGTAGCGCACGTGGTTCTCGATCAGCCGCTTCACGATTGCCTCGTCCGGCGCGCCGCCGTGCCACAACTCGCGCGCGAGCTTCGCCTCCTGCTCGGGCTCGGATAGAAGCGGCTCCAGCGTGACCATAGCCAAGTTACAGTGTTTTGCAAATTCTCCATTAATATCAAGTACATATGCTATACCGCCGGACATGCCGGCGCCGAAGTTGCGGCCGGTCTGCCCCAACACCACCACGGTGCCGCCGGTCATGTATTCGCAACCGTGATCGCCCAGGCCCTCCACCACCGCCTGCGCGCCGGAATTCCTGACGGCAAAGCGCTCGCCGGCGACGCCGCGGAAATAGGCTTCGCCGCAAATCGCGCCGTAGAGCACGACGTTGCCGGTGATGATGTTCTCGGTCGGCTCGCCGCGGAATTTGGGCGAAGGCTGCACCGAGATGCGCCCGCCGGAGAGCCCCTTGCCGCAGTAGTCGTTGGTGTCGCCGATGTGGTCGAGCGTCACGCCCTTCGCCAGGAACGCGCCGAAGCTCTGCCCGGCGGAGCCCGCGAGACGGACGTGGATGGTGTCGTCGGGCAACCCGTCGTGCCCGTAGCGTTTGGCGATGTGCCACGACAGCATGGTGCCCACGGTGCGGTTGATGTTGCGCACCGGCGTCTCGATCGTCACTTTCTCGCCGCGCTCGAGCGCGGGCTGCGCGAGCTCGATCAGGCGGTTGTCGAGCGCCTTCTCCAGGCCGTGGCTCTGCGACTCGCAATGGAAGCGCGCGACCTCGGGCGGCATCTGCGGCATGTAGAAGATCTTCGAGAAATCGAGTCCTTTCGCCTTCCAGTGCTCGATTCCCCTTCGCGTGTCGAGCAGATCGGTGCGGCCGATGAGGTCGGCGAACTTGCGCACGCCGAGCTTTGCCATCAGCTCGCGCGCCTCTTCGGCGACGAAAAAGAAGAAGTTCACCACCTGCTCGGGTTTGCCCTCGAATTTCCTTCTCAGCACCGGATCCTGCGTTGCAATGCCAACCGGGCAGGTATTGAGGTGGCACTTGCGCATCATGATGCAGCCCTCGACGACGAGCGGCGCGGTGGAGAAGCCGAACTCGTCCGCCCCGAGCAGCGCACCGACCACCACGTCGCGGCCGGTCTTCAGCTGGCCGTCGACCTGCACCGCGATCCTGCCGCGCAGGCGGTTCAGCACCAGCGTCTGCTGCGTCTCCGCGAGCCCGAGCTCCCAGGGCGTCCCGGCGTGCATGATGGAGGACCAAGGCGAAGCGCCGGTGCCACCGTCGTGGCCGGCGATGGTCACGTGGTCCGACTTGGCTTTCGACACCCCCGCGGCGACAGTGCCGACGCCTACCTCGGACACTAGCTTGACGCTGACCGCGGCCTCGGGGTTCGCGTTCTTGAGGTCGTGGATCAACTGCGCAATGTCCTCGATTGAATAGATGTCATGGTGCGGCGGCGGGGAAATGAGCTCGACGCCGGGAGTCGCATAGCGGATCTCCGCGATGTACTCCGAGACCTTGCGGCCGGGCAATTGGCCGCCCTCGCCGGGCTTCGCTCCTTGAGCGATCTTGATCTGGAGCATTTGCGCGTTCGCGAGGTATTCCGCGGTCACGCCGAAGCGGCCCGAGGCGACTTGCTTGATCTTGGAATTGAGCGAGTCGCCCGCCTTGAGCGGGATGTCCACCTCGACGCGCTCGCGGCCGAGCCGCGACATGAGGCTTTCGCCCTCTTTGATCGGCGCGTAGCGCTTGCGGTCCTCGCCTCCCTCCCCCGTGTTCGATCTGCCGCCGAGGCGGTTCATCGCGATCGCGAGCGTGGTGTGCGCCTCGGTCGAAATCGAGCCGAGCGACATGGCGCCGGTCGAGAAGCGCTTGACGATCTCGGCGGCAGGCTCGACTTCGTCGATCGGCACCGGCTTGCGCTCGCCGAATCTGAACTCGAACAGGCCACGCAACGTCAAGTGGCGCTTGGACTGGTCGTTGATCAGCGCCGCGTATTCCTTATAGGTCGAGTAGGAGTTCTGCCGCGCCGAATGCTGCAGCTTGGCGATCGCATCCGGCGTCCAGCTGTGCTCCTCGCCGCGTACGCGCCAGGCGTATTCGCCGCCGGCGTCGAGCATCGATTGCAGCACCGGGTCCTTCTCGCCGAAAGCGGCCTGGTGGGCGCGGATCGCCTCTTCCGCCACCTCCAGCACGCCGATGCCCTCGACGCTCGAAGCGGTGCCGGTGAAGTACTTGTCCACCAGCGAGCGCGCGAGCCCGAGCGCTTCGAAGATCTGCGCGCCGGTGTAGGACATGTACGTGGAGATGCCCATCTTGGACATCACCTTCTTCAAGCCCTTGCCGACCGCCTTGACATAGTTCTTGATCGCCTTGGAGCCCGCCGCAGGATCCCCTGGATGCAGCGCCAGCAGCGTTTCGAGCGCGAGGTAGGGGTGCACGGCTTCCGCCCCGTAGCCACCCAGCAGCGCGAAGTGGTGCACTTCGCGCGCCGAGCCCGTCTCCACCACCAGCCCGGTGCTGGTGCGCAGGCCCTTGTTCACCAAGTGCTGGTGGATCGCGGAGAGCGCGAGCAGCGCAGGGATCGCCACCCGCTCGCGGTCCACCAGGCGATCGGACACGATGACGATGGAATAGCCCGAGCGCACAGCGTCCTCGGCCTGCGCGCAAAGCGAGGCGAGCCGCGCCTCGATCGCCTCCTTGCCCCAGGCGGCGGGGTAGGTGATGTCGAGCTCGAGCGAGCGGAACTTGCCCCCGGTGTAGCGCTCGATGTAGCGGACTTTTTCCATCTCGTAGAAGTCGAGCACCGGCTGGCCCACTTCCAGACGCAGCGGCGGGTTCATCTCGTCGAGTCCGAGCAGGTTCGGCTTCGGTCCGATGAAGCTGACGAGCGAAGTCACCAGTTCCTCGCGGATCGGATCGATCGCGGGGTTCGTCACCTGCGCGAAGAGCTGCTGAAAATAGTGGTATAGCGTCTTGTTCTTTCTGGAAAGCACCGCCAGCGAAGCGTCGTTGCCCATCGAGCCGATGGCCTCCTCGCCTGCCTGCGCCATGGGCAGCAGCTGGAACTTGAGGTCCTCCTGCGTGTAAGCGAAGGCCTGCTGCCGGTCGAGCAGCGCCACCGGCGACTTGAGCGGCGTCGTTTTCTCGGTCTCGACCTCGTCGAGCTTGACGCGGATGCGCTCGATCCACTCGGCATAGGGCTTCGCAGCGGCGAGAGTGTCCTTCAGTTCCTTGTCGTCGACGATGCGGCCTCTTTCGAGATCGACCAGAAACATCTTGCCCGGTTGCAGGCGCCACTTCTTGATGATCCGCTCCTCGGGGACCGGCAGGCAGCCGCATTCCGAGCCCATGATCACGAGATCGTCATCGGTGACGATGTAGCGCGAGGGCCGCAGGCCGTTCCTGTCGAGCGTAGCGCCGATCTGGCGGCCATCGGTGAACGCGATCGAGGCCGGGCCGTCCCAGGGTTCCATCATCGCCGCGTGGTACTCGTAGAACGCGCGCCGGCTCGGATCCATCAGCGTGTGGTTCTCCCACGCTTCCGGGATCATCATCATCATGGCGTGGGCGACCGAGTAGCCGCCCATCACCAGCAGCTCCAGCGCGTTGTCGAACGACGCCGAGTCGGATTGGCCGTCGTATATGAGCGGCCAGATCTTGTCGAGATCCTTGCCGAGGATCGGGCTCGAGATCGCGCCCTGACGCGCGCGGATCCAGTTGACGTTGCCGCGCACCGTGTTGATCTCGCCGTTGTGGCAAATCATGCGAAACGGGTGCGCGAGATCCCACGACGGGAACGTGTTGGTCGAGAAGCGTTGGTGCACCAGCGCGAACGCAGACTCGACGCGCGGATCCTGCAGGTCGAGGTAGTACTCCCCGACCTGATAGGCCATCAGCATGCCCTTGTAGCAGAGCGTGCGCGCCGACATGGTCGGCACGTAGAACTCCTTGCCGTGCTCGAGCCGTAGCGCCTGGATCGCATGCCCGGCGCTCTTGCGGATGATGTAGAGCTTGCGCTCGAGCGCGTCGGTGACCATGACGCCTGCGCCGCGGCCGACCAGTACCTGCCGGATCACGGGCTCCAGGCGCTTCGCCGGTTCGGCGAGATCCGAATTGTCCACCGGCACGTCGCGCCATCCGAGCAGCACCTGGCCTTCGTCCTTGATCGCGCGCCCGATCTCGTACTCGCAGGCGAGGCGGCTCGCGGGATCGCGCGGCAGGAACACCATGCCCACGCCGTATTGCCCCAGTGGCGGCAACTTCACGCCCTGGCCGGCCATCTCCCCGCGCAGCAGCCTGTCTGGGATCTGGATCAGGCAGCCCGCGCCATCGGAGAGCTTCGGATCCCAGCCCACGGCGCCGCGGTGGGTAAGGTTTTTCAGGATCGTGAGCCCGTGCTCGATGATCGCGTGCGATTTCTTTCCTTTGATGTGCGCGACGAAGCCTACGCCACAGGCATCGTGCTCGTTTCTCGGGTCATACAGTCCCTGCGCGACAGGCAAGAATTGCGAATCCACTGTTAACTCTCTGATCGTGAAGATGTTTCGCGAGCGTTCGCCGCTCTGCACAAGAACGGCACGCAACCAAGGAAATATACCCGTAGCGCCCTGCGGCAACAAGGGTTTCTGGATTGAGGGGGCCTACCGCGCCGCAGCAGCGGATGCAGGCGGCCCGCCGGCGGCGAGCACTTCCCGCACCAGCCGTTCGTCCAGATCGCCGCGCAGGACGGCGCGCCCGATGCGCTCGAGCAGGATGAAGCGCATGCGGCCGCCCGCCGCTTTCTTGTCCAGCGCCATCAGTTCCAGGTAGCGCTCCGGCGCCATGGCCGGCCCTCTGGCAGGCAGGCCCGCACGCAGCACCAGGGCGCGCACGTGCGCCGCGTCCGCGGCGTCCAGGAGGCCCGCGCGCACCGACAGCTCTGCAGCCATCACCATCCCGGCGGCCACGGCCTCCCCGTGCAGCCACGCGCCGTAGCCGGCACCCGCCTCGATGGCGTGGCCGAAGGTGTGCCCCAGGTTGAGCACCGCGCGGCGCCCGCTCTCCCGCTCGTCCGCCGCCACCACCGCCGCCTTCAGCTCGCAGGAGCGGCGCACCGCGTGGGTCAGCGCACCCGGCTCGCCCGCCAGCAGTGCCTCAAGGTTCGCTTCGAGCCAGTCGACCAGGACCGCATCGAGCGCGAAACCGTGCTTGATGACCTCGGCCGCGCCGGCGCGCAACTCGCGCTCCGGCAGCGTCGCGAGCGCGCCGACGTCGGCGATGACCGCGGCGGGCTGGTGAAACGCACCGACCATGTTCTTGCCCCGCGCGTGGTTGATCGCTGTCTTTCCGCCCACCGACGAATCCACCTGGGCAAGGAGCGTCGTGGGCACCTGGATGAAGGGAATGCCCCGCTGGTAGACCGCGGCCGCGAATCCGGCGAGATCGCCGACCACGCCGCCGCCCAGTGCGACGATCACGCCGTCGCGCCCGACGCGCGCACCGAGCAATGCATCGAACACCCGCTCCAGTGCGCTCCAGCTCTTCGCCTGCTCGCCGTCTTCGACCAGGACGTCGAGCGGCGCCGCAGCGCCGGCGCGTTCCAGCGCGCCCCTCACCCGCCCGAGGTACAGCGGCGCCACCACCGGGTTGGTGATCACGGCAACGCGCCCGGCGCCCAGGTGCGGGCGGTAAAGCTCGGCGGCGTCGAGAACCCCCGCGCCGATGTGGATGGGGTAGGAGCGCTCGCCGAGTTCTACGCGGACGGTTTCCATGTCTCCTTCAATTGGCCGAGCAACTGGCGTGCCAGGGTCTGCACGCTCTGCCGGCCGGTGTCGACGACGATGTCCGCCACCTCGCGGTACAGGGGATCGCGTTCCCTGTAGAGCGCCTCGAGACGCGCCAGTGGATCGTCGGTGGCAAGCAACGGCCGGTTCTTGTCCTGGCGCACCCGTTCGTAGAGGACGGCGGGACGCGCATGCAGGTAGACCACCGTGCCGCGGGCGGCAAGGTGGCTCCGGCTGGCCGGCGCAAGAACCGCGCCTCCGCCGGTGGCCAGCACCACGTCTTCCAGCGCGGTGAGCTCGGCGATCGCCGCCGCTTCCCGCCGCCGGAAGCCCGCTTCGCCTTCGATGTCGAAGATCACCGGGATCTTCACCCCGCAACGGCGCTCGAGCTCCTGGTCGGCGTCATGGAATGCGCGCTTCAGGCGACGCGCAAGAAGGCGGCCGGCGGTGGTCTTGCCCGCCCCCATCATGCCCACCAGGAACACGTTGCGCGCGCCCTGCATACGCCTATTGTACGGAGGCCGGAAACAAAAACGGCCGGGGGGGGCCCGGCCGTGCGTCCAAGGAGGAGTCCTGGCAAATTCTTCAGCGCACCGTCATGCGCTCGTTGACGATGCGTGGCGTGATGAACACCAGCAGCTCGGTCTTCTGCGTGTTGGTGATCTTGTTCTTGAACAACCAGCCGACGATCGGCAGGTCGCCGAACCATGGCACCTGCGTGATGTCGGTGCGGTCGGTCTGCTCGAAGATGCCGCCGATCACTACCGTGCCGCCGTTCTCGACCAGCACCTCGGTCTTGACGTGCTTGGTGCTGATCTGTACCCCGGCGGGCGTGGTGGCGCCCGGCGCATCCTTGTTCACGTCGAGCATCATGATCACGTTGCCGTCGGGCGTGATCTGCGGCTTCACCTTGAGAGCAAGGCTCGCCTTGCGGAACGACACCGAGGTCGCGCCGGAGGAGGTCGCCTGCTGGTAGGGAATCTCCGTGCCCTGCTCGATCAGCGCCTCCACCTGGTCGGCGGTGAGGACGCGCGGGCTGGAAATGATCTTGCCCTTGCCGTCGGCCTCGAGCGCGCTGATCTCCAGGTTGAGGAAGCGCGTGGCCGCGCTGTTGAACAGAATCAAGGAGAACACGCCTGCGGGTTGCGAGTTCAGGCCGGCGGCCGGCATGTTGACCGACAGGCTGTCCGGGATGAACACCGGCGTGCCTCCTTGCGCGCCTCCCGCCGCATGGCCGCCTACGTCGCCGAGGCCGCCGCCGAACGACATGCGCGGCGCATTTCCCGGCAGGTTGGAAGTGCCCGGGCCGAGATCATGGTAGCCGAGGCGCACGCCAAGGTTCCTGGCGAAGCTGTCGCTTGCTTCGACGATGCGCGCCTCGATCATCACCTGGCGCACCGGCACGTCGATCTTGGCCACCAGCTTCCTCACTTCCTCGAGCCGGCTCGGCGTGTCCTGCACGAACAGGGTGTTGGTGCGGGCATCCACCACGGCGCTGCCGCGCTTGGAGAGAATCGGCTGCGCCTTGTCGGCGAGCAGCTTCTGCACGTCGGCGGCCTTCTGGTAATTCATCTGGAAGGCCTCGGTGCGTGTCTGCTCCAGGTCGTTGATCTGCGCAGTCGCCTCCAGCGCGAGCTTCTCGCGCGTGGCCAGTTCGTCGCGCGGCGCGATCCAGATCACGTTGCCGTTCTTGCGGCTGTCCAGGCCGCGAGTCTGCAGGATGATCTCCAGCGCCTGGTCCCAGGGCACGTCCTTTAGGCGCAGCGTGATATTCCCGCCCACCGAGTCGCTGGTGATGACGTTGAGGTCGGTGAAGTCGGCGATCACGTTGAGCAGGGCGCGCACTTCCACGTTCTGGAAATTGAGCGACAGCTTCTCGCCGGTGTAGCGCCCCTTCTGCGGCGCGGCGTCGGCGGCCACCGGCTTTACCTCCACCACGAACTGGGTGTCGGTCTGATAGGCGTTGTGGTCCCACTGTCCGCGCGGCTCGATCACCATGCGCACGTTCTCGCCCTGCTGGAACGCGCTGATGGTCTGCACCGGCGTGGCGAAATCGACCACGTCCAGCCGCCGCCGGAGGTTTTCCGGCAACGCGGTCTTGAGGAAGTCGACAATGATGTTCTGGCCCTGCTGGCGGATATCGATGCCGGTCGAGGTATCGGACAGGTCCACCACCACGCGACCCTCGCCGGTGCGCCCGCGCCTGAAATCGATGTCGCGGATGGCATGCTTGGAATCACCCCGTCCTTCGGCAAAGTTCGCCACCTTGTCGCCGGTGGGGGCCACCGCTCCCTGCAGCGTCACCACCACGCTGCGGCCGTCGAGTGCCACCTCGTGCGCCACCGGGCGCCGCAGGTTCAGTACCAGGCGCGTCTTGTCCGCAGCCTGCACCAGGTTCATGGAGCGCAACTCGCCCTGGCCGATGTCCTGGCTGTTGCGGCCCAGTGCGTTGCCGGTTGCGCTGAAGTCGAACGCGATGCGCGCCGGGCTGGCCACGGTGAAGCTGGGCGGCGGGGTGTTGAGCGGCTCCTTGGTGGTGATGCGCACCACCACTTTGCCCCCCTGCTGCGAGACGTCGAACGCCTCGATGCTGTTGCCCTGGGCGAGCGCGATGCCGCAAGCCGCCAGCCAGAGAAAAAACGCGCGCCAGCCGGCCCGCACGACATTGGTCGGTTTCATTTCTTCACCTCCTGCAGTTGCAGCGAACTCGAGCGCTCCACCCACTCGCCGCTGCCTTCCTGGATCAGCTCTTTCAGGCTGATCTGGGATTCGTCGATGCCCGTGATGACGCCGAAGTTCTGGCCCATGTAGTTGCCCTTGCGCACGCGATACAGGTTCGGCCCGGCTTTCACCAGCGCGAACGTCTCGCGGCCCTGCGTCAACGAGCCGACCATCTGGATCGACTCCAGCGGGAATGCCTCGAGCGGCTCCTTGGGCCGATCTATGTCCGGCCCCCGTCCGCCCGCCACGGGCGCCGCGCCGCCCGCGACGGCCACTTCGATGCGCGCCGGGCGGAAGGGATCAACCTCGTTCTCGGCCTGGTAGGCCACCGGCTCGTAGGGACGCGCCTGCGGCAGGGGGTCCACCCGCCCGCGCAGGTCCTTGGTCATGTCGTTCAGCTCCTTCTTCAGGTCGCCGAACTGCTCGCCGCCGCACGCGGCGAGCGCTGCCATGCAGGCCAGCGCGAAAACCCGCTTCATTTCTTGGCCCCCTTCCTGGCCCCGGTAGCCGCCTTACGCTGCGCTGACACTTCCTCTTCGTCGAGGTAGCGGAAGGTGCGCGCAGTCACATCCATGGTCAGGTTGCCGTCCTTGCCCGCCTCGATGCTGACATCGTTCAAGGTGACGATGCGCGAAAGCTGCCCGACGTCACTGGCGAATGCGCCCATGTCGTGGTACACGCCGACCACCCGCACGGCGATTGGCAATTCGGCGTAGAAATCGCGCACGGTTTCCTGCGCCACGGGCTTGAACAGCTCGAACTGCAGCCCGCGCCCGAGCCCGGCCTGGTTGATGTCGACCAGCAGCGCGTCCATCTGCGATTTATTCGGCAGTTGCTTGAGCAGCGCGCCGAACTGCGTGTCGATTTCCCTGAGCTGCTGCTTGTGCAGGTCGAGGTTGACCGCCTGCTTCTTCTTGTTGAGGTAGTCCTCCTTGTGCTTGACCTCCTGGGCCTTGCCCTTCTCGAGCTCCTCGAGCTGGCCCTGCCACAGGCCGAAATAGCCCGCCACCGGCAGCGCCACCAGGATCGCGATCAGCACCACCGCCTTGGGTATCGCGGTCCAGCTGCCCGGATCCTGCCAGTTGGTGGCCTTGAAGTCCTCAGCGATGCTCTTGAAGTCGATCGCCATGGCCTATCCCTTCTTTGCCGGCGCCTTGGCGGCGCCCTTGGCTGCGTCCTTGGCGGCGTCCTTGGCGGCGTCCTTCAGCTGCACGCGCTTCACCACCAGGTTCATGTTGAACTCCGACAGCCGCTTCTTGTTTACCGTGCTCGCCTTGATCTCGACCAGCTTCGGATCGGCGAGCCAGGGCGAGGATTCGATGTTGCGCATCAGGGTCGACACGCGCGCATTCGACTGTGCGTAACCCACCAGGTTGACCCCGAGGCCGCGTTGTCGGACAGTCTTCAAATACACCCCCTCGGGCATCTGCCGCACCAACTGGTCGAGCAGGTGCACGGTCTGCGCCCGGTCCGCCTGCAGTGTCTCGATGATCTGCTTGCGCGCCAGCAGCGCCGCGATCTCGTCCTTGAGCTTCTTGATCTCGGCGATCTCCTTGTCCAGCTTGGCGATCTCGGACTTGAGGAACGCGTTGCGCTCCTGCTGCGTCGAGATCTGGCCAGCGACGTACAGGTAGCCGGCGCCGACCACCACCAGGCCCAGCAGGGCGGTGAGCCCGGCGAGCACCGCGAAATGCTGGCGGCCGCGTTTGCGCCGCTCCTCGCGGTGCGGCAGCAGGTTGACGCGCACTGTCATGGATCGAACCTCCGCATCGCCAGCCCGCAGGCGACGATCAGCGAGGGCGCGTCCACCATCAGCTTCTTCAGCTGGATGCGGGGCGAGGCCTGCATCGAGGCGAACGGGTTGGCCACCATGGTCGGCACCTGGGTGCGCGTGTGCACCACCTCATCCATGCCCGGGATCACGGCTGAACCGCCTGCAAGAAGTATCTGCTCCACGCTGTGGTATTGCGTCGACGTGAAGAAAAACTGCAGCGCGCGCTGCACCTCCGTGGCCAGGTTCTCCATGAAGGGGCGCAGCACCTCGGTCTCGAAGTCATCCGGCAGGCCGCCGGAGCGCTTGGCATTTTCGGCTTCCTCCGCGCTCATGCCGTAGCGCGCCACGATGTCCTGGGTCAGCTGGTTGCCGCCGAACGCCTGCTCACGCGTGTAGATCGACTGGTCGTTGCGCATCACGCTCACGTTCATCACGTTGGCGCCGATATCGACGATGGCGACATTCATGTCCTTGCCGGCATTGGGCAGCTGCTTGACCACCAGCCCGAGCGCCGACTGCTGGGCGAAGGCCTCGATGTCCATCACTATCGCCTTGAGCCCGGCCGACTCCGCCACCGCCACGCGGTCCTCGACCTTTTCCTTGCGCGTCGCGGCGATCATCACTTCCTGCTCTTCCGGCGAGGTGGGCGAAGGACCGACCACCTGGAAGTCGAGGTTCACCTCTTCCAACGCAAAGGGGATGTACTGGTTGGCCTCCGACTCGACCTGCACCTCCAGCTCGTTCTCGCGCAGGCTGGCCGGTACGATGATCTTCTTGGTGATTACCGCGCCGGTGGGCACCGCCATGGCGACATGCTTGGAACGGGTGCCGAGCCGCTTGTAGCCGCGCTTGACCGCCTCGACCACGGACTCGAGGTTGCTGATGTTGCCGTCCACGGTGGCGTCGCGCGGCAGGGGCTCGATCACGTAACGTTCGACGCGATACGCCCCCTTGCCCGCCTCGACGATCTCCAGCATCTTCACCGACGAAGAACTGATGTCCAGCCCGAACAGCGGCGGCGCCTTCGGGCTGAAAATATCGAGATTCATCGTTATTTCCCTTTTTGTATCGGCCCTTAGGCACGATACGTAGAATTTGCGTTAAATGCTAGCAACAACTCCCCCCGGTGTCTAGCGAATCCGTCACCACCCAAGGGAGGGTTATAATGCCCCCGCTTCCCCGCCCGGCGCAACTGCCGCGGCACTAGCGCCGCGATGGTTGTCTAATACCCTTGATGTGGCTTCGTTTTTTGGCGTTTCCGCTGGCCCTGATCGGGGGCCTGATCGCTGCCGCGGTCTGCCTGATCGGTCTGGTGGTGGCGCTCGCCTATCCGAACCTGCCGTCGCTCGACACGCTGACCGATTACCAGCCCAAAGTCCCGCTCCGGGTCTATACGGTCGAGGGGGTGCTGATCGGGGAGTTCGGCGAAGAGCGCCGCATGCTGGTGGACATCAAGGACGTGCCGCCGATGCTGGTCAACGCCATCATCGCCGCGGAGGACGAACGCTTCTACCAGCACTCCGGCATCGACTACCACGGCGTGGCGCGGGCAGCCTACGCCAACCTGGTCACCGGCGGGCGCCGCCAGGGGGCCAGCACCATCACCATGCAGGTCGCGCGCAATTTCTTCCTGTCCTCCGAGAAGACCCTCACGCGCAAGCTCTACGAGGTGCTGCTTGCGCTCAAGATCGAGCATAGCCTTGGCAAGGACCAGATCCTCGGGCTCTACGTCAACCAGATCTACCTGGGGCAACGCGCCTACGGCTTCGCCGCGGCTGCGCAGATCTATTTCGGCAAATCCCTGGAGCAGTTGACGCTCGCCGAGGCAGCGATGCTCGCGGCCTTGCCCAAGGCCCCTTCCAGCTACAACCCGATCGCCAATCCGCAGCGCGCCAAGCAGCGCCAGCAGTACGTGCTGCGCCGCATGAAGGAATTGGGCTACATCGACGAAGAGGCGCACGAAGCCGCGGTCAAGGGGCCTATTGCGGTGCGCAGGGTGGTGGACACCTTCGCCGTGCAGGCGGATTACGTCGCGGAGATGGTGCGCCAGGCAGTGTACGAGCAATACCCCGATGACGCCTATAGCCGCGGTTTCCGCGTCTACACCACCATCCGCAAGGCCGACCAGCAGGCGGCCATCGTGGCGCTGCGGGCCGGGCTGCTCGATTACGACCGGCGGCTGGGCTATCGCGGCCCGGAAGGATTCGTCGAGCTGCCCGCGGACGCCGACGAGGACGACTTCGAGGAGGCGCTGGCCGAGCGCGCCGACGACGAAGAACTCCGCCTGGCGCTGGTGCTGGCCGCGAGTCAGCGTGAAGTCAAAGCCGTGCTGAAGAGCGGTGAACGCATCACCGTTGCCGGGGACGGACTGCGATTCGCGGCGCGCTCCCTCGAGCGGACCTCGCCGCAGCGCCGCATCCGCCGCGGCGCGATTCTTCGCGTGCAGCGAGTCGACGCGTCCCGCTGGCAGATTGCGCAGCTGCCCGAGGCGGAGGCCGCGTTCATCGCGCTCGATCCGGGCGACGGCGCGGTGCGCGCCCTGGTGGGCGGTTTCGATTTCAACCGCAATAAGTACAACCACGTCACCCAGGCCTGGCGCCAAGCGGGCTCGGCCTTCAAGCCGTTCATCTATTCCGCCGCGCTCGAGCGCGGCTTCACCGCCGCCACCGTGGTGCCCGATGAACCGATTGCCATCGAGGCCGACGTCACGGGAAGCCAGCGCTGGGAACCGAAGAACTTCGACGGGCACTTCGAGGGGCCGATACGGCTGCGCACTGCGCTCGTCAAGTCGAAGAACATGGTGTCGATCCGCATCCTAGATGCCATCGGCGTCAAGTACGCGCAGGATTACATCACGCGCTTCGGCTTCGACGCCGAGCGGCACCCGCCCTACCTGACGATGGCGCTCGGCTCGGGAACGGTCACCGCGTGGCAGATGGCGCGCGCCTACGCCGTGTTCGCCAACGGCGGCTACCTGGTGCAGCCCTATTTCATTCAGAAGATCGTCGACGATCGCGGCAATCCGCTCGGCGTGGCGCGCCCGCAGCGCGCCGGGGACGAGTCCTTGCGCGTGATCGACGAGCGCAATGCCTTCATCATGGACAGCCTGATGCAGGACGTGGCCCGCGTGGGCACCGCGGCGCGCACCGCCAGCCTCGGGCGCAAGGACATTGCAGGCAAGACCGGCACCACCAACGAGTTCATCGATGCTTGGTTCGCCGGCTACAACCCGGCGCTGGTCGGCGTGGCGTGGGTGGGCTTCGACCAGCCCAAGTCGCTGGGGCGCAACCAGACCGGGGGACTGGTCGCGCTGCCCATTTGGACCGGCTACATGGAAACAGCGCTCAAGGGAGTGCCCGACATGCAACGCATCGTGCCCGAAGGCGTGGTCACCGCGGACACGTTCGAGATCAGCCCGGGGGCGCTGAGCGAAGCCAAACACATCCCGGAGTATTTCTATCGCGAATTTGTCCCCAAGGACGACGCCCCGCCGTTTACGTTGTTGCCCTCGTTCGTGCCGCCGCCGGCGGTAGACGCCGCGGCCGGCAAACCTTCCGCGCCGAACTACTAGTCAGGCGGGCGTCAGTACCACCGACGCGCCGCCCTGCGCCGACACCAGCCTGGACAACGCGGCGAACAGCTCGGCGCCATCGCGCGTGTCGCGCCAGGCCTTGCCGTCGTGGCGGAAATGGAAGCCGCCGGATTTGGCCGCAACCCAGATCTCGCGCGCGGCGGCATGACGGTTCACGATCATCTTGCTGCCGTCCTGGAACTCGATTTCCAGCACCCCGGTCCCCTTGACCTGCAGGTCGACATCGAGCCCGGCCGCCTCGATGGCGTGTTCCACCGCCGCCAGCGCGCGCTCGGCAAGCGCCTCGAACTCGGTGTCCGTCATGTCCATTTTCCCTGCTAGTATCAGTATTTTAGCGAGCCTCGGATGCGTGCCGCCGCAATTTTCCTCGCCGCGCTGATCCTGGCCGCCGGCTGTGGCCAGAAGGGGCCGCTGTATCTGCGCGACAAGCCCCCGGCGGGCGTCAAGCCGCCCAAGCCCGAAGCGTACAAGCCGGCGCCCTACCCGGCTGAGGCCGAAGGCTCGACCGAGAAAAAGTAGTCCTGCCATGGCATTCGAGTACCGCAAGGGCGCGCTCTGCGCCGAACGGGTTCCGCTCGAGGAGATCGCGCGGCGCTTCGGCACGCCCTGCTATGTCTATTCGCGGGCCGCCATCGAGAGCCGCTATGGCGAGTTCGCGCGCGCGCTGGCCAGCCGCGCCGCGCTGGTCGCCTACTCGGTCAAGGCCAATTCCAATCTTGCCGTCCTGGCGTTGCTGGCCAAGCTCGGTGCCGGCTTCGACATCGTCTCCGGAGGCGAACTGGCGCGCGTGCTGGCCGCAGGCGGCGATGCGCGCAAGATCCTGTTCTCGGGGGTGGGCAAGACCGAGGCGGAAATCGCGCACGCGCTCGAGGCGGGCATCCTGTGCCTGAACCTCGAGTCCGAGGGAGAACTGCAGCGTGTGGCCGCGGTCGCGGCGAGGTTGGGCAGGCGTGCGCCGATCGCGTTCCGCGTCAATCCCGACGTCGACGCAATGACGCACCCCTACATCTCGACCGGCCTCAAGCAGAACAAGTTCGGCGTGCCCTACGCCGAGGCTGAACGCATCTATCGCGAGGCATCCCGGCTGCCGCAGGTCGAAGTGATCGGCATCGGCTGCCACATCGGTTCGTTGATGACCGGCGCCGGACCCTTCATCGACGCTGCCGCGCGGATCCTGGCGCTCACCGAGCGCCTCGAGCACGCGGGCATCGGCCTGTCGCACATCGACCTCGGCGGCGGATTCGCTATCCGCTACCGCGACGAGGCGCCGGCGCCGATCGGCGAGTTCCTCGATGGCGCGCTTGGCGTGCTCGCGGGGCGCAAGGAAAAGCTGATCGTCGATCCCGGCCGCTCCATCGTGGGCAACGCAGGCGCGCTGCTTACGCGGGTCGAGTACGTCAAGCCGGGAGAGGCGAAGAGCTTCCTGGTCGTGGATGCTGCGATGAACGACCTGCTGCGCCCCGCGCTCTACGGCGCCTGGCATGAAGTGCTGCCGGCGCGCGAGCCGGAATCCGGCGCCGGCACGGCTGTTTACGACGTCGTGGGCCCGGTGTGCGAAAGCGCCGACTTTCTGGCCAAGGACCGCGCGCTCGCCGCGCGGCCCGGCGATCTGCTCGCCGTCATGTCGGCGGGGGCCTACGCGATGGCCATGAGCTCGAACTACAACTCGCGGCCGCGCGCGGCGGAGGTCATGGTAGATGGCGAGCAGGCGCATCTGGTGCGCAGGCGCGAGCGACTTGTGGAACTGTACGCTGGCGAATCGGTCCCCCCATGGTGAGCACGGGCGGCAAACTCAGACTGGTGGTCGCCGCGATTGCGCTGGTCGCGGCCGCGGCGGCGCTCGGCGTGTATTTCACCGACGACAGCCGGGCGAAGGAAAAGCGCCCTGCAAGCGGCCCGCTGGCGATTCCGGTGGCCGTTGCTGCGGCGGTGCAGCAAAGCATCCCGGTCAGGCTCCAGGCAATCGGCAACGTCGAAGCATTCTCGACCGTCGCGCTCAAAGCGCGCGTCGACGGCCAGATCGTCGCCGTGAACTTCACCGAAGGCCAGGAAGTGAAG
>JBGQFF010000054.1:0-16093 GCA_041496745.1 Gammaproteobacteria bacterium
CAGATTGGAGAACACCGGCAGCAGGCGATAGCGATAGCCGGATACCGCGCCGCCCTTCACGTCGAGATCGAGCACGGCGAGGAACTTGCCGTGCGAGCCGGCATTGGTGACGAGGGTCTTGCCCACCACGGTGGGCGCCGGCACGCCGTCGTGCGTGTGCCCGCCGAGGATCGCGTCGAGGCCGCGCACGCGCGCGGCGAGCTTCAGGTCCACTTCGAGGCCGTTGTGCGAGAGCAGCACCACGGCCTGCGCACCCTTCGCGCGCACCTCGTCCACCAGCTGCTGCAGGCGCGGCTCCTGGATGCCGAAGGTCCAATCCGCGACCATATGGCGAGGATTGGCGATCGGCGTGTACGGGAAGGCCTGGCCAATCACCGCGAGCGCCACGCCGTTCACCGAGCGCAGCGTGTAGGGCTTGAACACGGGATCCTCGAAATCCGCCGTCTTCACGTTCTGCGCCAGGAACTCCACCGGGCCAAGCTCCCGGTCCACCGCCTGCCGCACGCGCTTCGCGCCGTAGGTGAACTCCCAGTGCGCGGTCATGATGTCGACGCCGAGGAGCTTCTGCGCACCGATCATGTCCGCGCCTTCGGTCCATAGCGAAGTGGCGGAGCCTTGCCAGGTGTCTCCGCCGTCCAGGAACAGCGCGTGCGGGCGCGAGGCGCGTATCCGCTTGACGAGCGTGGCAAGGTGCGCGTAGCCGCCCACTTTGCCGTAGCGGCGCGCGGCGCGCTCGAACTCGAGGAAGGTGAAGGCGTACGCTGCGGCACTGCCCGGCGCGAGACTGTACTTTGCGGCGAAGGCCGCGCCGACCGGCTCGCGGAAGTAGACCGGCAGCAGCTGCGCGTGCGAGTCGGTCATGTGCAGCAGCGACAGGTTGCCGAAGGGCGGCAGCTGGTAAAGCTCGTTGGCCGCCTGCGCCTCGCTCGCGCCCGGACGCAGCGTCGCGCCTGCGGCGGCAGCGAGCGCCATGAGCCTCAGGAATTCCCGCCTGTGCATGGCGACCATTCTGCATCGACGGCATTGCCGCGGCGAGTTCATCAGGCGACCTTATTGGCGGATCAGAACAACGCTGTTGCCCGGCGCATGAGCCGGTGCCGAGAATAGCGGCATTGCCAGAGGAGTGGACATGCCCGGCCTGGTCCGGCCCCACGGTAGAGGACCGCTCAAACCCCTGATGCTCGCCGGCGAGGCGCTCGCCGCGGAGCGCGCTCGCGCGCGCTCGCTGCCGGCGCTGCGCGTGAGCTCGCGCGAGAAGGGCGACCTCATCATGCTCGGCATCGGCGGCTTCACGCCGCTCGACGGCTTCATGACGCACGCCGATTGGCAGGGGGTGTGCGACGGCTACCGCACCGCTTCGGGCCTGTTCTGGCCGATCCCGATCACGCTGTCCACCGACACAGCGACTGCGGCCGGGTTCAGGACCGGGACCGACATAGCTCTGCTCGACGCGGACAACGGCGAAGCGATGGCCACGATGAGGGTCACCGAGAAATATGCAGTGAACAAGGCGCACGAATGCGCGACAGTGTTTCGCACGACCGATCTCGAGCACCCCGGCGTCAAGATGGTCATGGCGCAGGGCGAAGTGAACCTCGCCGGCCCGGTGAAAGTGCTCTCGGAAGGCGGCTTCAAGGCGAAGTACGGGGCCCTGTTCATGACCCCCGCCGAGACGCGCGCCGAGTTCGAGCGGCTCGGCTGGTCGCGCGTGGCGGCGTTCCAGACGCGCAACCCCATGCACCGCTCGCACGAGTACCTCGCCAAGGTGGCGATCGAGACCTGCGACGGCGTGCTGGTGCACTCGCTGCTCGGCGCCCTCAAGCCCGGCGACATCCCGGCGGAGGTGCGCACGCGCGCCATCGCCGAGCTGATCGCGAAGTACTTCCGGCCGGGCACGGTAGTGCAGGCCGGCTATCCGCTCGACATGCGCTACGCCGGGCCGCGCGAGGCGCTGCTGCACGCGCTGTTCCGGCAGAACTACGGCTGCTCGCACCAGATCGTCGGGCGCGATCACGCCGGCGTGGGCAGCTACTACGGGCCGTTCGACGCGCACCGCATCTTCGACGAGATCCCGCGCGACGCGCTGGAGACGCAGCCGCTGAAGATGGACGTGACGTTCTGGTGCTACCGCTGCGGCGGCATGGCCTCCGGGCGCACCTGCGCGCACGGCGACCAGGAGCGACTGCAGGTGTCCGGCACGCAGCTGCGCAAATGGCTCTCCGAGGGCAACCCGGTGCCGGCCGAGTTCAGCCGGCCCGAGGTGCTGGAGATCCTGCGCGCGTACTACAACACCGAACAGGGCACGATTTCATCGACGACGCGCACTGGAACGTGAAGCGGGTCCCCGGCTACACGCCGTAGAGCTTGGGACAGGTGCGGCAGGCTTCGGGCGCCGGCACCTCTTCCTCCGGCGCCGCGCCGCCGGCCAGGGCGCCGAGCACCATGCGCGAGGCACCGAGCACGCGCCCGGCGAACAGCGCGCGGAACTCCCGGTAGGCCGCGCTTTCCCAGATTTGCGCCAGCGACTGTTCGTTCAGGTTCCCGAACTGCACCACCGGCACCTCTACGGCGTGGCCGTCGAAGACGCGCGGGATGCTGGTCTGCCCGGTGAGCGAGGTGTAGACGCACGGCGACACTGCGCCGTCGGCCGAGATGAACAGGATCTTCAGCGGATTGAGGTCGCATACCGCCATTTCCCGGAACGCGAGCGGGTAGGGCCGGAACGCTATGCCGGTCCGCCGCGCCGCCGCGCGAGCTTCGTCGAGCGCCGCGCCGAGCGCGCGCGCGGGCGGCCCCTCGCCATAGGCCCGCAGCGCGTCCAGCCCCGGCGTCATGACGTAGTCGAGATTGGTCGCCACCAGCTCATCGGCGCCGAGCCCGGCGGCCAGTTCGACCGCGCGCGGCAGCTCGGCGAGGTTGGTCCTCGTCATCAGATAGAAGATCTCGACTTTCGGCCGCGCGCCGCCGTGTCCGTCGCGCAGGCGCAGGAACCCGCGCAGGTTCTCCTGGAGCTTCGCGAAGTCCGAGCCGACGCGGATCGCCTCGTGCGACGCGGCGCGCGCGCCGGCGATCGACACGGCGAGCAGGTCGAGCCCCGCATCGAGCAGCCGCGCGCCGGTCTCGCGCGTGAGCCGCGTGCCGTTGGTCGTGAACCCGACGCGGCAGCCCGCCTGCTTTGCGCGTCCGATCATGTCGAAGATGCGCCGGTGCAGGAGCGGCTCGCCCCAACCCTGGAGGTAGACCCATTTCGCGCGCGCAAAGGCCGCGGCGGCGCGCTCGAAGGTTTCCCACGCCATGTCGCGCGCCGGCCAATGCTCGGCGAGGACCGTCACCGGGCACATCACGCATTTGAGATTGCAGCGCGAGGTGACCTCGATCTGGAACGCCTCGAACGGGCGTTCCGGCTCGCGCTTCCTGAACCAGCTCACGGCTGCGTCGATCATCGCCTGACGCACATGATAAGGCCCCGGCGCCGACCGGCGACGATCGCCGGCGGGGCCGGGGCCCGCGCTGCCTGCAGCCGGAGCCCTACTTGATGTCGGGCACCGGGAAGATCGCCCCGCCGAAGATCAGGTAGGCCAGGAGCAGCGTCCAGAAGACGTTGACGATCTGGGCGCCGATGAAGGCGACCGCCGGACGCCCGCCTTCCATCGTGGCGAGGTCGACGAAGCGCGTCTCCAGCCCGATGCAGACGAAGGCAAGGGCGAACCACCAGGTACGCAGTTCGCCGAGCGCCGACTTGGTGCCGTCAACCATGCCCTGCGGCAGGAAGAACGAGAACAGCGCCGAGGCGACCAGGAAGCCGAGGACGAATTTCGGGAAGCGCTCCCAGATGATGCCCGCACTCGGTTTCTGGCCGCTGGCCGCGCCGCCCTTGTAGGTCCACCACACCACCAGGATGAAGGCCGCTACGCCGATCAGCGCGTTCTGGGAGAACTTGACGATCACGCCGGTCTTCATGGCCGCATCGCTGATGAGCGCGCCCGCCGCCACGACCGTCGCGCTGGTGTCGAGCGTGCCCCCCATCCACGCGCCGGCGACGATGTCGGGAATCTGGAACGCCTTCACCAGCCAGGGCATGACGATCATCATCGGCACCGCGACGATCAGCGTGAGCGAGGTCACGTAGGACAGCTTCTTCTTGTCGCCCTGGATCGCGCCGCAGGTCGCGATCGCGGCCGAGACGCCGCAGATCGCCACCGCGGAGGAGAGCATCGCGGCGAAGTCGTCGTCCACCCGCAGCTTTCGCGCCATCCAGAAGCAGACGTACCAGACCACCACCACGACCAGGATCGCCTGCAGGATGCCCAGCACGCCCGCCTGCACCACTTCCATGAACAGCAGCCCGGCGCCCAGGATCACCAGGCCGGTCTTGATGTAGTACTCGGTCTGCACCCCGGGCTTGAGCCACACCGGGGTGCCGATGGTGTTGCTGATCAGCAGCCCGAGCAGCAGGGCAAAGATCACATATTCGACGCCGTACTCGATGAACAAGCCATTGCCCGCGAGCATGCGCGCCAGCCAGGCGAGGACGAAGACCACCGGGAAGCCGAGCATGAACGCGCCCACCTTGCCGCCGATCAGCGCGAAGCCGACGGCGCCGATGATCAGTCCCGCGATGCCGATGGTGAGCCCCTTGCTGAGGTTGGCCGAGGAAAAGACCTTGCTGCCCGCGAGCGCCCCGGCGTGACCGCGGATCTCGGTGCCGAGCGAGCCGGAAACGGTGTTCTGGCCCCCGGCCTTGGCCAGGTCGCCGGCCGACTTCTCGATCGCCTTGCGGTCGTTCTTCTGCAGCGCCGCCTTGAGCCCACCCGCCGCGACGGCAACGTCCTTCTTGCCCTTGCCCTCGGCGTCCTTGGCGATCTCGTCCAGCGCCGCGGTCCACCCGGGCGCGCGCGCCGCGATCTGGGCATCCGTGGTCCACCGGAACGTGGATCCGAGGTTGCCGAGATTGAAGAGCTTCCAGTTGAATGCCGCAAGAATCACGGCGATGATGAAAAACCCGACATAGACGGCAACCCAGTCTTCGGTCCGCCAGTTCTTAGCAGCCATGCTCCCCCCCTTGTTTTCGGAACTGCACGGTTCCGATAATTCTTACAGGGCCTTGCCCCAGTGCCAAATAATATACTCATGACCATGTGTGGGGTTTCTATCGGCCCCGGGTCCGCGCAATGAATGGTGCGCTGCAAGATGCTCAGGCCGTATTGGACGGCAGGCTGGCCTGACGCGCGGCTAGGCCGCGGGACGCACGGCGTCCGCGCTCTGCATGGCGGCGAGGCGCTCCCTGGCGAACTGCACGAAGCCGCTCACCAGGCGCGAGTGGAACCTTTCCTTCGCATAGACCACCGCCAGGTGGCGGTTGAGGCGCGGCGACAGCGCAATCTGCACCAGCTGCCCGAGCTGCGTCTCCTTGGCGACCGTGGCGCGCGACATGATGGCGAAGCCCAGGCCGGTGGCCACCAGCCCTTTCAGCGCCTCGGGGCTGCCCAGTTCCATCACCACTTGCATCGAGTCGGGCGACACGCCCGCCTTCTGCAGGTAATGGTCGATGACCTCGCGCGTGCCCGATCCCGGCTCGCGGGTGATGTAGGCGTGCTCCGTGAGCAACTTCGGCGTCGCGAACTTCACCTTCGCCAGCGGGTGCGAGGGCGCGCACACCACGTGCAGCTCGTCGTCGCAGCACACGTCGGTGACGAGCGAAGGCAGGTGCGAATCGCCCTCGATGAAGCCCAGATCGAGGGCGCGCTCCGCGACGCGGTCCTGCACGGCCTCCGAGTTGGCCACGAACAGGCGCGGCACCACGGCCGGGTAGCGCGACTTGAACTCGCCGAGGATCTGCGGCAGCAGGAACTCGGCGATCGTCGTGCTCGCGCCGATGAGCAGCGGACCCGCCACCTGGCCGCTCATCTCCTTCAGGCGCGTGTCGAGCTCCGCGGAGAGTGCGAGGATGCGCTCGGCGTACTCCAGCGCCAGGGTGCCGGCGGTAGTGAGCGCGATGCGCCCGTGCGCGCGGTCGAACAGCCGCGTGTTGAAGTGCTCCTCCAGCTGCCGGATCTGGAAGGTCACCGCGGGCTGCGTCATGAACAGCGCCTCGGCTGCCTTGGTGAAGGAGAGGTGCTTCGCGACCGCGTGGAAGACCTGCAGGCGACGGTCCGCCATGGCATTCAGCAACCGTTATCAGGGAATGCTATTCAAGCATAAAGCCGGGCGGCCATAAAGCCGCCCGGGAGGCCCGCTTATGGACCGGGTCCTGTCCCGTCCCGATTGCTGCGCCGCACGCCCGGCCGGGCGGTCCGTTCGTCGGATCCCCGCGTAAGACTCTGTAGCAGCACGGCATTGGTTCCTCGCCGCGAACGGCGCGCGCGCGCAATGTCGGAGCCGCAAGGAGCGGAACATGAACGCGCAGCAGGACAGAACAGAGCTTTCCCGGCTGGAGTCCGATCTCGCGGCACGCATGGAGATGCTGTTCCGGCGATGCCCGGCGCTCCACGGCTTTTCGGTGCAGCAGGGCTCGAGCGTGAGCCGCGAACGGGTCGCGCAGGACCTGCAAGCCGGTCTATTCCTCGCCGATGTCGTCTGGCACCAGCCGCTCAACGGCGATCAGGCCGCGACGCTCGTCGAGGAGATCTCGCAGGAGCTGCTCGAGCTGGTGGACGAGCAGCCGGAAGCAACGGCGCTGCTGCGCGGCCGCACCTTTGCCCGGGTCTTGAACTGACCGGGCCGCGCGCCGAAGGGAATGTCAGTCGATGATGTGGTGGACGGGCGCCTTCTCCATTTCCCACTCGCCGGTCTTCCGGTGGTAGCGGGACAGGGTGAAGCAATGCCAGTTCTCATCATCCAGCTTCATATGATCGCCCCGGTAGTAATACCCCGGCCACCGCGTTTCCTGGCGGAACAGCGTGTGACGGGTCACGGACTCCGAGGCCAATACCCGATGCTGCAGTTCCCACGTACGCTGAAGTTGGTGAAGGTCTTCGGCGCCCATGCTGCTCATGTCTTCCTTTAGCATGGCCAACAACTCGAGTCCGCGGTTGAGCAACTCGCTGTTCGTCATGTAATTGGTGCTGATGCCGCCGACGTATTCGTCCATGAGCTTCTCGAGGCGCTGAAGACCCTGGATCGGCAGGAGATAGCTCGGCGATACGGTTCCGGCGACGATCTCGTTGCGGCCGACCCGGTAGTTCTCCAACGGCTGATAGATCACCTTCTCGAGGTCGCGATATTCCTGTTCGCTGACCTGGAGTTGGGTTTTCCCCAGGTCATTCACGTACTTGACCGCCGCCTTGGCGGCGATCCGCCCTTCCGCGAAGGATCCTGACGAGAACTTGTGGGCGGTGCCGCCAATGGTGTCGCCGGCACCGAAAAGCCCGTCGACCGTCATCATCCGGTTGTATCCCCACTGGTAGTCCGCGGGAGCACAGTCTTCCGGACCGCTCGCCCACGCGCCGGAGCAGGTGGCGTGAGAGCCCATGACATAAGGCTCGGACGTGGTCAGCTCGGGATTGACGTGCTTGGGATCGATGTTCTGCGACGCCCAGACGACCGCTTGCCCGATCGTCATGCCGAGGAAGTTCTCCCAGCCTACGGTCTCCTTGTGGGGATCCTGGAAGGCCTCCTTGGTCACCATGCGGATGGGACCGCGGCCGGCCGCCAGCTCCTTGAGGATGGCGTGGTTGCGCAGGCAGGTCGGCACCGGGTGATGGTCGACGTAGTCGCCCACCAAAGCCTTGGTGTCCTCGTACCACCTCTTCTCGTACTCCTCGCCATAGCCGTTCTGCGTGTACGTCTTCAGATGGAGGAAGTAGGCGCCGACGGGACCATAGCCATCCTTGAAACGCGTCAGGACGATGCGGTTTTCCATCTGCGTCATCTTGGCGCCGACCTGGATCGGCAGCGCGTAGCACGACCCGCTGCTCCAGGGCGCGTACCAGGTCCGCCCCATGCCCTCGCCCACGGCGCGCGGCTTGAAGATGTGCGACGCACCGCCGGCGCAAACGATGACGGCCTTCGCGCGGAACACATGGTAGTCGCCCGTCCGGACATTGAAGCCGACGGCGCCGGCGACGCGGTTGGCCTTGCTCTGGTCCATCAAGAGGTGCGTCACCATGATCCGGTTGTAGACCTCGGTCGCGGCCTTGCGGGCCGCTTCGGCGACGATCGGCTTGTAGCTCTCGCCGTGGATCATGATCTGCCACTTGCCTTCGCGCTGGTACCGCCCGGTCTTGGGGTCGCGCATCATCGGCAGACCCCATTCCTCGAACAGGTGCACCGAGGCGTCCACGTGCCGGGCGATGTCGTAGCCCAGGTCCTCGCGCACCAGGCCCATGAGGTCGTTGCGGGCGTAGCGGACATGGTCCTCGGGCTGGTTCTCGCCCCACTGCGTGCCCATGTAGCAGTTGATGGCGTACAGACCCTGGGCGACGGCGCCGCTGCGCTCGATATTCGCTTTCTCGACGCAGACGATCTTCAGGTCGCGTCCCCAGTACCGGGACTCGTAGGTTGCCCCGCAGCCCGCCATGCCGCCGCCGATGACGAGGATGTCCGCATCGACGAATACCGTTTTCCTGCCTCCGAAGAGTCCCATCAGACGACTCCCTGCTTGAGTTGACCCGGGCGCAACGTGGGCAATCCGCCCTTGATGTTGAGCCCTTCCGGTTCGTGCGCGAGTTCTTGCTTGGCGAAATCCTCGGGGCGGGGCGCGTCGTACTCGGCCGGTCCCTTGATCGATCCCCAGGGCGTCGTGCGGATCGGCGACACGAAGTTCTTCTCGCGGCCGTCCCGGAACTTGAGCTTCCAAGAAATGGTCGCCTTGGCCTCTTCCCGAAGCACCCGGACACTGTGGCCCAGAGGGGCGAAGTCGGCATAACCGCGGACATCGATGGCGTGCTGCGGACAGGCCTTCACGCAGGAGTAGCACTCCCAGCACATGTTCGGCTCGATGTTGTAGGCACGCCGATAGGTCTTGTCGATGTGCATGATGTCGGACGGGCAGATATCGACACATTGCCCGCAACCGTCGCACCGGGTCATGTAAACGAAGGTCGGCATGGGTTTCGTCTTCTCCGGTTAGTAGTGCCGGGGCTGTCTGCGGGCGATGCCGAACTGCTCGGGCTTGTCGGCGGGCGCGGGCAGGTTGCTCCTGAAGCCGATCGCGTGGGAAACCCTCTTCTCGAAGGCCGCCGCGGGCTTGAAGAACATGTGCGCGAACTTGGACCACGGCACCGATGCGAACAGCACCGTCGTGGCGATGACGTACAAGCCGAAGAGCACGCCGGCGCCGGAACCGCCCCTCGCTTGCACGAAGGCCCAGATGAGGCCCAGCGTGACGCTGGCGAGAAGCGAGAGGATGAACAGATCCGCGCGCACGACGCGGAACGGGGAATGGCCCTCGGCGAGGACATCAACCCGGATGAAGAACCAGAACCAATAGCCGCCGAGGCAGACCATCAGGCCGCCGAGCCACCAGAGCCGCGGCAGGATGGCGGGCGTCGGCGTCGCGGGCGTCGGGTAGGCGAACACCATCACGGCTGTGGTGATGGCGTAGATCAGGAACCCGTACATGGCCAGCAGGTGGGCGACCCGGCGTCGCGCATTGCAGAATTCCCCGGATGCGAGGAAGTCCACAAGGCCGGTCTTGATCGCGATCGACACCAATTCGCCGCCACCGATCTGCTTCGACCCTTTGCTTTTCGATTTCCGCCAGTTATCGAAGAAATACTTGGCGCTTCCCTTGTGCAGGATGTCGAAAAGTGTCCCTGCCGCGACCAGGACGATCATGACGACGACAAAGGTCTGCATGACGGCAGGCGCTATCGACGCCGAGAGCCCGGCAAACGGATTGCTGGTGAACATCGCTTGTCTCCTCGCCGTTCCTGCGGGAATTCTAAGCGCCGCCCAAGGGGGGCCGCCTCAGAGTTCGCTATGCGCTTATAGAGGCGTTGAATACGGGCTCGCGGCCGAGCTCGCGCAGCTCGAAGCGCATCGCCGCGAGATCGCCCAGCGCCCACGTCGCCGACGCGGCCAGTCCCGCCACCGTCCCGGGATTGACGAGCCAGGAGTTAGTGCCCTGCACGTTCGCGATCCTGCGCGCTTCGGCCCGGTGCGAATGGCCGCAGCAGACCAGTTCCCAGTCGCCGGTGCACGCCATGGCGTAGCCGTAGTCGTGATAGTGCACGACGCAGACCCGGCGGCCGCCGAGCTCGAGGCGCGCGTCGACCCCGTGGTACTGGAGGAGCCCGCCGCTCGCGCGCGACAGGTTATGCAGGGCCTGCGGATCGCCGACATTGTTGCCGTGGATGAGGTGCACGGGCAAACCCAGCGCGAGGGCGGGCTTGAGCGTCTGCGCGCCGATGAGGTCACCGCAATGGATCACCGCCTCGGCGCCCTGCGCTTTCGCCTCGCGCACTGCCTGCGCGAGCGCATCGGCGCGGTCGTGGCTGTCCGAGACGATGCAGATTTTCACACGAGCATCCTAGCCGAGCGCCGATAGGGTGGGCGTCAGGGCGGCTTATGGCGGCATCAGTTTCACTCGTTGCTGGGCGCCCGGCGCGGTGCGCAGAATGTTGCCCTTTCAGTAGAGTCGTAAACTTCCCGCTTGATCCGCATCCTCCTCCTCGCTTTCGGCTTGTGCGCCGCCGGGCCGGCGGCGGCCGCCGACAGCGTCGCCCTGGCATGGTGGATCTGGCCGATCGTGCTGTTCGCGGTGACGTTCGCGCTCGGCGTGGTGGCCGTCCTGGGCGGGGTGGGCGGCGGCGTGCTGTTCGTGCCGATCGTCGGCGGGTTCTTTCCGTTCCACATTGATTTCGTGCGCGGCGCAGGCCTGCTGCTGGCGCTCTCGGGCGCCCTTTCCGCCGCGCCCGCGCTGATGCGCGGCGGCTTCGCGAGCCTGCGGCTCGCCATGCCGCTCGCGCTGGTGGGCTCGGTCACCTCGATCATCGGTGCGCTCGTCGGCTTCGCGTTGCCGACCAGGGTCCTCGAGGTGGCCCTCGGCTTGACGATCCTCGCCATCGCGGCGCTCATGGCGACGAGCTCGAAGTCCGAGCGCCCGGAAGTCGGCGCGCCGGACGCGATGAGCGCGGCGCTCGGCATGCACGGCGTGTACCATGACCCGGCGGCGGGCCGCGATGTCGAATGGCGGGTGCGGCGCACGCCGCAGGCGATGGTGGCATTCGCCGGCATCGGCATGCTCGCGGGCATGTTCGGCCTCGGCGCCGGATGGGCGAACGTCCCGGCGCTCAATCTGCTGATGGGCGCGCCGCTCAAGCTTTCGGTGGGGACTTCCGGCCTGGTGCTCTCCATCGTGGACACCTCGGCGGCATGGGTTTACATCAACCGCGGAGCGGTGCTGCCCATGCTGGTCGCGCCCTCGATCATCGGCGTGATGCTGGGAGCGCGGATCGGCGTGCGCCTGCTGCGCATCACGCCCGCCGCGCGGGTGCGGCTCATCATCATGGCGCTGCTGCTGATTGCCGGCGGGCGCGCGCTGCTCAAGGGTCTCGGGATCTGGAGCTGAGCGTGCCGCTGCCCGTTGAAGAGCAGGTCTATGCGCGCTGGCTCGACTGGGGGACCCGCATCGGCCTGGCGGCGCTGGTGGCGGGGTTCTTCGCCTACGCGCTGGGCGTCGTGGAGCCGCTGGTTCCGCTGGAGCGGTTGCCCGAGCTGTGGTCGCTGCCGGTCGAACGCTACGTGGCGCTGACGGGTGCGCCTACGGGCTGGGCGTGGCTCGGGCAGATCGGCAAGGGCGAACCGCTCTGCCTGCTCGGTATTGCCCTGCTGTCGCTGGTCACGCTCGTCTGCTACCTGCGGCTTGTCGTCACGCTCGTTCGCGCCGGGGCGCGCCTGCAGGCGGGCATGGCCATCGCGCAGGTGGTGGTGCTGCTTGCCGCGACCTCGAGCCTGCTCGCCGGCGGGCATTGAAGCGCAGCCTGGACTTGAGCAGCGAAGTCAAATGCGGCGTTGTTGGCCCTGCGCTGGTACTTCTTCGCCAAGGCGAAGCACCCGCAGAACCTGTACTACCAGTCGATCGCCTAGCGCCGCGCGCGCCGGCCTTCAGGGCCGCACGTAGGCCCAACCCTCACGCTGGCGCTTCATGATGTGGACGACGCCGGCGTCGACGTAGGCGATGCCGCTGTACATGTCGCTTTTCTGCACCTTGGTGTTGCGCATCGTGATCTCGCAGGCCAGCAGCCCGACGTTATTGTCGAGCGCCTCGGCGAGGCGGCCGGCGACCTTCGATTCGCTCCTGAGCATCGCGAGGCCCGGGCCGTAGGCGACGATTTCCACGTCGACGTTGCCCTTGCCGAGGTCGGTCTGGATGTTGCGCGCGTTGTTGAGCGTCAGGTTCCATTTCGCCGGGTCGGCGTCGCTCACCTGCAGCACCACGTTGTAGTGCACGGACTGCGCCTGCGACGCGGGGGGCAGGAAGAGGACCAGGGCGAACAGCGCGGCGGCGAGCTTCATGATTGCCTCCTTGGCATTACCTCCTTGGCGGGCATTTTGCGCGCCCGCGCCTAGAACTTCCAGCCGTAGGCGACGCCCAGCGAGTTCTGGCTCATGCGCAGGTTGGCCTCGCCGCCGCCGTACGGCACCGCGGGAATCGAGCCCGCGCCGTTCACCTTCCTCTCGAAAGCGTGCATGTAGGACACGGTCAGCTCGCCGTTGCCCCCCGTTTTCCAGGTGGCGCCCAGGGTCAGGTGGTTCTCCACCACGCCGGGTGCGAGGATGTTGAAGAACGTCTGGCTTTCAGGGATCGGCTGCTTCATCGTGATGAAGCCGCCGCGCAGCGTGACCTTCGGGTTCAGTTCGTACATGACGCCGAGCTTGTACACGGTGGTGTTCTTCCAGCCGAAGCCGGGGCCGTTGGTGCTGCCCAGCGCGCAGGCGCCTGCGAACAGGCAGTCCACAGGGTTGCCGACTGCCGGGATGTCGCCGTAGTTGATGCGCACGACGTCACCCGCGATCGTCAGGGCAGGACTAGCCTTCCAAGCGATGCCGGCACCGTAGTTCTCCGGGATATCGAATTCGCCCTGGTTGGCGAACAGGCCTTTGTACTTGTCGAACTTGCTCATGTTGGTCTTCGTCTGGTACGTGACGCCAAGCATGACGGTGGGCGTGACCTGCCCCGTCCAGCCGATGCGCACCCCGTACCCCGTGGAATCGTCATAGCCGCGGTCGGTGACGTCGCCCGGGCTGGTCGATGCGCCGGTAAACGGCTGCAGACCGCGCGCCTCGAAGCGCTGGTAGGCGAGGTTGAGCGACACGCCGAAGGAATGGTTGCCGCTCTTCCATGCCATGGTGGGCGCGATGAACAGCTGCATCAGGTCCACGCCGGCCGGGCTGCTGCCACCGAACGCGGCGAACGGGCTTGCGTCGTAGGTGGTATTCATGCCGCCATTGCCGTACACCGCGACCCCGAGCGAGAGGTTCGGGTTCAGCATGCGGTTGTAGCCGAATTCTGGAATGAGGAAGCTCGCCGTGCCGTTGCCGTCGTAGCTGCCGTTCAAGCCTGCGCCATTGCCGGCGATTTCCGCGCCGCGGTCCGGCTTGAACCAGTCAACGCCCAGGTCAAGCCGGTTGCCCACCCACGCCATGCCGGCGGGATTGGACGCCGCGGCGAGGGCGTCCTGCGGCAGCGCGATGCCGACGCCGCCCATCGCCTTCGCCTTGATGCCGTAGCCGTGCGAAAAATAGCCGGTCGTCGCCTGCGCCGCGAGCGGCGCGAGCGCCGCGGCGGTCGCCACGGCCAGCAGTGTTTTCTTCATGGTTTCCCCCTCAGATGAATAGGCTCACGTCCGCGTCGCGCGCCATCGGCAGGAAGGTGGCCGCGCCGACAAAATCCTTGACCTCGGGTATGAAGTCCTCGTGCTTGAAGCCGAACAGGTCCACCGTCATCTGGCAGCCGATCAGGTTCACGCCGCCCTCGATGCACGCTTGGCGCAACTCTTCGACGCCGGCCACGCCCTTGTTGTGGATGGTCTGCTTCATGAGCATGGTGGCCATGTTCTCGAACCCCGGCACGATTGCCTGCACCGCGTTCGGGATGTTCCAGTTGATGCTCTTGAACCAGTCCGGGCCGAACGGCATCTTCATCGGCATGCCCGGGTTGCCGAGCGGGCTCACCTTCAGGTCGCTGATGTCCTTTCTCAGCAAGCCGAGGCCGTAGAAGGTGAAGAACATCGACACGTTCCAGCCGAGCGCGGCGGCGGTCGAGGCCAGGATGAACGGCGGATACGCCCAATCGAGCGTGCCTTTCGTGGCGATGATGGTCATCGACGGCGTCTGCTTCTCGCGCAGCTCGGCGAGCTTCTTCGGCAGCAGCGCCTCCAGCCGTTCGTTGATCAGGCGGTCCAGGTCGGATGCATCGGACATAGTCGACTCCTCGGGAGGGAAATTAATACCCTGTAGGAGTATGCGCCAAATGTTTCCTCTGATGGACGTGTCCCATTTTCCTTATGCGGCATCGCACCATAGGGGAAATTGGTCGACGCATACCCTGCGGTGTATATTCGCGGCGTGAGCGAACCCACGATGCATGATGTGGAATCGAAGAGGGCGATGGACGCGCGCCTAGCGCGCATCGAGGGCCAGGTACACGCGGTGCGGCGTATGATCGGCGAGGACGAGGCCTGCGAGGACATCGCGCAGCAACTCGCCGCCGCGCGCAAGGCGCTCGACCGGGCGTTCTACGAGATGGTGTCGTGCATGATCCGGCAGGAGCCGCCGGTAGGGAACCAGGGGCGCACCGAGCGCGCGGGCAGGGTCGCCGAGTTGCTGGCGCGTTTCGGTTAATGACTATCACTTACATGGATGCTGGGACTCCCCTATGAACTTCGACAAAGAACTCGACGCCCGCGGGCTCAACTGCCCGCTTCCCATCCTGCGCGCGAAGAAGTCGCTCAACGACATGCAGTCCGGGCAGGTGCTGAAGATCGTCGCCACCGATCCCGGTTCGGTGAGGGACTTCCAGGCGTTCGCCAAGCAGACCGGCAACGAACTTCTGTCGCAGGCCGAGGCGGACATGCAGTTCACCTTCTTCCTCAAGCGCAAGTAGCGCCATTGCGCCCGGCGGCTAGGCGACGCTGCCGAAGCCCTTGTCGGTGGCGCCCGCCGGCGCTTTGAGTCCCGCGATCCGGCAGCCTTGCGCCACCGGTCCGCCGGGAAACAGCCGATAGAGGTGCCTGATACCGCCCTGGCGGTGAAACTTCTCGCCGAGCGCATCGTGCAGCTCGCGCAGGTTGACGACGGTCGCCTCGTGCCTGGCGTAGTACTCGTGCAGGGCGCGCAGCGCTTCCCAGTGCTCCTCGCCCAGTTCCAGGCCTTCCCGCCGCGCGGACTCCACTGCGAGCGCAGGCGTCCAGCCCGCCGGCGCATGAGGGAACAGGGGGTTCTTGCTGGCGTCGCCGCCACCGCCGATGATCTCATCCATCAGGCTCATCATTCAGCGCTTGCGGATGTGGAACGCGTATTCGCCGGGCGCGCTTTCGCGCGCATCGGCCAGCTCCAGGCCGGTCGCCTTCACCCAGCTGCGCACGTCCGCCCTGATGCCGGGGCAATCGCTGACCAGCTGCAGTACTTCGCCCCTGCGCATGCCGTTGAGCAGCTTCTTCGCCTCGACGACGGGGCCGGGGCAGGTCGCCCCGCGCATGTCGAGCACGGCGTTGGGAGAGACGCGCTGCGCCTTGCCCTTGCGGATGTAATACCCGGTCCCGCCCCGCGGCAATTTCTCGGTTTTCAGGATCTCGACGTCGGCGTACTTGGGCCAGGAATGCAGGTCGTCCCGGGTCGCGGGACAGTCGGAGATCAGCAGCAGCACTTCTCCAGCGAGCAACTCGTCGAGCACGCGCCTCGCGCCGAGCATCGGCCCGGGGCAGGCCGCACCCTTCATGTCCAGAGTGACGTGGGGCTTCGGACGGGTTGTCTTGGCCATGCTGGCGAGCGAGCCATGCGATGCTAGAGTGAGTATATACGCCCCACGATGATGCGCAATCTTCCGCAACTCACGAGCGTGGTGCAACGAAACTGCGACATCTCCGATGCGCGCCATGCGGGCGACTACGGCCTGTGCACCTTCCTGCTGAAGATGCGCGAGTACTAC
>JBGQFF010000055.1:0-15811 GCA_041496745.1 Gammaproteobacteria bacterium
ATCGCGGTGCATCTGCCTCACGGCAAGACTTTCGACGCCGGTATCGTCAACAATCCGCAACGGCCGATGGTCGATGCGACGATCCGGCTGGAGGAATCCTGCGGCATCGCCACTTCCGGCTGGCGCGGACGCTCGCAGTCGCTTGGCATCGCCGACGCGGTCACGGTCGTCGCGGACTGCGGCGCCGCGGCAGACGCCGCGGCGACATTGATCGCCAATGCGGTCGATGCGGAGCATCCCGCGATCCGGCGGCTCCCGGCGCGAGAAGTGAAGGAAGACAGCGACCTCGGCGGCCTGCCAGTCACCGTGGATGTCGGCCCCCTGCCCTCGCACATCGTGCGCTCGGCGCTCGATGCAGGGGTCAAAGTCGCTGACGCGATGCGCGCACGCGGCCTCATCCGCGCCGCCTATCTCGCGTTGCAGAATCAAACTACGGCAGTCATCCCTGCAGTACACTTTCCCTCACAGCGGAGGTCACCATGAAACGCAGATCGTTCCTGTTTGCGGCAACGGGCTTCGGATTGTTGGGTTCCAGCGCCTGGGCGGCGCCCACGCGCAAGATCGGCGACCGCGACGTGTTCGTGGTGGTCGACGTGCAGAACTGCTTCACCCCGGGCGGCTCGCTCGCCGTGAAGGAAGGCGACCAGATCGTGCCCCTGATCAACCGCATCGCCAGGCAGTTCAAGCACGTGGTGATCACGCAGGACTGGCATACGGCCGACCACATCTCCTTCGCCTCGCAGCATCCCGGCAAGAAGCCCTTCGAGACGATGAAGCTCGCCTACGGCACGCAAGTGCTGTGGCCCGACCATTGCGTGCAGGGCACCGAGGGCGCGGCGCTGCACAAGGACCTCGACATCCCGCACGCGGAGCTCGTCATCCGCAAAGGCTACCGGCGCGAGGTGGACAGCTACTCCGCGTTCCTCGAGGCCGACAAGAAGACGCCGACCGGGCTGAGCGGCTACCTCAAGCAGCGCGGCCTCAAGCGCGCCTACTTCGCCGGCCTGGCCACCGATTTTTGCGTCGGCTGGAGCGCGATCGACGCGCGCAAGCAGGGTTTCGAAGCGTTGGTGATCGAGGACGCCTGCCGCGGCATCGACGTGCAGGGCTCGCTCGCCAAGGCCTGGGCGGCGATGCGGGTGGCAGGGGTGAAGCGCATCCAGTCCAGCGACGTGATCTAGGGGAGACGCAATGAAGCTCAGACTGGCTTTGGGAATGGCGGCCGCGGCGCTCGCCGCCTTCGGCGCGCAGGCGCAGACCATCAGGATCGGCGAGCTGAACAGCTACAAGGTGTTCCCCGCCTTTCTCGAGCCCTACAAGAAGGGCTGGGAATTGGCGCTGGAGGAGATCAACAAGGCGGGCGGCGTCAACGGCCGCAAGCTGGAGGTGGTGTCGCGCGACGACAACGGCAACCCGGGCGACGCGGTGCGCGTCGCCGAGGAACTGATCACGCGCGAAAACGTCTCGCTCATCATGGGCACCTTCGCGTCGAACATCGGCCTGGCGGTCGCCAATCTCGCCAACCAGAGGAAGGTGGTGTTCATCGCCGCCGAGCCGCTCACCGACAAGATCGTGTGGGAGAACGGCAACCGCTACACGTTCCGGCTGCGGCCCTCGACCTACATGCAGGTGGCGATGCTGATTCCGGAGGCGGCCAAGTTGAACAAGCAGCGCTGGGCGATCGTCTACCCCAACTACGAATACGGCCAGTCCGCCACCGCCTCGTTCAAGAAGCTGCTCTCGAAAGCGCAGCCCGGCGTGCAGTTCGTAGGCGAGCAGGCTCCGCCGCTCGGCAGGATCGAAGCCGGAGCGGTGGTGCAGGCGTTGGCGGATGCCAAGCCCGACGCGATCTTCAGCTCGCTGTTCGGTGCCGACCTGCAGAAGTTCGTGCGCGAAGGCAACACACGCGGCCTGTTCAAGAACATGACCGTGTTCAACCTGCTCGCGGGCGAGCCCGAGTACCTCGATCCCCTGAAGGACGAGACGCCGGAAGGCTGGTGGGTGACGGGCTACCCCTGGAGCGAGATCAAGACGCCGGCGCACCAGAAGTTCCTCGCCGCCTACCGCGCGAAATGGAAGGACTATCCGCGCCTGGGCTCGGTGGTCGGCTACTCGACGATGTACACCGTCGCCAACGCCATCAAGCGCGCCGGGGGCGCCGACACCGAGAAGCTGATCGCCGCGATGAAGGGCATGGAGATGGACACCCCGATCGGCCCGATCGTCTGGCGCCCAATCGACAACCAGTCCACGATGGGCGCCTACGTCGGCCAGCTGGCGAAGAAGAAAGGCGTGGGCGCCATGGTCAATTGGCGCTTCGCCGACGGCGCGAATTTCCTGCCGCCGTTCGAGGAAGTGCGCGCGATGCGCAAGGACTGAAGGCCAGGGAGAATCCATCAAAGGGGGCCTGACCCCCTTTTTTGTTGGCATGACCGCCTCCTCGATCCTCATCCAGTTCCTCAACGGCCTGGCGAGCGCCTCGTCGCTGTTCCTGGTGGCCGCCGGGCTGTCGCTGATCTTCGGCGTGACGCGCATCGTCAATTTCGCGCACGGGTCGCTGTTCATGCTCGGCATGTACGTGGCGGTGGCGCTCGCGCCGCCGCTGGGCTTCTGGTGGAGCGTGCCGCTGGCGGCGCTCGCCGTCGCCGCCTTCGGCGCGCTGGTCGAGGCGCTGCTGCTGCGACGCCTGTATGGCGCGCCCGAGCTGCTGCAGCTGCTCGCCACTTTCGCGCTGTTGCTGGTGATCAAGGATTTCACCCTGTGGGCCTGGGGCCCGGAGGACATCCTCGGGCCGCGCGCGCCGGGACTGGCCGGCGCGGTGAGTATCGCCGGGCGCCGGTTCCCGGAGTACGACCTGTTCCTGATCGTCTTCGGCCCGCTCGTGCTCGGCGTCCTCTGGACCCTGCTGACGCGCACGCGCTGGGGCACGCTGGTGCGCGCCGCAACGCAGGACCGCGAGATGGCCGGGGCGTTGGGCGTGAACCAGCGCTGGCTCTTCACCAGCGTCTTCGCCCTCGGCGCCCTGCTCGCCGGCCTGGGCGGCGCGGTGCAGATCCCGCGCGAGCCGGCGACGCTCGCCATCGACCTGCAGATCATCTCCGACGCCTTCGTCGTGGTCGTGGTGGGCGGCCTGGGCTCGATTCCCGGCGCCTTCCTCGCCGCGCTGCTGATCGGCGAGATCAAGTCGTTCTGCATCGGGCTGGGCTATTCCAAGATCACGCTGGTGGTGGAGTTCATCGTCATGGCGGTGGTGCTGGTGCTGCGGCCCTGGGGACTGCTCGGCAGGATGCCGGCGCAGGTGCGCGGCGCGGGCGCGCTCGAGCCGCCGCTGCTCCTGCCCTCGCGCGGGCTGCTTGCCGCCCTCGCCGCGCTCGCCTTCGGCCTGGCGCTGGTGCCGGCCGTGCAGACCGGCTACACGCTGGTCCTGCTCACCGACATCCTGCTGTTCGCGCTGTTCGCCGTCAGCCTGCACTTCATCATGGGTCCTGGCGGCCTGCATTCCTTCGGCCATGCGGCCTATTTCGGCCTGGGCGCGTACGGCGCGGGACTGCTGGTGCACAAGGGCGGCGTGCCGATGGAACTCGCGCTCGCCGTCGCTCCCTGGCTCGCCGCGCTCGGCGCGCTCGTCTTCGGCTGGTTCTGCGTGCGGCTCTCGGGCGTGTACCTCGCCATGCTCACTTTGGCATTTGCGCAGATCGCCTGGTCGGTGATCTTCCAGTGGGACGCCTTCACCGGCGGCTCGAACGGCATCGTCGGCATCTGGCCGGCGCCCTGGCTCTCCAGCAAGACCGCCTATTACTACCTCACGCTGGCCGCCTGCCTCGGCGGCATCGCGCTGCTATGGCGCATTCTTTACTCGCCGTTCGGCTACGCGGTGCGCGCCGGGCGCGATTCGCCGCTGCGCGCCGACGCCATCGGTATCGACGTGCGCGCATGGCACTGGGCGGCGTTCACGTTCGCCGGCCTGTTCGCCGGGCTTGCCGGTGCGCTTTACGCTTTCTCCAAGGGCTCCATTTCGCCCGAGGCGCTGTCGGTGACGCGCTCGGTGGACGGCCTCGTGATGGTGCTGCTCGGCGGAATCCAGACGCTCACCGGCCCGGTGTGGGGCGCGGTGCTGTTCATCTGGCTGCAGGACGCGGTGGCGCGCGGCATCGACTACTGGCGCGCGGTGATCGGCGGCGTGATCCTGCTGCTGGTGCTCGCGTTCCCGCAGGGGGTCACGGGTTTTCTGCGCGAGAGGTTCGCGCGATGACGGTGCTCGCCGTGAGGAAATTGTCGAAGGCCTACGGCGGCGTGCAGGCCGTGCAGGAGGTCAGCTTTGGCGTCGCCGCAGGCGAGCTGCTGGCGATGATCGGGCCCAACGGCGCCGGCAAGACCACCTGCTTCAACATGCTCAACGGCCAGGTCGCACCCGATGCCGGTACGGTCGAATTCGAGGGCCGCAGCCTGCTCGGCCTCAAGCCGCGCGAGGTCTGGCGCCTGGGCGTGGGGCGCACCTTCCAGATCACCGCCACCTTCGGCTCGATGACGGTGCGCGAGAACGTGCAGATGGCCTTGCTCTCGCACCATCGGCGTCTGCGGTCCCTGACGTCCCTGGCGACGCGCAGCCATGTGGACGAAGCGAACGCGCTCCTTGCGCGCGTCGGCATGCTGGAGCAGGCCGAGCGCGCCTGCGCGGTGCTCGCCTACGGCGACCTGAAACGCGTCGAACTGGCGATGGCGCTCGCCAACCAGCCGCGTCTGCTGCTGATGGACGAGCCCACTGCCGGCATGGCGCCGGCGGAGCGCAACGAACTGATGCAGCTCGCCGTGGAGCTCGCGCGCCGCGGCGGCATTGCCGTGCTGTTCACCGAGCACGACATGGACGTGGTGTTCACGCACGCGGACCGCGTCATCGTGCTCTCGGGCGGCGAGCTGATCGCCGAGGGCAAGCCCGAGGCGGTGCGCGCCGACGCGCGCGTGCGCGAGGTGTATCTCGGCTCGGGGGCGATGCATGCTTGAGGTAAAGGGCCTCAACGCCGCCTACGGCCGCGCCCACATCCTGTTCGACCTGGAGCTCGAGGCGCGCTCCGGGGAGGTCGCGGTGCTGCTGGGGCGCAACGGAGCGGGCAAGTCCACCACGCTCAAGACGCTGATCGGCATGTTGCGGCCGCTGTCGGGGGAGATCCGCTTCGACGGCCGGCGCATCGACGGGCTGCAGCCCCACCAGGTCGCGCGGCTCGGCCTGGGCTACGTGCCCGAGGACCGGCGCATCTTCACCGACCTCACGGTAGCGCAGAACCTGGAAGTCGGCCGCCAACCGCCGCGCGCAGGTGCGCCGCGCTGGACGCCGGCGAAGCTGTTCGAGCTGTTCCCCAACCTCGGCCGCATGCAGGACCGGCTCGGCGCGCGCATGTCCGGCGGCGAGCAGCAGATGCTGACCATCGCGCGCACGCTGATGGGCAATCCGCGCGCCATCCTGCTGGATGAGCCTTCCGAAGGCCTCGCTCCGGTGATCGTCGAGCAGATGGCCCGCACCATCCTCGAACTGAAGACACAGGGCGTCACGGTGCTGCTGTGCGAGCAGAACCTGCACTTCGCGCGCCAGGTCGCGGACCGCGCCTACGTGCTGGAGAAGGGCCACGTGCGCTTCGCGGGCACGCTGGACGATGCAGAGCAGGAGTACCACCTGGTATGAGCTGGATCGCGGGCATCGACGTCGGCGGCACCTTCACGGACTTGATCGCACTGGATGCGGCGAGCGGCGAAGTGCGCCTCGCCAAGGTGCCGACCACGCCGGAGAACCAGGCCTACGGCGTGCTCGCGGCGCTCGACGAGGCGAAGCTCGCGCTCGAGCAGGTGGCCATGATCGTGCACGGCACCACCACCACCACCAACGCGCTGCTGGAGAGGAAGCTGGCGAAGACCGGGCTCATCACCACGCAGGGCTTTCGCGACGTGCTGGAGCTTGGCCGCCGCACCCGGCCGCGGCCCTACGGCCTCACCGGCTGGTTCGAGCCGCTGATCCCGCGCGAATTACGGCTGGAAGTTCCCGAGCGCATGGACGCCGAGGGGCTGCCGGTGATCCCCCTCGACGAAGCCGCGGTGCGCGACGCGGTGCGCCGGCTGATCGATGCGAGCTGCGAATCCCTGGTGATCCACTTCCTGCACAGCTACATCAACCCCGCGCACGAGCGGCGCGCGCTCGAGATCGCGCGCGAGTCCTGGCCGAACCGCTACGTCACCGCCGGCCACACCCTGCTCTCCGAGTACCGCGAGTACGAGCGCGGCGTCACCGCGGCGGTCAACGCCAGCGTGCAGCCGGTCCTCGACCGCTACCTCGAGCGCCTGCGCTCCGAGCTCAAGCGCCGCGGCTTCGCCAGGGACTTGCTGGTGATGCAGGGCAACGGCGGCACCGTCTCCTCGGCGATCGCGGCGGAAGCTGCGGTCAACACCGTGATGTCCGGTCCGGCCTCCGGCGTGATCGCCGCCGCCTACTCCGCCACCGCCGCCGGTTTTCCGAATGCCATCACCTACGACATGGGCGGCACCTCTACCGACGTCGGCCTGATTCGCGACGGCGTGCCGCAGATCTCCTCCGAACTCGAGCTCGAGTACGCCATGCCGGTGCACGTGCCGATGGTGGACGTGCACTCCATCGGCGCGGGCGGCGGCTCGATCGCCTTCATCGGCGAGGACGGCATGCTGCGCGTGGGACCGAGGAGCGCCGGCGCCAATCCCGGCCCGATCTGCTACGGGCGCGGCGGCACCGAGCCCACCATCACCGACGCCAACCTGCTCCTGGGCAGGCTGAACCCGGAAGCCTTGCTCGGGGTGAAGGGCGCCGCCGACATGGAAAAGATAAGGCGCCTCATGCTCGAGAAGATCGGCAAACCCCTCGGACTGGATGCGAAGCAAGCCGCGGCCGCCATCATGCGCATCGCCAATGACAAGATGGCGGGCGCGGTGCGCATGGTGTCGCTCGCCCGCGGTCACGACCCCCGCGACTTCGTGTTGTTTGCCTTCGGCGGTGCCGGGCCCCTGCACGCGGCCGCGATGGCCAAGGAACTGGGCATCCCGAAGCTCCTCGTTCCTGCCCGCCCGGGCATTACCAACGCCTTGGGTTGTGTCGTGGCGGACCTCAGGCACGACTTCGTGAATACTGTGAACAAACAAGTACAAGATGTTGATATAGATAAAGTTACGTCGATCATTAAAGCCCAGATCCAAGCCGGGAAAGACCTCTTGCAGCGCGAAGGCGTGGCGATCCAAGGCCTGCGCCTCCTGCACACCGCGGACATGCAGTTCCAGGGCCAGACTCACATGCTGAGCGTCGCCCTCCCCGGCCCCAAAGTTTCCCGCGAGCAGCTCCAGCAGTTGTTCGAGAAAGCCTATTGGACCCGCTTCGAGGTGGAGCTGCCTGAAATCCGGGCGATGTTAGTCAACCTGCACACCGCCGTTATCGGTCTGCGCCCCAGGCTTGATCTAAAGGTTCTTGCCGATCGCGGCGCGGGGTCCGCGCCGCGAAACCGGTCGGTGTGGATGGAGGGCAGCTTTCGCGATACGCCCGTCTACCGCCGCAACTCGCTGCCGCAGACTCTCGAAGGCCCCGCCATCATCGAACAACTCGACTGCACCACTGTCCTGGAACCCGGCAACAAACTCACCATCGACAACCTGGGTAACCTCCTCATCTCCCTATGAACCGCGGCCTCCTGCTGACCATGACCGAACCTCCCCCGCGCCTGGAGGAGGAATTCAACGCCTGGTACGACGATGAGCACATGGCGGAACGCCTCGCCGTCCCCGGCTTCCGTTCGGCGCGGCGCTGGGTCGCGCAGGGCAAGCCAGGAGAGGGAAAATACCTGGCCGCCTACGAGCTGGACTCCCCCGGGGTGCTGACGTCTGCCGTCTACCTGTCGAGGCTGAACAACCCCACGCCTTGGTCGAAGCGCAGCCTGAAGAACTGCGTGGTATTCCGCCGTTGGGCCTGCGAGCAGACGTATCCCGGACTGGCCGATCCGGACGTACAAGCGCAGGCGCTGATGTTTTGCGCTGGCGCGGAACCGTATGGGAAGGCCATCCCGGTTGCGCTGCAGGTGCGCCGATTCCACGACCCGAACGGCAAGCCGGCCCATGTCGCCCTCTTCGAGCTGGCAGCGCCAGTGCCGCTGCCGCGCGACGCCGGCTGGGAATTCCGCCTCTACCGCGCCTACCCGTAGGGTGGGCCCATGGCCCACCGGTGGGCCCATGGCCCACCCTACTCGACCTTAGCCCCCGACTCGCGGATCGAGCGCTCGATCGCCGGCACCTCGGCGGCGATTTCCGCGGCGAACGCTTCCGGCGACGCCGATGGCGCGGGATCCATGCCTTGCAGGAGGATCTTGTCGCGCACCTCCTGCTTGGCGAGTCCCTTCGCCGCTGCCGCATGCAGGCGCTTCACGATCTCGGCTGGGGTGCCGGCCGGCACGTAGAGCCCGAACCAGAACGTGGAATCGAAAGGCACGCCCGCCTCTTCCGTGCCGGGAATCCCGGGGATCGAGGGCGAGCCCTTGCGCATGCTCACCACCAGCGGCCGCATGCGTCCGCCCTTGATGAACCCGGTCACGGTGGGCGAAGTGGCGAACATCACCTGCGTGTCGCCTGAGAGCAGCGAGAGAGACGCCGGACCGCCGCCCTTGAACTGGATGGTGGTGAACTTGATGCCGGCGGCCGATTCGAAGGCGACCGAGGCAAGGTGCGGCGCCGAGCCGAAGCCCGCCGAGGCGGAGAACAGCTTGCCGGGATAGGCCCTGGCATAGTCGACCAGCTCCTTCAGGTTCCTGAACGGCGCGTCGGTCTTCACCACCAGGATGGTGGTGCCCATCGCGACGCGGCACACCGCAATGAAGTCCTTCTGCTCGTAGCCGAGGTTCTTGTACAGGTTCCTGGCGATCGCGTGATTGCCCTGGTTGAGGAGGGTGTAGCCATCGGGCGCCGACCTGGCGACGAATTCCGAGGCGATCGAGCCGCCCGCCCCGGGCTTGTTCTCTACGATCACCGCGGTGCCGAGGTCCTTCGAGAGCTCGTCGGCGATCAGTCGTGTGGTGAAGTCGCCCGAACCTCCCGGCGGGTAGCCCACCACCAGCCGGATCGGCTTGTGCGGATAGCCCTGCGCCGCTGCGGCGGCCGAAAACAGGATCAGTGCTGCTGCAGCCAATGCTCTCATCTGCTACCTCCCGGTAAAGCTCGGCTTGCGCTTGTCCATGAATGCCTTGCGGCCTTCCTTGTGGTCGGCGCTCGCAAAGCAGGCCTCCACCATCTTCACGGCCTTCGCCATGTCCCGCTCGGCGGGGTCCTTGAGCGCCTGCTGCACGGCGAATTTCGCCGCCGCGACGGTGAGCGGCGCATTCTCCGCGATCAGCTCGCAGGTCTCGGCCACCGCCTGCTCGAGCTGCGCCGCCGGCACCACGCGGCTGACGAACCCCATGCGCAGCGCTTCCCGCGCGTCGAACTTGCGCGCGGTGAAGAAGATCTCGGAGGTATTGGCGGCGCCGATCACGTTCATGAAGCGGCGCACGCCGGTGGGGCTGTAGCCCAGGCCCAGGCGCGCCGCGGGCATGCGGAACACGGCGTCCTCCGAGCAGATGCGCAGGTCGCAGGCGGCGGCGAAACCCAGGCCGCCGCCGATGCAGATGCCGCGGATGCGGGCGATCACCGGCTTGGAACAGTTCATCGGCGCGAGGTAGGCCTTCTCCACCGCCTTGTTGTACTCGGCCTGCGCCCCGGCCGTGCCGCGCAGCTTCTCGAACTGCGAAATGTCGGCGCCGGAAATGAATGCCTTGTCGCCGTCGCCCGCGATCACCACGACGCGCACCGCGGGATCGGCGTCCAGGGCGGCAAGCGCCGCCGGCACGGCGCTCCACATGTCGAAGGTCACCGCGTTCATCTTGGCGGGATTGGAGAACAGGACGGTCGCCACTGCCCCTTCGCGCTTGGTGATGAGTTCTGCCATGGGCGAATGATACCCAAGTAGAATCGGAAATCCATGGACCCGATCACCTTGAGCGTGATCCAGAACGGCCTGCAGCAGGTGTGCAACGAGATGGACCTGGCTTTCTGCCGCGCCGCCTTCAGCCCCGTGATTTCGGAGGGCATGGACCGCTCCGACGGCATCTACGCGCGCGAGGACGGCGCGCTGATCGCCCAGGGCGATCTGGGACTGCCGGTGTTCGTAGGCACCATGCAGTTCTCCTCGCGCGCCGTCATCGAGCGCGTGCGCCAGAACGGCTGGCAGGTCGAGCCGGGCGACGTGTTCATCGTCAACGATCCCTACCTCGGCGGCACGCACCTAATGGACGTGCGCTTCGTGAAGCCGTTCTTCTACCGCGGCGAACTGTGGTGCTGGCTCGCCAATACCGGCCACTGGCCGGACATCGGCGGCATGGTGCCGGGCGGCTTCTCGGCCAACGCCACCGAGGTCGAGCAGGAAGGGCTGCGCCTGCCGCCGGTGAAGCTGTTCAAGAAAGGGGTGATGGACCAGGAGATCCTGTCCATCATCCTGTCGAACATCCGCATCGCCGACCAGAGGATCGGCGACATCAAGGCGCAGGCCGCCGCGCTGGCGGTCGGCGAGAAGCGCCTCGCCGCCCTGCTCGACCGCTACGGCGCGGACACCGTGGACGGGGCGATCGCCGAGCTGCGCGTGCGCGCCGAACAGCAGATGCGCGCGAAGATCGCGACCATTCCCGCGGGAACCTACTGCGGGCACGCCATCGTGGACTCGGACGGCGTGGTGAACGAGCCGCTGCACGTCCGGGTACGCATCACGAAGACGCAGGACAACGACCTGCTGTTCGACCTGTCGGAGTCCTCGCCGCCCTGCAAGGGGCCGATGAACTCCGTCATCGCCACCACGCGCAGCTCCGTGTACCTGGCGATCAAGCACATCTTCCCCGACGTGCCGATCAATGCCGGCACCTTCGAGCCGCTGAAGATCGCCGACCCCGAAGGCACCTTCCTCTATGCGCGCTATCCGCGCCCGGTGTCGGGATGCGCCGCGGAGGTCAGCCAGCGCATCGCCGAAGCCGTGTTCAACGCGCTCACCGCCGCCATCCCCGCGCAGCTGTTCGGCGCGCCCGCGGGCACTTCGGGCAACCTGGCGATCGGCGGGCACGACCCCAAGCGCAACCGCTCCTACGTGATGTACCTGTTCACCGGGGGCGGCTACGGCGGCAGCGCACTCTCCGACGGGATCTCGAACGGCTGCTCCACCATCGGCATCTCCAAGATGCCGCCGATCGAGGTCATGGAGCAGTACTACCCCGTGCTGTTCGATGAATTCTCGCTCTACGAGGGCTCGGGCGGCGCGGGCGAGAGCCGCGGCGGTTTCGGCGTCAACTACACGATCCGCTTGCGCCGCGGGCCGGCGCGCGCCTCGATGGTCATGGACCACGGGCGCACCGGGCCCCTGGGGGCGCTCGGGGGCGCCGAGGGCGGGGTCAACAAGGTCGTGGTGGAAATCTCGGGCGAGGCGTATCGCCCGGCGCACCTGTCCAAGGACCAGGACATCCAGCTATCGCCCGGGGATCGCATCTGCGTCTCCACTCCGGGCGGCGGCGGCTACGGCGATCCGCGCAAGCGCGATGCGGCGAAGGTGGCGCGGGATGTGGCGCGGGGGTATTACAGCCGCGAGCAGGCCGAGGAGCTTTTCGGCGTGCGCTTCAAGCCCGACGGCAGCGCGGTCCGCTAGCCGCCGGACCCCGGATCAGTAGCGGTACGGCTCCGCGCACTTCACGATTTCGACGGTGCTGCCCAGGTCGAGGCAGTGGCGGGCGTCCTCGTTGACCATGGTCGGGGCTTTCTTGCCGCTGGCCGCGGCGGTCTTGGTGGCCTTGGGCTCGCCCGATTGGACCGCCATGCCGGCTGGTTTGGCGGGGGACGCCTGCGCAATCGCCTGGGCCGCCGGCAAAACCGCGAGTAGCGCGATAAGAGTCGTTGCTAAGGCCTTGTTTGTCATGGATCTGTCCTCTCGAGGGATCCCTAAGGCGCCATGCTAGAACCATCCCGGGGCAGAAGCAAATCCGCTGTTAGAGCGCCTTCGCCTGCTCCCGCAGCACGTACTTCTGGATCTTCCCGGTCGCCGTCGTCGGCAGGTTGCCGAACACCACTTTCTTCGGCACCTTGAACTTCGCCAGGTTGTCGCGGCACCACTGGATGTATTCCTCCTCCGTGGCGCTCGCGCCAGGCTTGAGCTGCACGAAAGCGCAAGGCGTCTCGCCCCATTTCTCGTCCGGCCGCGCCACCACGGCCGCGAGCGCTGTAGAGGGATGCTTGTACAACGCGATCTCGACCTCGACCGAGGAAATGTTCTCCCCGCCCGAGATGATGATGTCCTTCTTGCGGTCCTTGATCTCGATGTAGTTCGACGCATGCCACACGGCGAGGTCTCCCGTGTGCATCCATCCGCCCGCAAACACCTCCGCCGTCGCCTTCGCATCCTTGAGGTAGCCAAGCATCACGGTGTTGCCCTGGATCAGGATCTCGCCCATGGTCTGGCCGTCCTTCTTCACCGGCTTGCAGGTCTGCGGATCGCCGACGATGTGGCCTTCCACCACCTGGTAGCGCACGCCCTGCTGTGCCATCCGGTTGGCGCGCTCTTCGAGCGGCAATCCGCTCCAGGAATCCTGCACCGCGCAGAATGTGGACGGCCCCTGCAGCTCGGTCATGCCGTAGATGTGCAGCACCTTGAAGCCCAGCTCCTCCATGCCCTTGATCACCTTCGCCGGCGGCGGCGAGCCGCCGGTCATGATATGCACCGGCTGGGCGAACTCGCGCCGCTGCTCCTCGGGAGCGCCAATCAGCATGGTGAGCACGGTCGGCGCGCCGCACATGTGCGTCACGCCGTGCTCGGCGATCATCGGGAAGATCAGCGCCGGGTCCACCGCGCGCAGGCAGACGTGGGTCCCCGCCATCGCCGTCACCGACCAGGGGTAGCACCAGCCGTTGCAGTGGAACAGCGGCAGCGTCCACAGATACACGGGATGCGCCGGCATCGCCCAGGCCACGATGTTGCCCAGGGACTCCAGGAAAGTGCCGCGGTGGTGATAGACCACACCTTTGGGCCGGCCCGTGGTGCCCGAAGTGTAGTTCAGGGAAATGGGATCGGACTCCGACGCGGGCAGCAGCCATGCAAAATCGGGATCGCCCCCACTGATGAATTTCTCGTATTCGACCGAACCCACCCGCTCCCCCGGGCCGGTGTAGAGCGGGTCGTCGACGTCGATGACGAAGGGCTTCCTCTTCAGCTTCTTCAGCGCCGGCCCGACCACGCCGGCGAAGACGCGATCCGTGATGAAGACCTTGGCCTCGCCGTGCTCGAGGATGTAGGCCACCGTATCGGCATCCAGGCGCGTGTTGATGGTATTGAGCACCGCCCCGAGCATCGGCACACCATAGTGCACGTCGAGCATCGCCGGCACGTTCGGCAGCATCGCCGACACCACGTCGCCGCGCTTCACACCCTGTTTCGCAAGCGCGGAGGCCAGCCGTTTTGCGCGCTCGAAGAATTGCGCGTAACTGATGCGCTGCTTGCCGTGCACCACAGCGACGCGCTGGGGATAAATCTCAGCCGCGCGCGGCAGAAACACGATCGGCGAGAGCTCAGTGTGATTGGCGACGCCAGGCCCAAGACCTTGCCAAAGGCTCTTGCGCACCGCAGCAATTTTCTTTTTCTGCTTGGCCATCCCCCGCTCCTCGCCTTACACTGTTTCCGCAAATCTACCGCAAGGAGGGGGACCCAGTGAAGAAACTCGCTTTCGCCATCGCCCTGGCATTTGCAGCCAGCGGCGCCATGGCACAAGAGAAGACCATCAAGATCTCCGGCTTCGGCGCCAAGACAGGCCCGGTGCGCATATTCGGCGTGAACAGCGAGGCGGCGTTGCTCGCCGCCGCCGAAGTCATCAACAAGGCAGGCGGCGTCAAGCTCGCCGACGGCAGCAAAGCGAAAATGGTCGTCGACTTCTACGACGACCGCTGCAGTGCCGAGGAAGGCATTTCGGTGATTCGGCGCATCGCGGGCGGCGATGCGCTGGTGGCGATCGGCCCGACCTGCTCCAACGTCGCCGAGCCGCTGTTCGGCATCCTGCAAAAGAAGGTCGGCGACGCGAGCGACTCCGGGCTGCAATTCCCGGTGTTCACCGATGTCGCGATCAAGGTCGGGCTCGCCAGGATCTCGGAGTGGGCGTTCCGCAACGTGCCGAACGAAATCACCATGTATTCCTCGGTGTTCTACTGGCTGCACACCACCCGCCCCGAGCTGAAGACGGTTTACGGCGGGGTCGAGGAAGACTTCGCGCATTCGCGCGCCTCCTGGTACATCGTGATGAAGGACCGCGCGGCGGCCAACAACTTCAACGTGGTGGGCGAAACCAAGTGGCTGCTCGCCGACACCAACTTCGCCACGCAGGTGCGCGAGATGAAGAAGGCCAACGCCGACATCATCGCCATCTCGGCGCACCCGTTCAGCCTGTGCGGCGCCCTGAAGGAAATGGCGCGCCAGGGCGTGAAACCCAAGGTGCTGGTCGGCCTGACCTCGTCCTCCAGCATGGAGACGCTGCAGGGCTGCGCCAAGCAGGCGCAGGGCATCATCATCCCGACTTCCTTCGCGCCGGTGAACAAGGACGGCAGGTTCGCGGCGCAGAGCACCGCCAAGTTCAAGGGCCAGGCAGACCTGCATTCGATGGCGGCCTGGGAGAACATGTTCATCCTCAAGGCGGTGATGGAGTCCGAGAAGATCACGGGCAAGGACGTGCAGGGCGACCGGCGCAAGATCCGCGACGGGCTGGCCAAGCTCAAGACCACGCAGGGCCTGATGGGCGTGACCAAGCGCACCGACGACCGCGAAGCGGACAAGCCCTACCTGTTCGTGCAGGCCAAGGGCAACGAATGGGTCGTCCTGTATAACCCGCTCTGAGCGCGAGGAGAGGGAGCCAACGGGCGCGGTGAACCCGCGCCCGTTTTTTTGTCCATGCTGGATTTTCTGCAGGCGGTATCCGACGGCGTGCTGTTCGGCGCGACCTACGCGCTGATCGGCATCGGTTTCACGCTGGTGTTCGGCGTGATGCACAAGATCAACATGGCCTATGCCGGGGCCTCGATCGGCGGCGCCTATGCCGGCTTGCTGGTGCTCAAGGTGATGTCGGCGGCGCCGCCGGCGCTGGTATTCCTTGGCGCCTTCGCCGCGGGCGGCCTGCTGGGCTGGATGGTCTACCTCACCTGCTTTCACTTCATTCCCCTGTCCAGCCCGCTCGCCACGCTGATGTCCACGGTCGGCATGCTGCTGCTGATCGACGAGGTCATCGTGCATGTCACCCAGGGCATGCCGCAGAACTACCCGGCGATGTTCGACGACGTGATGTTGCGCGCAGGCGAGTTCACGTTGCGCGGCGACCTGCTGCTGGTGTTTGGCGTGGCCATCGTGTGCATGGCGGGGCTGATGCTGCTCCTCTACCGGACGCGCCTCGGTCTCGCCACGCGCGCGGTGTCGCAGCAACCGGTGGCGGCACGCCTTTGCGGCATCCGCCTCGAGCAGGTGAACGCGACGACTTTCGTCATCACCGGGCTGCTCGGCGGCATCGCCGGCGCCCTGATCGGGGCCTCGGTGGGCACCTTGTCGCCGCTGCTCACGCTGCCCCTCACCGTAAAGGGCCTCATCGTGACGGTCATCGGCGGGCTGGGGAGCATACCGGGCGCCATCGTCGCCGGCCTGCTGGTGGGCGGCTTCGAGAACGTGCTGCAGCTCTACCGCGGCGTCACCGAGCGCGACCTTTACGTGATGCTGCTGCTGTTCGTG
>JBGQFF010000056.1:0-15451 GCA_041496745.1 Gammaproteobacteria bacterium
GCTGCTCCACCGGCTGCGCCTCCTGCGGCTGCTCCGCCAAATACGTCTCCGAGTCCACCGCCGAGTCCACCGGATGCGCCTCCTGCCGCTGCGCCAGCCGGGGCTCCTGCTGCTCCACCGGCTGCACCTCCGACAGCTCCGCCAGCGGCGCCTCCTGCTTGAGCGGCCGCCCCACCTTCGCTTCCGGTCGCTGCGCCGTCCGATCCTGCCGGAGCGCCTTGTGCACAAACGAAGCCTGCAAATGCTGCCGTTACGAGAGCCAAGCCCAGCTTTTCGCTTGCATGCATGTCTGTCTCCTGCTCGCGGTCTCGAAGCTTGTCGCGGCTTAGAAATTGAACGCCGACGCAGTCAGCGTAGATCGAAGGGCAACAGAAAGCAATTTCACGAACAGGAAAATCGATCCCGCCCGATTCGCAACCGCGAGGTTGCGGCACATCGGCTCGCCCATCACGCCGGTGCCGATGAAGCCGAGGATCTGCGATTCGGTCATGAAGCGCTCCTTGCCCGCAGTATAGAATCCGCCGCTCCCCGCCATGAACGACGCCGCCTTTCCCGCCGGCCAGCCCGGCGCCAGCCAGTGGATCGGCCAGCCCCTGCGGCGGCTGGAGGACGCGCGCCTGCTCACCGGGCAGGGCCGCTACACCGACGACGTGCGCCCCGAGGGCGCAGCGCACGCGGCGTTCACGCGCTCGCCGCACGCGCACGCGCGCATCGCCAGGATCGACCTTGCCGCCGCGCGCGCCGCACCTGGCGTCATCGCCGTTTACACGGGCGCGGACGTCGTCGCCGATGGCATAGGCGAGATTCCTTTCACCCGGATGCACAAGCGCCAGGACGGCACGCCGATCGTCGCGCCCCCGCGCATGCCGATCACCGCCGATGAAGCGCGTTTCGTCGGCGACGCTGTCGCCATGGTGGTGGCCGAGACGCGCGAGCAGGCGCGCGATGCCGCCGAGCTGGTCGAGGTGGAGTGGGCGCCGCTGGAGGCGGTCAGCGGCCTCGAGGCCTCCGCAAAGCAGGGTCATGTCGCCGCCTACTACCACATGGGCGACGCGGCGGCGCGGGAAGCTGCATTCGCCACCGCGAGACACGTCGTGCGGCTGCGCGTGGTCAACCAGCGCGTGGTGGCCAATCCCCTGGAGCCGCGCGCGCTCGCCACGCAGTACGACGCGGCGGGCAACCGCTACACCCTCTGGTGCCCCACGCAGAACGTGCACAACGTGCGCGGCCAGCTCGCCACCGCGCTCAAGCTCAAGGAAGAACAGCTGCACATCCTGTGCACCGACATGGGTGGCGGCTTTGGCGCGCGCGGCTACGCCTACCCGGAGCACGCGGCGCTGCTGTGGGCGGCGAAGAAGCTCGGCCGCCCGCTGCGCTGGCTCGCCGACCGTTCGGAGAACTTCCTCGCCGAGGTGCACGGCCGCGACAACATCACGGTGGCGGAGCTCGCGCTCGACGCGGAGCACCGGTTCACGGCGCTGCGCATCCGCACGCTGGCCAACATCGGCGCCTACATCTCCAGCTTCGGCGCCGCGGTGCCGGCGATGTCGGGGGCGCGCGCGCCGACCGGCGTCTATGCCATCCCGGTGCTCGACCATGAAGTGAAGATGATGTTCACCAACACCTCGCCGGTGGATGCGTATCGCGGCGCCGGCCGCCCGGAGATGGGCTACCTGCTCGAGCGCCTGGTGCAGCGCGCTGCAATGGAGCTCGGCGTGGATGCCATCGAGCTGCGCCTGAAGAATCTGGTGCCCGCTTCGAAGATGCCTTACGCCAACCCGGCCGGCTACACCTACGACTGCGGGGATTTCGAGCGCATCCTGCGCGGCGCGCTCGCGGCTTCGGACTGGGACGGATTCCCGGCGCGAAAGAGCGCCGCCGGGAAACGCGGCCTGCGTTACGGCCGCGGCCTCGCCTGCTATGTCGAGATCACCGGCAGCGCCAAGCTCAGCGAGACCGTGCACATGACGGCGGCGGCCGACGGCTCGATCGTGGTGCACTCCGGCACGCAGGCGATCGGGCAGGGGCTGTGGACCTCCTACGCGCAGGTCGTCGCGGACCAGCTCGGCATCGATCCGCTGCAGATCCGCGTGGTGCAGGGCGACAGCGACCTGCCCAGGACCGGCGGCGGCGCGGGCGGATCGCGCGGCCTGCAGGTCGGCGGCAGCGCCGCGCTCGCGGGCGCCGTGGCGCTGATCGAAGCAGGGCGCTCGCTCGCGGCGCAGGCGCTGGAAGCGGCGGCGGCGGACCTGGAATACGGCGCAGGCCGATACCGGATCGCAGGGACCGACCGCGGCATCGGCTTGTTCGAGCTCGCGGCGCAGCAGCCCGGCCAACGTATCGTCTGCGAGCACACCGAGACCGTGAAGGGACAGACCTGGCCAAACGGCTGCCAGGTGGCGGAGGTCGAGGTAGACCCCGAGACCGGCGAAGTGCGCGTCGCGCGCCACAGCGCGGTGGACGACATCGGCCGCGTGATCAATCCGCTGACCGCAGAGTCGCAGGTGCACGGCGGCATCGCGCAAGGGCTCGGCCAGGCGCTCTTCGAGCAATCGGTGTACGACGAAACCGGCCAACTGCTCACCGGGTCCTTCATGGACTACGCCATGCCGCGCGCGGGAGACATCCCGGACCTGACGACGCGCTTTGACGAGTCCGTGCCCACGCAGCAGAACCCGCTCGGCGCCAAGGGCGCGGGCGAGGCCGGCTGCCACGGCGCCACGCCGGCCATCGTCAACGCGGTGATCGACGCGCTCGGCGTGAAGCAACTCGACATGCCGCTCACGCCCGAGCGCGTCTGGCGCGCACTGCAGGGAAGCTGATGGCCCAGTACGTCTACACCATGCGGCGGGTGCAGAAGATCGTGCCGCCGAAGCGCGAGATCCTGAAGAACATCTCGCTCAACTTCTTCCCCGGCGCCAAGATCGGCGTGCTCGGCCTGAACGGCTCGGGCAAGTCGAGCCTGCTCAAGATCATGGCGGGCGAGGACCAGAACTACGAGGGCGAAGTGGTGCGCATGCCCAACCTCAAGGTCGGTTTCCTGCCGCAGGAGCCGGTGCTCGACCCGAAGAAGACCGTGCGCGAGACGGTGGAGGAAAGCCTGAGCGAAATGGCGGCGGCGAAAAAACGCCTGGACGAGGTCTACGCCGCCTATGCCGAGCCCGACGCCGACTTTGACAAGCTGGCCGCCGAGCAGGCGAAGCTGGAGGCGATGGTCAATTCTTCGGACACGGGGCAGGAGCTCGAGATCGCCGCGGACGCGCTGCGCCTGCCGCCCTGGGATGCGAAAGTGGAAGTGCTCTCCGGCGGCGAGAAGCGCCGCGTGGCGCTGTGCCGGCTGTTGCTCTCCAGACCGGACCTGCTGCTGCTCGATGAGCCGACCAACCACCTCGACGCCGAGAGCGTGGAGTGGCTGGAGCAGTTCCTGCAGCGCTTTCCCGGCACCGTGGTGGCGGTGACCCACGACCGCTACTTCCTCGACAACGCCGCCAGCTGGATCCTGGAAATGGACCGCGGGCGCGGCATTCCCTGGGAGGGCAACTATTCCTCGTGGCTCGAGCAGAAGGAAAAGCGCCTCGAGGTCGAGCAGAGCCAGGAGGTCGCGCGCATCAAGAGCATGAAGGCGGAGCTGGAATGGGTGCGCCAGAATCCCAAGGGCCGGCAGTCGAAATCCAAGGCGCGCCTCAAGAGATTCGAGGAGCTTTCCTCGCAGGAGCACCAGGAACGCAACGAGACGCAGGAAATCTTCATCCCGGTTGCCGAGCGCCTGGGCAACGAGGTGATCGAGTTCAAGGACGTCTCCAAAGGCTACGGCGACAGGCTGTTGATCGACAAGCTCTCCTTCAAGGTGCCGCCGGGCGCCATCGTCGGCATCATCGGCCCCAACGGCGCGGGCAAGTCCACGCTGTTCCGCATGCTCATCGGCAAGGACCAGCCCGACTCGGGCAGGATTTCCATCGGCAAGACGGTGAAGCTCGCGCACGTGGACCAGTCGCGCGACGCGCTGCAGGGCGACAAGACCGTGTTCGAGGACATCTCCGGCGGGAACGACATGATCACGGTGGGCAAGTTCACCATGCCCTCTCGTTCGTACCTCGCGCGCTTCAACTTCCGCGGTGCCGACCAGCAGAAGCAGGTCGGCCAGTTGTCGGGCGGCGAGCGCGGGCGGCTGCATCTCGCCAAGATGCTGGTGTCGGGGGCCAACGTGCTGCTGCTGGACGAGCCCTCCAACGACCTCGACGTGGAAACGCTGCGCGCGCTGGAGGAGGCGCTGCTGGAGTTCGCCGGCAGCGTGCTGGTGATCTCCCACGACCGCTGGTTCCTCGACCGCATCGCCACGCACATCCTGGCGAGCGAAGACGATTCGCAGTGGGCATTTTTCGACGGGAACTACCAGGAGTACGAGGCGGACAAGAGGAAGCGCCTCGGCGAAGAGGCGGCGCGGCCCCACCGCATCCGCTACAAACCCCTCAAGAAGTAGGGTGGGCCAACGGCCCACCATACAATGCCCAATGCGCCGATTTCCCGAACTGCCCCCCAGCCTGCCGCGGCGTGGCAATGCCTTTTCCAAGGCCCTCGCGCGTGGGCTGCTGACTGTCTTCGGTTGGCGCGTGGACGGCGAGTTTCCCGACCGGGCGAAGATGATCGCCATCGTCGCACCGCACACCTCCAACTGGGACTTCATCGTCGGGATCCTGGTGGTGTTCGCGCTCGGCTTGCGCGTGAGATTCCTGGGCAAGCACACGCTGTTCACTCCGCCGCTGGGCTGGCTGATGCGCTGGCTGGGCGGCACGCCGGTGGTGCGCGAGACGCCGCAGGGTGCGGTCGGCGACGCGGCGGAGATGATCGCGCGCGAGGAGAAGGTGCTCCTCGGCATCGCGCCCGAAGGCACGCGCAAGCGCGGCACGCCGTGGCGCAGCGGCTTCTACAACATCGCGCTCGCCGCCAAGGTGCCGATCATGCCCGCGGCGTTCGATCATGGACGCAAGTCCCTGCGCCTGTTTGCGCTGTTCGAGCCGAGCGGCGACTACGTGGCGGACCTTGCGAAACTGCAAGTCCTGTACATCGATGTCCGAGGGCGCAACCCGTAGCGTGGGCCGATGGCCCACGGTACGCCGTTGGCCCACGGTACGCCGTTGGCCCACGGTACGTTTATTCCCCGTGTAAAGTATCGGTCCATGGCTGCCGTCTTCAAGTACATCCTCCCGGTCGAGGAGACGCACTGGAAGTTCCAGGGCTCAGGCGAGACCACCTTCACCTGGAACTACGACACGCACAGCGAAGACCTGCTGCGCCTGTATTCCAAGGGCAAGCAGCAGCAGTGGGACGCCGAGAAGCGCATCGACTGGTCGATCGACGTGGACCCGGACGACCCCATGCAGATCGACGAGACGGTGCTGCCGCTCTACGGCACGCCGCTCTGGCACAAGATGTCGGAGCGGCAGAAGTCCGACCTGCGCTACCACGCCCAGGTGCACAACCTGTCGCAGTTCCTGCACGGCGAGCAGGGGGCCCTGATCTGCTCGGCGCGCATCGTGCAGGACGTGCCGACCATCGAGTCCAAGTTCTACGCCGCCACCCAGGTGATGGACGAGGCGCGCCACGTGGAGGCCTACCGGCGGCTGCTCACCGAGAAATTCCGCTTCGCGTACCCGATCTCGAAGCCCCTGCAGGTGCTGCTTGAGCAGGCGCTGACCGACAGGCGCTGGGACTTCACCTACCTCGGCATGCAGGTGCTGATCGAGGGGCTGGCGCTGGTCGCCTTCCAGAGGATTCGCGACTACGCCAAGAACCCGCTATGCCAGGCGGTGAACGCCTACGTGATGCAGGACGAGGCGCGCCATGTCGCCTTCGGCCGCCTCGCGCTGCGCGAGTACTACCCGCAGCTGACCGAGGCCGAGCGGCGCGAGCGCGAGGAGTTCGTCATCGAAGGCTCGCACCATCTGCGCGACCGGCTGAATTCCGAGGAAATGTGGGAGCGCATCGGCCTCGAGCCGAAGGAAGCGATGCGCCAGCACGACCAGTCCGAGGGCCACACGCGCTACAAGAAGCGGCTGTTCAGCCGCATCGTGCCCACGGTGAAGGACATCGGCCTGTGGAGCGAGCGGGTGCAGAAGGCCTACGCCGACCTCGGCGTGCTGCACTACGCCGACAAGGATCCGCAGGAAATGCTCGACAACGACGCGCGCGTGGCCGAGGAGTTCGACAAGCTGATGCAGCGGCGCTAGTTGCGGCCGTTACCGCGGCCGGCCTGCTCGCGCCAACCTCCACCGCCACCACCACTGGTTTCCATGCGCGACTGCTGCCGCTGCGCCTCGACGCGCTGTTGCGGACGCGCCTCGAACCTCGGTTGCGAACGCTGCGGCGCCTCAAACCGCGGCTGCGGCCGGCGCTCGGCGCGCGCCTCGGTCCTGCGCTCCTGGCGCGCCTCGAAGCGCGGCGGCGAACTGGCGGTGAGGGCCGGGGGCATGAACTGCCCGCGCCGGTCGTCGCGGCGTTCCTCGCGCCGGGGTTCCTGGCGAGGGGAGGGAGTGCGCTGCGTCGCGGGTGCGGCGTATCTCTTCTGCACTTCCGGGCTGCGGTAGACGATACCGCGCCGATGCGACGGATTGTGCTCCCAGCGGCCCGGTGCGATCGGCCGCTGCACGATCACGCCGCGCCGTACCACCGGCGGGCGCACGTAATAGTTGTTCACGTGCAGCACCCTGACGTGGCGTTGATGCCAGTCCACCCCGCCGAAGAAGAAGCCCGCGGAGATGCCCACGCCCACGCCCCACCAGAAACCCGGGCGCACCACGGCGTAGCCCGGCCACGGCGCCCACACCACCGGCGGATAGGCGGACCACCACCAAGGGCCATAAACCACGTAGGGGTCGTAGTAAGGCACGTACACCACGCGCGGGTCGGCTGCCTCGATGGCGATCGTGCGGCCGTCCGCGACTACGCGCTGGCGCTCGTCGGGCGCGAGGTTGCCCGCTGCCTGCGCGCGCTGGCGCAGCTGCTGCACCGTGTCCATCACCTGGGTTTCCTGCGCGAGGAAGGCGTCGCCGAGGCGCCGCGTCCAGTCGAGTTGTTCGTCCATGCGCGTGAGCAGGTTGGGGAAGGCGAGCAGCGACTTGACGCTGGGGTCCCAGTCCTTGTCCTCCACGGCGCGCACTGCCTCGTCGCCCTGGATGCCGGGGTGGGCGCGCGACCAGCGCGCGGCTTCCACGACTTCCAGCGGATAGGTCGAGGCCATCAGCACCTGCGACAGCAGGGCGTCGGAATAGAGCGCTACCGGCGCGAGCATCTGGTCGAGCTCGGCTTGGCCGTAGGTCTTGCGCTCCTGCGCGTAGGCGGGCGGGACCGCGATCAGCAGGGCGAGCAGGGCAGCGAGCAGTCTTCTCATGGCAAACCTCCTGCCACGTTATAACGCCCGAGGCCGCTTACAGTCGCCCGCTAATCGGCCTGAATTGCAACAGAATGTTTCAAAGCGGAAAAATCGGGGTCAGGGCCCGATTTCCAGATCGATTCTCAATCGCTCGATTTTTCCAGCGCCGGCAGCGGGATGCCGGAGGTCAGGTCTTCGTGCGACATGCCGTGGCCGCGGTCGACGGCGCTGGGTGGTTGCGCGCCCTTCTTCGGCCGGCCTGGGCGGTAGAACACCTGGAAGGGCTTCACCGGCGGCACCGCCGGCGGGCTTTCCAGGAACTTGCAGTCGGATTCCGTGGGCACGCTGGCCATGGCGCCGATGCGTACGCCTTTCACGAACACCGTATAGCGCAGCATGTGGGCCGATCCAGGGATCGGCTGGGCGATCACTTCGTATTTGCCTACCGTGAAGCGGCTGCGGGTCTGGCGTCCGGGGTGCTCGCGGGGCGGTTCGGGAGTTCTGCTGGCGGTCTTGGACATCACCCCTTATACACCATTACGAGCTCCGCCGGCGACCGCGCAGGCGGATCATCAGCCAGCCGCCCAGCATGCCGCCGAGGTGCGCGAAGTGCGCGACGCCGGAGACGGTGCCGGTAACGCCGAAGTAAAGCTCCAGGGCAGCGAACAGCACCACGAAGACGCGCGCGGGCAACGGAATCGGCGGGAACAGCAGGATCAGCGTGCGCCGCGGAAAATACACGCCGTAGGCGAGCAGCAAGCCGTAGACCCCGCCCGAGGCGCCCACCGTGGGGTAGGGCGGCGCGCCCATCCAGGCCGTGACCACCACGTGGCTCAGGGCTGCGGCCACCACGCTGACCAAGTAGTACTGCAGGTACCAGGACGAGCCGAACAGACGCTCCACGTCGCGGCCGAAGGTATACAGCGCGAGCATGTTGAACATCAGGTGCAGCGCGCTGCCGTGCAGGAAGCTGTAGGTGAGGAGCTGCCAGAACTCGAAGGGCGGACCGCTGCGCTGCCCGGTCGCCGCCGGCGGCCACAATGCAAACCACTCGAACAGGGGCAATCCGCCCGCAAGCTGCAGGAGGAAGACCAGCAGGTTGCCGGCGAGCAGCGCGAGGGTGACCGGAGGCACGTTCAGCGCGTGGCGGGAAGGTGCAGGCCGCGCCGCGCCATCTGCGCCCGCACACGGTCCGGGTAGTCGCTGATCAGGCCGTCGACACCCAGGTCGAGCACCCTTTCGATGGCGGCCGGCTCGTTGACCGTCCACGGGATGACTTTCAGCCCGAGCGCGCGCGCCTCGACCATTGCGGCGGAGTCCATCGCCTCGTGATTGGGCGACCAGATGCGGCCGCCCGCGGCGTACACCGCCTTCGGCTGCGACTCCGCGCCGCGCCGCCCGGTGAGGTAGACGGTGGCGATCCCGGGGGCTTGGCGCTCGACCGTGTGCAGCGTGCGCCAGTCGAAGGACTGGATGGTGGTGCGCGATTCGACCCCGGCCTTGCGGATTTCGGCGACCAGCGCGCGCGCGAATTTCACCGGCGGCAGCGTCTCCTCCGGCGCCTGCGGCGAGAGCTTGGCCTCGATGTTGAAGCGCACGGCGTCGTGGCCGGATTTCTTCACCAGGTCGAACAGCGCCGCGAGGCGCGGAATGCGCGCGCCGTCGGCGGCCTGCTGTTCCGGAAATCGCTGCGCGGTCTTGCCCCCCGGCCGCAGGCGCCCGACGTCGTAGCGCTGCAGCTCGTCGAAGGTGAGCGCGTGGATGAGCGGCGCGGGCGCCTCGACCCAGCGCCCGTCGGGGCCGCGCGCGATGTCCGGATTCAGCCGCCGGTCGTGGTGGATCACCACCACGCCGTCCTTCGTGACCCCGGTGTCCAGTTCGAGCGTGACCACGCCGATGGCCAGCGCGGCGGCGAACGCGGGCAGGGTGTTTTCCGGGGCGAGGCCGCGGGCGCCGCGGTGGCCTTGCAGGTCGAAAGCCGATGCGATCATGGGGGTGAGCAGGGCGGCGATCGCCCAGAGCTGTCGCATGGCCGGATACTAACTCAGCCTGCCGGCTCGATGAGCTCCGGGCCTTCGTTGCGCGCGTTGTTGACGCGCTTGCTCACCGCGTAGTGGGTGAATTCTTGCGATAGCGCGCGCTCGCGTGCGAACGCGGTGGCGTCCTTCAGTTCCGGATCCACCCACCCGGCGTGCGCCTCGTCCGGCAGCACCACCGGCATGCGGTCGTGCACTTCAGCGATCGGCCCGGCGGCCACGGTGGTGAGGATGGCGCAGCTCAGCTGCCCGTGCCAGCTGGACATCAGGGCGGCGAAGCAGAACGGCCTGCCGTCCTGCCTGCGGATGAGGAAGGGTTGCTTGCCGCCCGCGATCTCCCGCCATTCATACCAGCCTTCCGCCGGCAGGAGGCAGCGCGAGCGGCGCATGGAATCGCGCCACATCGGCTTGCCCGCGGCTTCCGCAAGCCGCGCGTTGATGGTGAAGGTCGGCGGTTTGTCCTGCTTCCACCAGTGCGGGATCAGTCCCCAGCGCGCGGCCACGAGCGCAAGTTCTCCCGAGTCGTGCAGCAGGAGCGGCACGTCGGTGTTGGGCTGAACGTTGAAGCGGCGCGGAAAATCGAGACCGCTGCTCCTGCGGATCTGCCAGGCGCGCTCGATCGAGGCCTGGTCGGGGCTGACGTAGCGCCCGCACATCGCCGCTAGCCCGGCGTGCCGGCCTTGGCGAGACCCTGCACGAGCAGGGCCAAGGCGCCGACGAAACTTGCAAGATGTTGCATGCCGTCCTCCCCGAAACAAGTCGGGCGGCAGTGTAGCGCGGCTAAGCGGTTGTTTCGGCCTTCGCGCGCGCGCGCCGGGGCTTGGCCGCGGCCTTCGTCTTGGCCGGCGCGCTCACGCCGGTGCGCGGCCGCGAGCCGAGCACTTCGATGCACAGCGCGGCGATCTCGGTCTCCAGCAGACGCTCCGCGTTGGCGTGCAGGTTGCGCACGTCGGGCGTGGTGAGCGTGTCGATCTTTTCCTTGGTCCATTGCGCGGCGCGGCCGCGTCCGATGATGCGCATGTCAGTATCGCTTTCCGGAAGTGAATTCGACCTTGAGGCGCGCCACCTGCCGCCTCACGGCCTCGATGTCGGCGCGGGCGCGCTCGACCTTCTGCTGCAACTCTTCGCTCGCCGTGCCGGCGGCGGACTCGCGCGCGAGTTCCGCGTGCACTTCGCGATAACGGGCCTCGGCCGCGTTCCAGCGTTCCACTACCTGCTGTTCCTGGTCACGCCAGAGCTTTCGCTTGTCCATGCCCGCTCCTCGAGGAAATGAAGAAGCCCGGGTTCACCGGGCCTGGGGTGCGGCAGTTGCGATTACGCCGGGCGGACGTTGGTGGCCTGCGCTCCCTTGGCGCCCTGGGTGATATCGAACTGCACTTTGTCGTTCTCCTTCAGCGTCTTGAAGCCGCCGCCCTGGATCGCCGAGAAATGCACGAACAGATCCTTGCCGCCGTCCTCGGGGGTGATGAAACCAAAGCCTTTTGCGTCGTTGAACCACTTCACTGTGCCTGCGCTCATGTCTGCTTCCTTGGAAATTGATGTAATGGGCGGTTGCCCTGCGGACTGGTCAAGGAAGGAAAAAACTACCTGATGAGCACGGCAACCTCGCCGCGAGCGGACCAGCTATTTCGGCGCTTGAGAATCCTGCAGAGATACTATACGCGGCTGAATAGAATCCGTCAATGAAAACAATCGCTTGCTTTGCGCCTGGCGCAGCTCAGAACCTGACCTGCGCACTCAGCGAGAGCGCGCTGTAGCCGTAGTCCGCTTCCATGTTGCCGACCGCGTGTTTGACCCCGCCGAAATACTCGTGGTCGAGGCGCAGGCTGAAGTTGGGCGCGACGCGCCAGCCCACGCCGGCGCCAAGCACGCCCGCGGTGCCGGACTTGCTGGTATTGACGTAGGGGAAGCCGCAGCCGGTCACGCAGGTGTAGTCCACGTTGGTGAAGGCGATGCCGGCCTTGGCGTTGAAGTCGAAGTTCGTGCCGATCGGCATGGCGAACACGCCGGAGACTGTGAAAGCGTTCACCGCGAATTCGTCCGCCTTGACGCCGAAGTTCTTCACCTCGTAGCTGCCGAGGTCGTAGTAGCCGACTTCGACGCCGAAGCGGCTCGGCCACAGGTAGCCGCCGTAGACCTTCAAGCCGGTGGCGGTGTCGTCGCCGCCGCCGTTGAAACCGTAGGTGGTCCGGGCGAATTCCTTCGCGTTGTTGGTCCAGACGGACATCACGCCGACGCCGGCGTAGGCGCCCGAGGTCTGGGTCTGGGACTGGGCGGGGGTCATGAGGCAAGCGGCGGCAAGCGCCGCGAGGAGCGGTAGGATCTTTGCCATGGGCGTCTCCTGTTTGGAACCAATCGAATTATGCCCCCATTTCGGGAGGATGAGATGAGCTACGAATGTTTCGAATTGCAGCTCGAGGGCAAGGTCGCCCATCTGAAAATGTCGCGGCCGGAGCGGCGCAACGCCATGACGGCGGCGTTCTGGCGCGAACTGCCGCAGGCCGTGCGCGAGCTCGACGCGAGCGGCAAGGTGCGCGCGCTGGTGCTTTCCTCCACCGGCCCGCATTTCTGCGCGGGGCTGGATCTTTCGATGTTCCAGAGTCCGGAGGCGCTCGGTGGCGCGACGCTGCAAGCGCGGCAGAAGTTCCGCGGGGAACTCGAGAGATTGCAGGCGAGCCTCAATTGCCTGGCGCAAGCCCGCTTTCCGGTGATCGCGGCGGTGCAGGGCGGCTGCATCGGCGGCGGCGTGGACATGGCCACCGCCTGCTGCCTGCGCTATGCGACGCGCGACGCGTACTTCGTCATCCAGGAGATCAACCTGGGGATGATGGCCGACGTCGGCACCTTCAACCGCCTGCCCAAGCAGTTGCCCGAGGCCGTGGTGCGCGAGCTGGGCTACACCGGCGAGAAGCTCGGCGCCGAGCGCGCGGAGCGGCTCGGTTTCGTGAACGGGTTGTTCGAGTCGCACGAGACGCTGGTCGAAGGCGCGCTCGCCGTGGCGCGGCGCATCGCCGCCAAGGCGCCGGTGGCGGTGGCGGCGACGAAGGAAATGATTTCGTACAGCCGCGACCATTCGGTCGCGGAGAGCTTCGCTTACCTCAATGTCCTGCAGCCGGGGATCTTCAGCATCGAGGATATCAGGCGCGGCGTGGCGGCGAAGGGCGGGGCGGCGGAGTACGCCGACCTGCCGGCGCGCGGCGGCGGCTAGGGAACTGCCGCGGCCCGCTTCTGTCGAAGGCTCACCGAAACAATTTCGCAGGAGTGGATCATGCAGACCAGGAAAATTGCGGCTGTGCTGGCCGCGCTCGGCTTCGTTGGCGCGAGTGCGTTCTTCGGCAGCCAAACCATGCAGTCCCCGAGCGCGCATGCGGCGTCGGTGCCAGTGACCGCGGAGCCTGTTGCGCCCGCCGCGCGCGCGGCTGTGCTGCCGGATTTCGCCAGCATCGTGCAGCAGTACGGCCCGGCGGTCGTGAACATCACCACCGCGGGCACGCGCAAGACCGGCCGCGAGTTTCCGTTTCCCTTCCAGTTCGGCGCGCCGCAGGCCGAGGTTCCCACCCAGGGGCAGGGCTCGGGTTTCATCATCAGCGCCGACGGCATCGTGCTGACCAACGCGCACGTGGTGGACGGCGCGAGCGAAGTGACCGTCAAGCTCACCGACCGGCGCGAGTACCGCGCCAAGGTGCTCGGCACGGATCCGGCCACCGACGTGGCGGTGCTGCGCATCGACGCGAAAGGCCTGCCGACGGTGAAGCTCGGCGACCCGGCGCGCGCGCGCGTGGGCGACTGGGTGGTGGCGATCGGCTCGCCCTTCGGCTTCGAGAACAGCGTCACCGCGGGCATCGTCTCGGCCAAGGGCCGCTCGCTGCCGGGCGACGCCTACGTGCCGTTCATCCAGACCGACGTCGCGGTCAACCCCGGCAACTCGGGCGGGCCGCTGTTCAACATGGCGGGCGAGGTAATCGGCATCAACTCGCAGATCTACAGCCGCTCGGGCGGCTACCAGGGACTGTCCTTCGCCATTCCGACCGACGTTGTGCTGCGCGTGAAAGACCAGATCGTCGCCACCGGCCGCGCGCAGCACGCGCGCCTGGGGGTGAGCGTGCAGCAGGTGAACCAGGCGCTCGCCGAGTCCTTCGGCCTGGAGCGCGCGGAAGGCGCCCTGATCGTGGCGGTGGTGCCGGGCAGCGCGGCGGAGAAAGCCGGGCTGCAGGCGGGCGACGTGGTGCTGAAGTTCAACGGCAAGCCGGTCGGCGTCGGCGGCGAGCTCGCGGCGCTGGTGGGCCAGACCTCGCCGGGCGAGAAAGCGCGGCTCGAAGTGTGGCGCAAGGGCGGCAAGCGTGAGATCGTCGCCACGCTGGGCGCGAGCGAGGAGCAGAGCGCGAAGAGCGCCTCGGCCGGCGAGGCCGGCCAGGGGCGGCTCGGCCTCGCGGTGCGGCCGCTGACGGCGCAAGAGCGCCAGCAGGCGAACGTGAGCGGCGGCCTGCTGGTCGAGGGCGTGAACGGGCCTGCCGCGCGCGCCGGCATCGCGGCGGGGGACATCCTGCTGTCGGCGGGCGGCAAGCCCGTGAACAGCGTGGAAGAGCTGCGCGTCGCGACCAAGTCCGGCAAGAGCGTCGCGCTGCTGGTGCAGCGCGACGGGCAGAGGCTGTTCGTGCCGATCCAGGCCGGCTGAGCCTGCTGGCGCAGCTGGCCTGTTTTCTTCTGGTTTGGGGGTGCGCGAGCATGTGCCCATAATCGGGCCCATGGCGACCACCCCTTCAGCTTCCGCGCGCGCCGAGCTCGCGCCCGGCGGCACGCTGCGCGTGGGCATCAACCACGGCAATTTCCTCCTGGTGAATCCGGGCTCGCCGCACGGCGCGCCGCGCGGCATCGCACCGGACCTCGGAGCGGAACTGGCCCGGCGGCTTGGCGTGCCGTTTTCGTATGTCAGCTTTGCCGGGGCGGGAGAGACGGCCGATGCGGTGAAGAATGGCGCCTGGGATGTCGCCTTCCTCGGCGCGGACCCGCAGCGCGCTGGCGAAATCGCGTTCAGCGCCGCCTACCTCGAGATCCCGGTGACTTACCTGGTGCCTGCCGCCTCGCCGATCCGCAGCCTCGCCGACGTCGACCGCGAGGGCGTGCGCGTCGCGGTTTCCGCGAAGAGCGCCTACGACCTGTTCCTGACGCGCAGCTTGCGGCACGCCACGCTGGTGCGCGCCGCGGGCTTGCCTGCGGCGTTCGAGCTGTTCAGGTCGCAACGGCTGGATGCGCTGGCGGGCTTGAGGCCGGGCTTGCTCGCGGACTGCGCGAAGTTGCCGGGCTCGCGCCTGCTCGATGGCCAGGTCACCGCGGTGCAGCAGGCGATCGGCACGCCGAAGGCGCGCATGACGGGGGCGCGGTACCTGCGCGAGTTCGCGGAGGAGGTGAAGGCCTCCGGCCTGGTTGCGCAGTTGATCGTGAAACACGGCGTGCGCGGTGTGAATGTGGCGCCGCCGGGGTAGTTCCGGGACTTAGAATCCCTTGCATGGCCAAAGCCGCATCGGGAATGAAACGGGCCCCGGCGAAGCGCCGGGCGAAGAAGGCGAAGGCGGACACCAGGGGGCTGACGCCGGCCGAGTGCCGGCTGGACATGCTCACCGGCACCGCGGAGGAAGTGCGCGAGCGCGTGGTGAAGGAGGGCGGGGAGATCATCGGCACCTACAAGGATCCCCTGGGCGGGAGTGCGCTGCTCGCCTGCGTCCTTCCCATCTCGAAGGTGGAACCCACCCCGTTCCAGCGCGACCTTTCGGAAGCCCACCACCGCAAGCTCGCGGACGTCATCGACAAGACCGGGATGTTCCTCGATCCCATCATCTGCGTCACCGCGCCGAAGGAAGGTTTCTGGACGCCGAACGGGTTGCATCGGTTGATGGCCATGCGGCGTCTCGGGGCGAAGTCGATCACTGCCCTGGTGGTCCTCAAGCGCGAGGTGGCCTGGCAGATCCTGGCGCTGAACACCGAGAAGGCGCACAACCTGCGCGAGAAGTCGCTGGAGGTGATCCGGATCTATCGCGGGTTGATCGAC
>JBGQFF010000057.1:0-15053 GCA_041496745.1 Gammaproteobacteria bacterium
ACCCGACCACCGCATAGCGCGACTTGGGTTTCTTCGGCTTCTCCTCCAGGCTCACGGCGTGGCCCTTCGCGTCGAACTCGACCACGCCGTAGCGCTCGGGATCCTTGACCGCGCAGGCAAATACGGACGCGCCTTTTTTCCGCGCCGCCGCGCGGCGCAGCAGCGCGGAAAGGTCGTGGCCGTAGAAAATGTTGTCGCCGAGGACCAGCGCGACCGCATCCTTGCCGATGAATTTGCGCCCGATGAGGAAGGCCTGCGCGATGCCTCCGGGCTTGGGCTGCACGGCGTAGCTGAGCTTGATGCCCCATCTGCGCCCGTCGCCGAGCAATGCCTCGAAGCGCGGCGCATCCTGCGGCGTGGAAATGATCAGGACATCGCGGAGGCCGGCGAGCATCAGCGTGCTGAGCGGGTAGTACACCATCGGTTTGTCGTACACGGGCAGCAGTTGCTTGGAGACCACCTGCGTCACCGGGTAGAGCCGGGTGCCCGAGCCACCCGCGAGGATGATGCCTTTCATGCCGCCCTCTTCTCCTGCCGCTCCAGGTACCAGCGCACCGTCTGCCTGAGTCCCGACTCGAAGCTCTCCTGCGGCCGCCAGCCGAGCTCGCGCCGGATTTTCCCGGAATCGATGGCGTAGCGCCGGTCGTGGCCGAGCCGGTCCTTCACGAAGCTGATGAGGCTGGCGTAGCTGCCGCCGGTGCGTGGCTTGGCCTCGTCGAGCAGCGCGCACAGTGCCGTCACCAGGTCGATGTTCCTCTTCTCCGCGCCGCCGCCGACGTTGTACACCTCGCCCGGCCGGCCGCGCGCGAGCACTTCGCGCAGCGCCGCGCAATGGTCGAGCACGTAGAGCCAGTCGCGCACGTAGAGCCCGTCGCCGTACACCGGCAGCGGCTTGCCGGCGAGCGCGTGATGGATCATGAGCGGGATCAGCTTCTCCGGGAACTGGTGCGGGCCGTAGTTGTTGGAGCAGTTGGTGACGAGCGTCGGCAGGCCGTAAGTGTGGTGATACGCCCGCACCAGGTGATCGGACGAGGCCTTGGAGGCGCTGTACGGGCTGTTCGGCGCATAGGGCGTCTCCTCGGTGAAGGCGGGATCCTCGGGCGCGAGCGAGCCGTACACCTCGTCGGTGGAGACGTGCAGGAAGCGGAACGCCGCGCGCTCGGGCGCGGCGAGCGCCGACCAGTAGGCGCGCGCCTCCTCCAGCAGGCAGAAGGTGCCGACGACGTTGGTCTGCACGAACTCCGCCGGCCCCTCGATGGAACGGTCGACGTGGGTCTCGGCGGCGAGGTGCACGATGGCGCGCGGCCGGTGGCGCTCGAGCAGTCCGCGCACGAGCACCCGGTCGGCGATGTCACCTTGCACGAAGGTATGGCGCGCGTCGCCGCGCAGCGCCTCCAGGTTCTTCAGGCTGCCGGCGTAGGTGAGCTTGTCGAGGTTGACGATCGTCTCGCCCGCCTGCGCGAGCGTGGAGAGGACGAAGTTCGAGCCGATGAAGCCGGCGCCGCCCGTGACCAGGAGCATGGCCGGATTATGCCGCCGCTTCGGCCGAGGTCGCCGGCGCGGCCGCGAACTGCAGGTGGTAGAGCTTCGCGTAGACGCCGCCGCGCGCGAGCAGCTCGGCGTGGCGCCCCGTCTCCGCCACGCGGCCGCGCTCCAGCACCACGATGCGATCGGCGCGCTCGATGGTCGAGAGCCGGTGCGCGATGACGATGGTGGTGCGCCCGCGCATCAGCGTTTCCAGCGCCGCCTGCACCTGGCGCTCCGATTCGGTGTCCAGCGCCGAGGTGGCCTCATCCAGGATGAGCACCGGCGCGTTCTTCAGCAGCGCGCGCGCGATCGCCAGGCGCTGGCGCTGGCCGCCGGAGAGGCGCAGGCCGTTCTCGCCGATCAGCGTGTTCAGGCCCTCCGGCGTCTCGCGGACAAAGCCCATGGCGTGCGCCGCTTCCGCCGCCGCGATCACCTCCTTCTCGCTCGCCCCGCCCATGCGGCCGTAGGCGATGTTGGCGTAGATGGAGTCATTGAAGAGGACGACATCCTGCGACACGAGCGCGATGTTGCCGCGCAGGCTGTCCAGCGTCAGCGTCTGGATGTCGTGGCCGTCCAGCGTGATGCGGCCGGCCGTAGGCGCATAGAACCGCGGTAGGAGATTCACTAGCGTGGTTTTGCCGCCGCCCGACGGGCCGACCAGCGCCACCGTCTCGCCCGGCCGCACTTTGAGGTCCACGTCGCGCAGCGCGGGCTCGGTGCGCGAGGGGTAGGTGAAGCCCACGCCCTGGTAAGCGATTTCGCCGCGCGCGCGCGCGAGCGCCACCGTGCCGCCGTCCTCCTCGATCGGTGCGTCGATCATGCCGAACACGCTTTCAGCGGCCGCCAGGCCGCGCTGCAGCGCCGCGTTGACCTCCGTCAGGTGCTTGATCGGCGCGAAAAGCATCAGCATGGCGGTGATGAAGGAAACGAACTCGCCCACCGTGGTGCGGGCGGCGAGCGACTCCTGCAGCGCGATGTACACGATCACCGCCAGCGCGCAGGCGGCGAGAAAGTGCGTGACCGGCGTGGTGAGCGCCTCGGGCACCTTCTGGCGCATGTTGAAGCCGCGCAGCACGCGGTTGGCGTGCGCGAAGCGCTTCGCTTCGTAGTCCTGGCCGCCGAAGATCTTCACCACGCGGTGGCACTCGATGGTCTCTTCCAGGACGTGCACCATGTCGCTCATCGCGTGCTGCGAGCCGCGCGCCATGTTGCGCAGGCGGCGCGACAGCAGGCGCACGAAGTACGCCACCGGCGGCGCGATGGCCAGCGCGATCAGAGTCAGTTTCCAGTTAAGGTACAGGAGCCACGCGAACAGGCCGGTGATGACGATCGTGTCGCGCACCACCACGGTGAGCGCGGTGGTCGCCGCGGCGCTCACGTTGGCCACGTCGTAGGCTACCTTGGAGAGCAGCGCGGCCGAGCTCTGGTCGTCGTAATAGCGCGTGGGGAAGCGCACCAGCCGCTCGAACATCGCCGCGCGCAGGTCGAGCACTACCCGGTTCGCCACCCAGGCCATGCAGTAGTGGCCGGTGAAGGTGAGCGCGCCGCGCAGGATGAAAATCACCACCAGCGCGGCGGCGAAGACGAGCGGCGGCAGCGCAGGCTGCTTGCCCGCGGCGAAACCGCCGTCGAGCAGCGGCTTCATCAGCATCGGGAACAACGGCTCGGTGGCCGCCGCGGCCACCATGCCGAGCATGGCCAGGGCGAACACCTTGCCGTGCGGCCGGACGTAGGACAACAGCCGCAGGTAAAGCTGACGGCTGCTCTGGCTCTGCGTCTCCGGCATGGGCGAATTGTAGCCGCTCGACCGTCCCGGCTACTTCCGCGCGAAGGCGATCAACGACTTCCTGAGCGGCGCGACAAGATCCCTGAGCGCGCTGCCGACGCACTTGAGCCGCTCCAGCCCGTCACGGTAGCGCCTCGACTTCAGGAAGCGCACATCGATGTCGCGGAACCCCGCTTCACGGAGCAGCAACTCGAGCTCCGCCCTGGTGAACTCCCGGTTGTGCCTGTCCGGGTAGTACTCGCGGTCCTTGTACAGGACCGGCCTCGCGTACAGGTAGTGCTCCCTGTAGTCGAACGTGATGTGCTTGCCGCGCAGCATGCGGCTGCGGTTGCGGAAGCTGGCGGCATTGGGAACGTCCAGCTCGATCATCCCGCCGGGCCGCAAGACCCTTTTCATCTCCAGTACCGCGGGCAGGTGCGAATGCGTGAAGTGCTCCAGGGCCTGGCAGCAGCTCACCGCGTCCAGCGAATCCGCCTCGAACGGCAGCGGGTCCGCTTCCACGTTGCAGACGCGGAAGGGAATGCCGTGCCTCACGTAAACGCCGTCGGCGCTGCGATCGAAGAAATCGACCGCGCGCACGTCGTGGCCCAGCATCTTCAGCAGGGCGAGAAGCAACCCATTGCCCGAGCCTATGTCCAGGACCCGGCGCGACCCCCTGAACGCCAGGGCGATGTCGCAGAACCGGTCGATGGAACCGCGGAAGGCCTCCTCAAGCCGGGGCACCCCGAGATCGTATAACTCTCCCGCGGCTCGCTTTCGCAGCGCGAGCCTCATGATTTCCGCTTTGGAGAGCGTATGTACCGCTTGCATGACACCTTCTCGACATCCGGGCCGCCGGCTTTGCCGGTCGGAAGGATTGTATCCGCTGACCCCGGCGGACCCGAATTGCGCAAACCGCCGCTTTGCGGTTCAAATGTCGGCCATGGAGCTTGGCCACGCGAGCGCGCCGCAGCATGTCTTTGCGCCGAAATCCGCGTATGCGGGCCGCATGCTCGACGCCGCGCGCGCGTGCCTGCTGGTGACGGCCGCGTCCCTGCCGCTTTCCACCGCAGCGACCAATTCGTTCGCCGTGCTCGCCTTCCTGTTCTGGGCGCTCTCCGGGCAATGGCGTGCGACGTTGCAGGCCGTCCTCGCCGAACCCGCCGCATGGCTCGGAGTTGCGCTTCTCGCCGCGCTGTTGGCGGGCGTCGCCTGGTCGCGCGTGCCAGCTGCGGAGGCCTTCGGGACCGTGCTCAAGTACCGCGAGTTGCTGCTGTTCGGGGTGACGATGTTCCTGTTCGCGGATGCCCGCTGGCGCGCGAGGCTCGTGGGGGCATTCTTTGCCGGTGCTCTTGTGCTGCTGGTTATCTCGTACGGCATTCGCCTGGGGCTCATGCACTATGCCGACAAGCGCGGCTTCTCCAGCGTGCAAAACGCCGTACTACTGAAGAATCACATCACTCATGGTTTCATCATGAGCCTCCTCGCCTATGGATCCGCCGTCGTCGCCTTCCGTAGCGCGGGCTGGCGGCGCTGGGCCCTGGCGCTCATCGCCGCGCTTGCCGCGTTCAACGTATGGTTCGCCGTGCAAGGGCGCACGGGATACGTCGTCATGGCGGTGCTGCTGCTGTGGCTTGCTTACGCGCGCTGGTCGATCAAGGGACTGGCCGTTGCATTCGCGAGTTTGGCGCTTCTGCTCGCGGCGGCCTACCAGTGGGCTCCCGTGTTCCAGTCGCGTGTAGGCCAAGCCATCGTCGAGGCGCAGGATTACCGGGCCATGCGCGACCCCGGCGAAACTTCAATCGGCCTGCGTCTGCACTTCTGGAAGCGCTCCGCGCAGTGGCTGGCGAAACATCCGCTGCTCGGTGCCGGCACCGGCGGCTGGAGCGAAGCATTCTACGAAGCGACTGCGAACGACCCGCCCTATCTGCATGACCGTGGTCACACGCATCCGCATAACGAGTACGTCAATCTGGCGGTGCAACTGGGGCCTCTCGGGCTGGCGCTGTTTGTCGGCATGCTGATCGTGGCATTTCGCCGGGCTCGCTTGCTCCCGGAGGAGTACGCCGCGCTGGCGGAGGGATTCGTCATCGCATTTGCCGTGGGATGCTTGTTCAGTGACTTCCTGCGCGACACCACCGAAGGCCACATGTGGGCAGTGCTGGGCGGCGCCTTGTTCGGCGCATCGCGCGCCCTGGCGCAGTCAGGCGCGGAACGCGCGCCGCCCAGTCCAGCTTCAGCTCAGCGGTGAGGCTGAAGCTGTGGCCGGGGGGCGATACTGGCCAGTGACTGAACAACCGCACGCCATCTTGCTGGTCGCCACGCGTCGCATCGGCGACGTGGTGCTGGCCACGCCCCTGCTGCGCTCGTTGCGCCGCGCCTGGCCGGCCGCCACCATCGACGTGCTGGTGCACGCCGGCACCGAACGCGCGCTCGAGGGCAACCCCGACTGCAACAGCGTCATCGCGGTCGCGGAGCGCCCCGGGCGATCCGGCCACCTGCGCCTGCTGCGGCGCGTCTTGCGCCGCTACGATCTCGCCGTCGCCTCGCAGCAAAGCGACCGCAGCCACCTGTACGCCTGGCTCGCGGCGCGCCGCCGCGTCGGCCTGGTGCCCGACTTGCGTTGGTCTTCGTTCTGGAAGCGGGTGTCCTGCTCGGACTACGAGCTGCTCGACGACATGCACACGCACACCGTGGTGCAGAACCTCAGGCTCGCCGACCGCCTCGGCATCGCGCGCTGCTACGAAGTCGTGCCGCCCAGCGCCGGCGGAAGCGCGCCCACCCTCGCCGGGCCCTACGCGGTGCTGCATCCGGTGCCGAAGTTCGAATACAAGCGCTGGACGCGGCAAGGCTGGGTGGGCTTGATCGACTGGTTGCGCGGCCGGGGCCTGGGCGTAGTGCTGACGTCGGGCCCCGACGAGGCGGAACGCGGGTACTGCGCGGCGCTCGCCGGCGCCCCTGGAGTCACCAATCTCGGCGGACAGCTGGCGTTCGGTGCTCTTGCGGACGTCATCCGGCGCGCGCGCCTGTTCGTCGGGCCGGACACCTCGGTGACCCATCTTGCCGCCGCCTGCGGCACGCCAACGCTTGCGATCTACGGTCCGAGCAATCCCGTGAAATGGGGTCCTTGGCCGGCGCATTGCACGATGGATCCCAGCCCGTGGCGCATGCTCGGCCGCCCATGGCAGCGCCAGGGCAACGTGATCCTGCTGCAGGGCGTGCAGCCCGCGGACTTGGGGAACTGCTTGCCGTGCCGCGAGGAAGGCTGCGAGCGGCATACGGGCAGCCGCAGCCGCTGCCTCACGGAAATGCCGCTCGACCCGGTGCTCGCGGCAGCGACCGAGTTGCTCAGTCGAGCTTGAGTTCCAGCGTCGCGCTCAGGCTGCGCCCGGGCAGGGGATACACCGCGTAGCGGTCCGCCGTGAACTGGCTGCGCACCGCGTAGGTGTAGTACTGCTCGTCGAACAGGTTGTTCACCGCGGCGGCGACCCGCCCCCAGCCGAAGTCGCGCGCGAGCTTGAGGTCCACCACGGCGTAGGCCGGGAGCTGCACGCCGAGCGTGTTGGGCTCGTCGTTGTCCATGGTCTGCTTGCTCAACGCGGTGAGCGCGGCCGAGAGCCGCGTGCGCGCCGCGACCTCCCAGGCGAGCCCCAGGTTGAGCTTGTGCTCGGGCACCAGCGGCACGCGCTTGCCGGCGATGCTCATGTTGCTGCCGATGACGAACAGCCCGCCCGGCAGCACGCCCTCGCGGAACTTCGCGTCGGTGTAGGCGTAGCCCGCGGTGAACTTGAGCGCGCTCGAGGCTTGCCATGCCGTCTCCAGCTCCGCGCCCTGACGGCGCGAGGGCGGCAGGTTCCGGTTGCCGACGCCGGTGGTGAAGGGATCGAGGTGGATCTCGTCCTCGACGTCCATGCGGAACAGCGTGACCCTCGCGAAGGTGCCAGGCCGGCGCCACTCCGCGCCCAGCTCATGCGTGCGCGCGGTCTGCGGCCGCAGGATCTGGAATTGCTTGCTGAAGCTCGCGTCGTCCTCGTAGATCTCGTCGGCATTGACCAAGCGGAAGCTCCTTTGCGCGCGCGCGAACACGGCGGCGGTCGCGGATAGCGCCTGGCGCAGGCCGACTTCCCAGGCGTGCTGCCGCTGCGTCTCGCTCGCGGGCGGCGCCTGCGTGCCGAAGCCCGCGCCCGGCGCCGTGGGGTTGAGCACGTCGCTCGCCTGGTACTTGACGCGCTCCTCGCGCCAGCCGAGCGTAAGCAGACTGGCAGGCGTGAGTGCAATCGCGTCCTGCAGGTACCAGCCCTGCGTGTCCTGGTCCACGCGCACGCGGTTGATCGGCTGGTTGACGTTCTGCGGCAGGTCGGAGCGGCGCGAATCGTAGCGCCACGCATGCCAGTCGGCGCCGACGGTGAAGCGATGGCGCATGCCGCCGATGTTCGCGGGCACGCGCAGCCGCGGCGTGAACGCGCTGACATCCAGCCTATCGTCGCGGCTGATCGGGAAACCCGACTGGTCGAAGTACGACTGCTGCGACTTGCTGCGCCAGTCGGCCCCGAGGTTCAGCTCCGCGTCGCCGATGCGTGTGCCGAAGGTCAACCCGGCGCGCTCGCCATCGCGGCTCGACCAGTCGAGCGGCGTCTGCGCGCCGCGCCGGTCGGTCGCGTACTCGTCCAGGCCGATCGAGGGCTGGATGCGCCGAGAACCCGGCAGGCGCAGGTTCTGCCGGTCGGTTCCCAGGCGCAGGTCCACAAAGCTTTCGCCCGCCCCCCAGCGCAGGTTGGCGCTGGTGTTTTGCTGCTCGCTGCGGTTGTTGTCGCGATAGCCGTCCGAGTCGTAGCCGTGGAGCGCGGCATTGATGCCGAAGCTGTGCACGGCGTAGCTGCCGTAGACCTGGCCTTCGATGGTGCCGTAGCCGGCCACGCGCCCGAGGATCTCCGCGCGCCGGCCCTGCTGCAGCGGCGAGCGCGTGATGATGTTGACCACGCCCGCGGTGGCGCCGTCGCCGTAAAGGACCGCCCCAGTGCCGCGCAGGATCTCGATGCGCTCCACCGACGCCAGCGGGATCGCCGCCCACTGCACGCCCGACAGGTCGATGTCCGTCACGCGCCGGCCATCCACCAGGATCAGCGTGTTCTGCGTGCCGGTGACGCCGAAGCCGCGCAGATCCACCGAAGTGGAAGAGGCGTTGTTGCCGTAAAAATCCTTCATGGTGATGCCCACCTGCTCGGTGAGCACTTCGGGCAAGGTGCGGGCCGCACTCTTCTGTATATCGTCAGCGGTTAGCACCGTGACGCTGGCTGGCAGGCGGCGGGCGTCCTCGGGAAAGCGCGTGGCGTTGATGATCACTGCGTCGGACTGGGCGAACGCGGGCAGCGCAATGGCTGCGAGCATCGCAATGGCGGTAAAGCGCATGAGACCTCCCTGGGCGTCATCCCCGACGCCATGAAGCGGTTGAAAAAAACCGCAAGGCCGGTCTCCGGACTCGCGAGTAGGCGCTTTGTTCTGCGCCGGGTGCGCCGCCTTCCCGTGGACAACCGCTCCACAGTGGCTGGGTGACGCACCCCCTCGCTTACCGTTGCGGGGGCAGCACAGGAATCGCGGCACAGCCGCTCACCTGTTTCCCGTTTCATCCTCGCGAAGGGAATCTCCGCGAAGACACCTTGCAGCTGACTACGCGAGGGATTATACAAACCGGCATGTCCCGCGCAATGCTCCTCGCCTTGCTGCTCGCCTCGGCGCTAGCGCGCGCCGAAGTGCGGGTGACGGACGACTACGGCCGCGAGGTCCGGCTCGCCGCGCCGGCGCGGCGCGTGGTGAGCCTCGCGCCGCACCTGACCGAACTGATGTACGCCGCTGGCGCCGGAACGAAGCTGGTCGGCGCGCTCGAGTACAGCGACTACCCCCCGGAAGCGAAGGACCTGCCGCGCGTGGGCAGCGAAACGGCGATCGACCTGGAAGCGCTGGTCGCCTTGAACCCCGACTTGGTCATCGCCTGGCCGAACGCCGGCAGCTCCCGCGCCGTGGAGCGCATCGCCGCGCTCGGCATCCCGGTGTTCCGCTCGGAGCCGCGCGAGCTGGAGGACATCGCGCGCACCATGGAAACCCTGGGCCGGCTGGCCGGCACCGCAGCCGTGGCGGGCGCAGCCGCCAGCGCCTTCCGCGAGCGCGCCGCGCGCATCGAGCGCGCCTACGCCCATCGGCCGCGGGTGCGCGTGTTCTACCAGGTCTGGGACCGGCCGCTGATCACGGTGAACGGCGAGCACGTGATCAGCAAGGCCATGCGCCTGTGCGGCGGCGAGAACGTGCTCGCCGCGCTGCCGGCGCTCGCCCCGGAGATCGACCGCGAGCTGGTGCTGCGCGCCGACCCAGAGGCGATCGTGGCGAGCGGCGCGGACGGCGCACGCCCGGCCTGGCTGGACGACTGGAAGGCGTTCCCGGCGCTCGCCGCGGTGCGCCAGGCCAACCTCTACGCCATCCGCCCGGAACTGCTGCAACGGCATACGCCGCGGCTGCTGGAGGGGGCCGAGGAACTGTGCCGCATCCTGGAGGCCGTGCGCCTTAAACGATCACATTCAGAACCGCCCCTACCTTCTTGACGCTGCGGCGGAATTGCAACATAGTGTGCCGCGTGGAGGCGGAGTTCAATTCGCTCGAGGCCAAGGTCGCGCAGTTCGTTGGACTGTGCGAGCGCCTGCGCGCCGAGAACATCACGCTGCGCCAGCAGCTGGCGACCGCGCAGAACGACGCCAAGCGCCTGAACGAGAAGATCGACGGCGCCCGCGCCAAGGTCGAGCAGCTGCTGCAGCGCCTGCCAGAGTGAACACCAACGACAAGCGCGCGGCCGGAGGCGCGAAGTCCATCGAGGTCACCGTGCTGGGGCGCAGCTACACTGTTGCCTGCGGCGACTCCGAACGCGAAGCCCTGCTGCAGGCGGTCGCCTATCTCGACGGCAAGATGGCCGAGATCAAGAAGGCCGGCAAGGTCGTGGGCACCGAGCGCATCGCGGTGACCGCCGCCCTGAACATCGCGCACGAGCTGCTGTCGATGCGCCTCGGCGAAGGCTTTGACGTGGGCGAGGCGCGGCGTAGAATCGGCGACATTGAGGCGAAGCTGGAAGCGGCTCTCGCCAAGCAGGAGAAATTGTTTTGATCCGATGTTCCCTGCTGTGTTCGACCGGGCTCTATTTTCCGAACCGATAGCTTCCTAAGGTTGCAGACCCAGGCGTCACTGTTGCGATCGTCCCTCCTTCGGGTGCCGGACGAACCTGAGGTGACCGGTAAGCGACCGCCCTGACAAGCACAGGGTTCGGGAGCCGAGCCCACCGGCATGTGCGGGGGACTCCACCCATGCAGTACTGGCTGATGAAGTCCGAGCCCGACGAGTGCTCGATTGACGACGCACTCGCCGCGCCGGGCCGCTTGACGCCGTGGACCGGTGTGCGCAACGCCCAGGCACGGAACTATATGCGCGACGCGATGCGCGTCGGCGACGGCGTGCTGTTCTACCACTCGAGCTGCGCCGAGCCGGGCATCGCCGGCCTGGCGGAAGTGGCTTCGGCCGCCTACACCGACCCCACGCAGTTCGACCGCAAGAGCGCCTACTACGACCCGAAGTCGAAGCGCGCCGCGCCGCGCTGGGTGACGGTGGACGTGCGCGCGCTGAACAAGACGCGCCTCGTGCCGATCGCCGAGTTGAAGGCGCACAAGCCGCTGGCGAAGATGTGGACGCTGCGGCCGGGCAACCGGCTCTCCATCACCCCGGTGAGCGAGGCCGAGTGGAAGCACATCACCGGGAAAATGGTTTGAGCAACGACATCCTGCTGCGCGCGCTCGCCCGCGAGCCGACGCCCTATACGCCGGTCTGGCTGATGCGCCAGGCCGGGCGCTACCTGCCGGAGTACAACGCGACGCGCACCCGCGCCGGCAGCTTCCTCGCGCTCGCCAAGTCGCCCGCCTTCGCCACCGAAGTGACCCTGCAGCCGCTGGAACGCTTTCCGCTGGATGCGGCGATCCTGTTTTCCGACATCCTGACGGTGCCCGACGCAATGGGGTTGGGGCTTTTCTTCGCGGAGGGCGAAGGCCCGCGCTTCGAGCGGCCGTTGCGCGACGAGGCCGCCATCCGCGCACTCGCCGCTCCGGATCCCGCTGACCGCCTGCGCTACGTGCTCGACGCGGTGCGGGAGATCCGCAAGGCGCTGGCCGGCCGGGTGCCGCTGATCGGCTTCTCTGGCAGCCCGTTCACGCTTGCCTGCTACATGGTGGAAGGCGCGGGCAGCGCCGACTGGCGTGCACTGAAGACGATGCTCTACACGCGCCCGGACCTGTTGCACCGCATCTTGGAAGTGAACACTCGCGCCGTGACCGACTATCTCAACGCCCAGATCGAAGCGGGCGCGCAGGCCGTGATGATCTTCGACACCTGGGGCGGGCAGCTCAGCCATGCGGGCTACGAGGAGTTTTCACTGGCTTACTCGCGCCGCGTGATCGCGCGCCTGAAGAAGGAGGCGGCGGGCCGCCGGGTGCCCTCGATCCTGTTCACCAAGGGCGGCGGAGCGTGGCTCGAGGCGATGGCGGCGAGCGGCTGCGACGCCGTCGGGCTCGATTGGACGGTGGATGCCGCGGCGGCGCGCGCGCGCGTCGGTGGGCGCGTCGCGCTGCAAGGCAATCTCGATCCCGCGGCGCTGTTTGCGCCCGCCGAGCGCGTGCGCGCGGAAGCGCGACGCGTGCTCGACGCCTTCGGCAGTGCGCCTGGCCACGTCTTCAATCTCGGCCATGGCATCGCGCCGCGGACACCCGTCGAAAGCGTTGCCGCGCTCGTGGACGAAGTGCGCACTTACAGCCGGAAACTGCGCGCGCCATCCCAAACAAACGCTTGACTTATGCACAAATCCACGTTCTTCCTGAAAAAAACCGCCCTGCCTGGCGATCTCCCCTGCAGAGTGCTGCAACCCATTGAACAGGCTAGGTAAAAACACGTTCCAGCCGACGCCCCGGAAATCCCGTCCGGTGCGGATGTCCGGTGTGACGCCAGCATGACCGGCTTATTCACATTCTTATCCACACCCCTTGTGCACAAGAAAAAATGCCTTTGCGCGGCAAGGGTTACCAACGCAATCGCGAAGCTTCGGATCAACTCGAAAAAGTAACTCTTTGACGATGCAAGTGCTGCGCGTCGCGCTCGACGTTCCGCTCGCGACGCTGTTCGACTATTCGCGGCCTGACGCGCTCGAGGTCGTCGCCGGCGACCGCGTGGTGGTGCCGTTCGGCACGCGCAGCCGCGTCGGTGTGGTGATCGAGGAGAGCGCGGGCAGCTCGATTGCCGCCAGCAAACTCAAGCCGGTGTCCCGCGTGCTCGAGGACACGCCGCGCCTGCCGCCGCAGTGGCTCGAACTCATGCGTTTCCTCGCGGCCTATTACCAGCGCCCGCTCGGCGAAACGGTGATCGGCGCATTGCCGCCGCGGCTGAAGTCGCTGAAGCCATTGCCGAAGAAGGTGCGCGACGCCGCGTCGCCGCTGCCCGCGTCGCCGCGCTTCGTCGCCAGCCATACGCCGACCGCCGACCAGGCGCAGGCCATCGAGCGCATCGGCGGCGCGCTCGGGCGCTTCCAGACGTTCCTGCTCCACGGCATCACCGGCAGCGGCAAGACCGAGGTCTACCTGCGCCTAATCGCGCGCGTGCTGCAGAGCGGAGACCAGGCCCTGGTGCTGGTGCCGGAGATCAGCCTCACGCCGCAGCTGGAAGCGAGGTTCCGTCACGCCTTCCCCGAGGCGCATATCGTTTTGCTGCACAGCGCCTTGCAGGACGCGCCGCGCACCGCGGCCTGGCTGGCAGCGGCGCGCGGCGAGGCCGGCATCGTGCTTGGAACGCGCCTCGCCACCCTTACGCCGCTGCCGCGGCTCGCCCTGGTGGTGGTGGACGAGGAGCACGACACCTCCTTCAAGCAGCAGGAAGGGCTGCGCTACTCGGGCCGCGATGCGGCCGTGATGCGCGCCAAATTCGCCGCATGCCCGGTGGTGCTTGGCACCGCCACGCCTTCGCTCGAGACCTGGCACAACGCGCTCGGCGGGCGCTACGAACGCATCGCCCTGCCGGATCGCGCCGTGCCGGGCGCGCGGCTGCCCAAGGTGCGCATGCTCGATCTGCGGCGCGAACCCGCGGAGCACGGCTTTGCGCCAGGACTTATCGCCGCGATCGGCGAGCGGCTGGCCCGGCGCGAGCAGAGCCTGGTGTTCATCAACCGCCGCGGCTACGCGCCGGTGCTGGCCTGCCACGCCTGCGGCTGGACCTCGGGCTGCGAGCGCTGCACCGCGCGCATGGTGCTGCACAAGCCCGACCGGCGCCTCAGATGCCACCATTGCGGCGCGGAAAGCGCCATCCCGCGCGCCTGCCCCACCTGCGGCAACGTGGACCTGAAAGCGATGGGCCGCGGCACGCAGCGCGTGGAGGAGACGCTCGAAGCGCGGTTTCCGCAGGCGCGCATCGTGCGCATCGATCGCGACACCGTGCGCCGGCGCAGCGAGCTGGCGCGCACCCTGGAGGGCATCACCCGCGGCGAGGCCGACATCCTGGTCGGTACCCAACTGCTCGCCAAGGGTCATGACTTCCCGCTGCTGACGCTGGTGGGCGTGCTGGACGCCGACGGGGCGCTCCTCTCCACCGATTACCGATCTGCCGAGCGCCTGTACGCCACGCTCGTCCAGGTCGCGGGCCGCGCCGGAAGGCGCGAACAGCCGGGCGAAGTGCTGGTGCAGACGCGTTATCCGCAGCACCCGCTCTACGCGTCGCTCGCCAGCCACGACTTCGCGGCGTTCGCCGCGGCGCAACTCGCCGAGCGCGAGGCGGCGGGCTTTCCGCCTTACGTGCACGAGGCGGCGCTGCGCGCGGAGGCGGACAAGCTGGCGATCGCGATGAGCTTCCTCGAAGAGGCGGCGCGCCTGGTGCCCGTGCCCGAGGAAGTGCGGGTCTACGACCCGGTGCCGCACGTCATCACGCGCCGCGCCGACATGGAGCGCGCGCAACTGCTGGTGCAGTCCGCCTCGCGTCCTGCGCTGCAGGATTTCCTGCGCGCCTGGACCGAGCGCCTGTTCGCCACCGCGCCGCGCAACGTGCGCTGGCACTTGGATGTAGATCCGATCGAATTCGACTGAAAATCGGTGAAAATCGGGGTCAGAGCCCGATTCTTCTGTTTCTCCGGACGTATAATTCGCGCCCTCTTAAGATGGCTTCTGACCCGAAAACCGAGCTCGAACGCATCCTCACCGAAGACGTGAGGAAGTTGTCATACGTACCGATCGACTTCTATGTCGTGCTCGAAAGGCCTCGCAATCCTGAACATGGTGATTTCTCGTCCACGGCGGCGCTGCAACTCGCCAAGTCCGCGGGGAAGCCATCACGTGTCGTCGCTGAAGAGATTCTTCAGATCACCAAGGAAAGCATTGCCAATTCGGGGCTAGCTGAGCCACCCAAGATATTGGGGCCTGGCTTTTACAACCTTCAGCTTAGACAAAATACAAAGCAGAGAATCGTCACCGAAATCCTTGAACAAGGCACGAAGTACGGCCGCGCGAGGGATCGGAAGCCAGACAAGGTGATGGTCGAGTTCGTCTCGGCGAATCCCACCGGTCCGCTGCATGTCGGCCACGGGCGGCAGGCGGCGCTGGGTGACGCCATTGCCGCTCTGCTGGAGACGCAGGGGCACGCGGTGACGCGCGAGTTCTACTACAACGACGCCGGCGCGCAGATCCACAACCTCGCCCTTTCCGTG
>JBGQFF010000058.1:0-14380 GCA_041496745.1 Gammaproteobacteria bacterium
CGCGTAATGCAGCGCAGTGTGTCCGAAATGGGCGGTCAGTCAAGCACCAGGGAACCTGGGCAGCAAAAAGGCCGGGGATCTCCCGGCCTTTCCTTGCGCACCTGCATTCGCTCCGGCTTACGCCGCCTTCTTCTCCTCGCCTGGCTTCTTCGCTTCCGCCTGAATCTCCGGCCGGTCCAGCAGCGTCACCAGCGCCATCGGCGCGTTGTCGCCCTTGCGCACGCCGAACTTCAGGATGCGCAGGTAGCCGCCGTTCCTCTTGGCGTAACGCGGGCCAAGCTCCTCAAACAGCTTGCCGACGATGTCGCGGTCGCGCAGGCGGTCGAACGCCAGGCGCCGGTGGGCGAGGCTGGGCGCCTTGCCGAGGGTGATCATCGGCTCCACCACGCGCCGCAGCGCCTTCGCCTTGGGCAGCGTGGTCTTGATCTCTTCGTGGCGCAGCAGCGAAACCATCATGTTGCGCAGCATCGCGAGCCGGTGGCTCGAGGTGCGGTTCAGCTTGCGCAGGCCTAGTCCGTGACGCATACGGCCCTCATCCGCGGTGATGCTCGAGACCGGCCGGCGGCCAGTTCTCCAGCTTCATGCCCAGGGTGAGCCCGCGCGAGGCGAGCACTTCCTTGATCTCGTTGAGCGACTTGCGGCCCAGGTTTGGCGTCTTCAGCAGTTCGGTCTCGCTGCGCTGGATCAGATCGCCGATGTAGTAGATGTTCTCGGCCTTCAGGCAGTTGGCCGAGCGCACCGTGAGCTCCAGATCGTCCACCGGGCGCAGCAGGATCGGGTCCACGGTTGGCGACTTGGGCGTCTCCGTCGGCATCGCCGTGCCTTCGAGCTGCGCGAATACCGACAGCTGGTCGACGAGCACGCGGGCGGAGTAGCGGATCGCTTCCTCGGGCTCGATCGAGCCGTTGGTCTCGATGTCCATGATCAGCTTGTCGAGGTCGGTGCGCTGCTCCACGCGCGCCGACTCCACCGCATAGGACACGCGGCGTACCGGACTGAACGAGGCGTCGAGGATGATGCGGCCGATGCCTTTCGTCTCCTCGGGCAGAAAGCGCATGTTGCCCGGCACGTAGCCGCGGCCCGATTCGACCTTGATCTGCATCTCGAGCTTGCCGGAGGCGGCTAGGTGCGCGATGACGTGCTCGGGGTTGACGATCTCGACGTCATGCGACGGCTCGATGTCGGCGGCGGTGACCGGCCCCTCGCCCTTCTTCTTCAGGCTGAGGATCGCTTCCTGGCGGTTGTGCAGCCGGAACACGATGCCCTTCAGGTTGAGCAGGATGTCGACCACGTCCTCGCGCACGCCGTCCAGCGTCGAGTACTCGTGCACCACGCTGGCGATCTGCACCTCGGTGGGCGCGTAGCCGGGCATCGAGGAGAGCAGCACGCGGCGCAGCGCGTTGCCAAGCGTGTGGCCGAAGCCGCGCTCGAAAGGCTCCATGGTGACCTTGGCGTGCGCGGGCGACAGGTTCTGGACGTCGACGATGCGCGGTTTGAGGAATCCGGATTGCGGCATGTGCGTTTTTCCCGTTACTTCGAATACAACTCGATGATCAGGCTCTCGTTCACCGACGAGGACAGGTCGGCGCGCGCGGGCAGCGACTTGAACGTGCCCTTCATCGCCTTGGCGTCCACTTCCAGCCACTCGGGGAAGCCGCGCCCCTCGGCGGCTTGCGCCGAGGCCTTGATGCGCAACTGCTCCTTCGCCTTGGCGGCGACTTCGATCACGTCCCCGGGGCGAACCTGGTAGGACGGGATGTTGACGCGCTTGCCGTTGACCAGGATGCCGTTATGGCGCACCACCTGGCGCGCCTCGGTGCGCGAAGCGCCGAAGCCCATGCGGTAGGCCATGTTGTCCAGCCGAGTTTCCAGCAGCTGCAGCAGCCGCTCGCCGGTGACGCCCTTGGAGCGCGCGGCTTGCGCGTAGGTCCGGCGGAACTGGCGCTCGAGCACGCCGTAGATGCGGCGCAGCTTCTGCTTCTCGCGCAGCTGCTTGCCGAAATCGGACATGCGGGTGCCGCTCTTCTGGCCGTGCTGGCCGGGAGCGTAGCTGCGCCGCTCTACCGCGCAGCGGTCGGTGAAGCACTTTTCGCCCTTGAGGAACAGCTTCTCGCCCTCGCGGCGGCACTGCCGGCACTTGGCGTCGAGGTTTCTGGCCATGCGTTCTCCTTGCCTTCTTGCTCAGACCCGCCGGCGCTTGGGCGCGCGGCAGCCGTTGTGCGGAACCGGGGTCACGTCCGCGATGCTGGCGATCTTGAGGCCGATCGCGTTGAGCGCGCGCACCGCGGACTCGCGGCCGGGCCCCGGACCCTTGATGCGCACTTCGATGTTCTTCACGCCGCATTCCTGCGCGGCGCGGCCGGCGCGCTCGGCGGCGACCTGCGCCGCGAACGGCGTCGATTTGCGCGAGCCCTTGAAGCCGGCGTTGCCCGAAGTCGCCCAGGCCAGCGTATTGCCCTGGCGGTCAGTGATGGTGACGATGGTGTTATTGAACGAGGCATGCACGTGGGCGATGCCCTCGGCCACGTTCTTCTTCACCTTCTTGCGCGCGCGCGCCGAAGCGGTCTGCTGCAACTGCTGCGTGCTGGGGGCGGTCTTGGTGGCCATGTCCTGGTTCCTGGATTAAGCGGCTTTGCCGGTCGGCACGTTGAGCTTGATCGCAGCCTTGCGCGGCCCCTTGCGCGTGCGCGCGTTGGTGCGCGTGCGCTGGCCGCGCACCGGCAGGCCCTTGCGGTGGCGCACGCCGCGGTAGCAGCCCAGGTCCATCAGCCGCTTGATCGACATCGACACTTCGCGCCGCAGGTCGCCCTCGAGCGTGAGGCGCGTCATCTGCTCGCGCAGGCGTTCCATCTCGGCGTCGCTGAGCTCCTTGATCTTGCGCGTCTTGTCGACGCCGGCGGCGGCGCAGATCGCCTGCGCGCGCGCGCGGCCGATGCCGAAGATCGCGGTGAGCGCGATCTCGGCGTGCTGGTGATTTGGAATATTGATGCCCGCGATGCGTGCCATGGGTGTCCCGGGGAAACCTACAATTATACCTGTTTCATCAAGGCGTTAGCAAGCATTTCGACGCTTCAGCCCTGGCGCTGCTTGTGGCGCGGATTCGCGCAAATCACCCGCACCACGCCCTTGCGCCGCACGATCTTGCACTTGCGGCAGATTTTCTTCACTGAGGCCATTACTTTCATCGTGTGCTCCCGATCCTCGATCAGCGGACGGGCAAGCCGCCCTTGAAGCTCGACTTCTTCAGCAGGCTCTCGTACTGGTGCGTCATCACATAGGCCTGCACCTGGGACATGAAGTCCATCGTCACCACGACGATGATCAGCAGCGACGTGCCGCCGAAATAGAACGGAACGTTCCAACGCAGGATCAGGAACTCGGGCAGCAGGCACACCAGCGTGACGTAGATCGCACCCGCCAGCGTGAGCCGCGTGAGGATGATCTCCAGGTAGCGCGCGGTCTGGTCGCCGGGCCGGATGCCGGGGACGAAGGCGCCGGACTTCTTCAGGTTGTCCCCCGTTTCCTTCGGGTTGTACTGCAGCGCCGTATAGAAGAAGCAGAAGAACACGATCAGCCCGGCGTACAGCAGCACATAGATCGGCTGGCCCGGGGTGAGCGTCGCCGCCACGTCGCGCAGCCAGTTCATGCCTTCGGCCGACCCGAACCAGCCGAGCAGCGTGGCCGGGAACAGGATCAGCGAGGAAGCGAAGATCGGCGGGATCACGCCCGACATGTTGAGCTTGAACGGCAGGTGCGAGCTCTGCCCGCCGTAGACGCGGTTGCCGACCTGGCGCTTGGCGTAGTTGACCAGGATCTTGCGCTGCCCACGCTCGACGAAGCACACCACCGCCGTGACCGCGAGCACCGACGCCGCGATGAGCAGCGCGGTCAGCGGGTGCATGGCGCCCGTGCGCACCAGCTCGAGGGTGCCGGCGATGGCCTGCGGCAATCCTGCGGCGATGCCAGCGAAGATGATGATCGAGATGCCGTTGCCCAGGCCGCGCTCGGTGATCTGCTCGCCGAGCCACATCAGGAACATGGTGCCGGTGACCAGCGTCGTCACCGTCGTGATGCGGAACATCAGCCCCGGGTCGAGCACCAGCCCGGGCTGCGACTCGAGCGCGATGGAGATGCCGGTGCCTTGGAACAGCGACAACAGCAGCGTGCCATAGCGCGTGTACTGCGTGATCTTGCGCCGGCCCGCCTCGCCCTCCTTGCGCAGCTGGTCGAGCTGCGGGTTCACCGAGGTCATCAGCTGCATGATGATCGAGGCCGAGATGTACGGCATGATGCCGAGCGCGAAGATGGTGAAGCGCGACAGCGCGCCGCCCGAGAACATGTTGAACATGCCCAGGATCCCGCCCTGCTGGCTCTTGAACAGGTCGGCGAGCACGTTCGGGTCGATGCCCGGTACCGGGATGTGCGCGCCGATGCGGAACACCACCAGCGCGCCGAGCAGGAACAGCAGTCGCCGCTTCAGGTCGCCGTAGCGCCCGGACTTGCCCGCGTTGGGGAGCGTGGTGGCCAAGTCCGCTTATTCCTTGTCCGCTTTCGGTGCTGCCTGTGGCATGTCCTCGACCTTGCCGCCCGCCGCCTCGATCGCGGCGCGCGCGCCCTTGGTCGCCTTGACGCCCTTCAGCGTGACCTTGCGCGTGAGCTTGCCGGACAGGATCACTTTCGCCGAGAGCACGTTGCGCGCCACGATCGCCTCGGCCTTCAGCGCGCCGAGATCGATTTCCGCGGCCTGCATGCCCTGCAATTCGGACAGCCGCACCTCGGCGTACAGGGCGCGCGTCGGCGAGGCGAAGCCGCGCTTGGGGAGGCGCCGATGCAGCGGCATCTGGCCGCCCTCGAAGCCGACCTTGTGGTAGCCGCCGGAACGCGCGCGCTGGCCCTTGTGGCCGCGGCCGGCAGTCTTGCCCCAGCCCGAGCCGATGCCGCGGCCGACGCGATGCCGCGACTTCTTCGATCCCGGTGCGGGTTTCAGTGTATTCAGGCGCATTTCTTAGCCTTCGATTCGAACGAGGTAGAAGACCGTCTCGATCATCCCGCGCACCGCCGGGGTGTCGGCCAGCTCGACCGTCTGGTGCAGCTTCTTCAGCCCGAGGCCGCGCACCGTCGCGCGGTGCCCCGCCTTGCAGCCGTTCGTGCTCTTCACCAGCTTCACCTTGATTCTGTTGTCCGCCATGGCCGTCCTTTACGCGAGGATCTCTTCGACCTTCTTGCCGCGCTTGGCGGCGATCTGCGCCGGCGTATTCATCGCCTGCAGCCCCTGCAGCGTGGCGCGCACCACGTTGTAGGGATTGGTCGAGCCGAAGCACTTGGCGAGGACGTTGGTGACGCCCATCACTTCGAACACGGCGCGCATCGGGCCGCCGGCGATGATCCCGGTACCTTCGCGTGCCGGTTGCATCAGCACCGTGGCAGCGCCGTGCCGGCCTATCACGGCATGGTGCAACGTGCCGCTCTTGAGCTTGACCTTGAACAGCTTGCGGCGCGCTTCTTCCATCGCCTTTTGCACGGCCACCGGCACCTCGCGCGCCTTGCCCTTGCCCATGCCGATCCCGCCGTCGCCGTCGCCGACCACGGTGAGCGCGGCGAAGCCGAGTACCCGGCCGCCTTTCACTACCTTGGTGACCCGGTTGACCGCGATCATCTTTTCGCGCAGGCCATCGGAGCGCTCCTCCGAATGCTGCATTCTGGGCTGCATTTTCGCCATGGCGTGATCCTCAGAACTTCAGACCGCCCGCGCGGGCGGCCTCGGCGAGCGCCTTCACGCGCCCGTGGTAGCGATACCCGGCCCGGTCGAACGCGACCGCCTCGATGCCGGCCTGCTTGGCCTTCTCGGCGATGCGCGCGCCCACCACTTCGGCCGCCTTGCGGTTGGCGCCGTTCTTGAGCTGGGCGCGCACTTCCTTCTCCGCGGTCGAGGCAGCCGCCAGCACCTTCTCGCCGCCGGAGGTGATGATCTGGGCGTAGATGTGGCTGTTGGTGCGGTACACCGTGAGGCGCAGCGCGCCGTTCTCGCGGATCCTGAGCCGCGTCTGGCGCGCGCGGCGCAGGCGGGATTCGTTCTTGTCGAGCATGTCGGCTCCGTTACTCTGCGTTACTTCTTCTTCGTCTCTTTCAAGACGATCTGCTCGCCGGCGTAGCGCACGCCCTTGCCCTTGTAGGGCTCGGGCGGCTTGGAGTCGCGGATCTCCGCGGCCACCTGGCCGACCAGCTGCTTGTCGACGCCGCTGACCACAATCTCGGTCTGCGTCGGCGTGACCACCTTGACGCCCTTGGGCATCTGGTGCACGACCGGATGCGAAAACCCGACCGATAGGTTGAGCTTGTCGCCCTGCGCCTGCGCGCGGTAGCCGACGCCCACCAGGGCGAGCTTCTTCTCGAAACCCTTGGTCACGCCGGTCACCATGTTGGCGACCAGCGCGCGCAGCGTGCCGGACATGGCGTTGGCGTGGCGCGAGTTGCCCAGCGCCTTGCACACCAGGGCTTCGCCCTCTTTCTGGATACCGACGTTCGGGTCGGTCGGGCGCGCGACGGTGCCGAGCGGGCCCTTGACCGAGATGCTGCCCGAGGCGAGCGTCACCTCGACGCCCTTGGGCAGCGCAATCGGGTTCTTGGCGATGCGGGACATCGTTCGTTCCTTACGCTACGATGCAAAGCACTTCGCCGCCGACGCCGTCGGCGCGGGCCTTGCGGTCGGTCATCACGCCGCGCGAGGTCGACAGGATCGCCACGCCCAGCCCGTTCATCACGCGCGGGATGTCGTCGCGCCCCTTGTAGACGCGCAGCCCGGGCTTGGAAACGCGTTCCAGGCGCTCGATCACCGGCCGGCCGGCGTAGTACTTGAGCCCGATGCGCAGCTCCTTGTGCGCGCCCTGCTCGCGCACCGTGAAATCCTCTATATAGCCCTCGTCCTTGAGCACCTGGGCGATGGAAATCTTGAGCCTGGAACAGGGCATCACCACCTCCGTGTGCCCCACCATCTGGGCATTGCGGATGCGGGTCAGCATGTCGGCGATCGGATCACTCATGCTCATGCGCGGATCTCCTTACCAGCTCGCCTTGATCACGCCCGGCACCTCGCCGCGCATCGCCAGGTCGCGCAGCTTGTTGCGGCCGAGGCCGAACTTGCGGTAGACACCGCGCGGGCGCCCGGTGATGGCGCAGCGGTTGCGCAGGCGCGACGGCGAGGCGTCGCGCGGCAGTTTCTGCAGTTTGGCGCGCGCAGCGTCCCGGTCCTCGTCGGCGGCTTTGGCATTGTGGATCACCTCGAGCAGCGCCTGGCGCTTGACCTTGAACTTGGCGACGGTCCGGCGGCGCTTCTTCTCACGCAGTACTACGGCAAGTTTGGCCATGTGCGGTTCCTCAGTGCTTGAACGGGAAGCGGAACGCGGCGAGCAGGGCCTTCGCTTCGTCGTCCGTCTTCGCCGTCGTGGTGATGGCGATGTTCATGCCCCGCAGCGCGTCGATCTTGTCGTACTCGATCTCGGGGAAAATGATCTGCTCCTTGACGCCCAGGCTGTAGTTGCCGCGGCCGTCGAAGGCGCGGTTGGACACGCCGCGGAAGTCGCGGATGCGCGGGATGGCGATGTTCACCAGGCGGTCGAGGAACTCGTACATGCGCGCGCCGCGCAGCGTCACCATGCAGCCGATCGGGAAGCCGGCGCGCAGCTTGAAGTTGGCGATCGAGCGGCGCGCCTTGGTGATCACCGGCTTTTGCCCGGCGATCTTGGCCATCTCGGCGACCGCGTTGTCCAGCGTCTTCTTGTCGCCCACCGTCTCGCCCACGCCCATGTTGAGCGTAATCTTGCGGATGCGCGGCACCTGCATGGTGGTCTTGTAGCCGAACTTCTGCAACAGCTCGGGCACCACTTTCTCGCGGTAGTGCGCCGCCAGGCGCGCCGGCGGCACCGGCAGGGCGGGCTGCGCGGACTTGGCGGGCTTCTCGGCGGGTTTTTCCGCCGCCTTGGCCGCCTTGGCCGCCTTGTCGGCGGCCCTGCCGGCCTTCTCGGCCTTCTCTGCACTGGCGGCCTTGTCGGCCTTGTCTGCCTGGGGTGCTTTGTCTTTGTCCTTGGCCATCCGGTTTACCTTATGCGTCGACCTGTTCGCCGTTCGACTTGAATACGCGCACCTTGCGGCCGCCGTCGAGCTGCTTGAAGCCCACGCGGTCGGCTTTTTGCGTCGCCGGGTTGAACAGCGCGATGTTCGAGATGTGGATCGGCATATCCTTGTCGAGGATGCCGCCGGTCACGCCTTTCATCGGATTGGGGCGGGTGTGCTTCTTCACCCGGTTGACGCCCTCGACGACGACGAACTCGGCGCTCACGCGGCGCAGCACGGTGCCGCGCTTGCCCTTGTCGCGGCCGGTGACGACGACGACCTCGTCACCCTTGCGGATGCGTAGCATGGCGGGTTTCCTCAGAGAACTTCCGGCGCGAGCGACACGATCTTCATGAAGCGCTCGGTGCGCAGCTCGCGCGTCACCGGTCCGAAAATGCGCGTGCCGATCGGCTCGAGCTTGGGGGTCAGCAGCACCGCGGCATTGCTGTCGAAGCGGATCAGCGAGCCGTCGGCGCGGCGCACGCCCTTCGCGGTGCGCACCACCACTGCGTCGTAGATCTCGCCCTTCTTCACGCGGCCGCGCGGCGCGGCGTCTTTGACGCTCACCTTGATCAGGTCGCCGATGCTGGCGTAGCGGCGCTTGGAGCCGCCCAGCACCTTGATGCACATGACCGAGCGCGCGCCGGTATTGTCGGCGACGTCCAAAATCGACTGCATCTGAATCATCGGTAACTCTCCATCCAACTTGCACCGCGGCGCGGGCAGTCTTGGACCCCGTACGGGGGTGGTTACGGGCCGGCCGTGCCGGACCGTCAAAGGGCGCGAATTCTAACGTGAAATCCGCGCCTTGGGCAACCTCAACCAGCCTTCGACTTCTCGATCAGGCGGGTCACTGTCCAAGCCTTGGTGCGTGAAATCGGCCGGCACTCGGCAATCTCGACCAGGTCTCCCTGCTTGATCCCGCCGTCCTCCGCGTGCGCGTGGTACTTCTTCGAGCGCGTGATGGTCTTGCCGATCATCGGGTGGCGCACGCGGCGCTCGACCAGCACCGTCACGGTCTTCTGCATCTTGTCGCTCACCACCCGGCCTACCAGGGTACGGGCACGGCCCGGGGTTTCTTGCGTCGCTGGCTGGTTCATTTGCCCGCTTTCTCCTTGAGCACGGTGCGCACGCGCGCGATGTCGCGGCGCACCTTCTTCATCTGGCTGGTGTTGCCCAGCTGCTGCGTGGCGAGCTGCATGCGCAGGCCGAACTGCGCCTTGAGCAGCTCGTTCAGCTCCTTGTCCAGCTCGTCACCGGTCTTCGCGCGAAGCTCGCTCGGCTTCATGGCTTACCCCAGCATCCGATGCACGACAATGGTCTTGAATGGCAGCTTGGCCGAGGCCAGGGCGAACGCCTCCTTGGCGATCGCCGCATCCACGCCGTCCATCTCGTAGATGATCTTGCCGGGCTGGATCTCGCACACGAAATACTCCGGGTTGCCCTTGCCGTTGCCCATGCGCACTTCGGCCGGCTTGGTGGAGATCGGCTTGTCGGGGAATACGCGGATCCAGATGCGGCCGCCACGCTTGATGTGGCGCGACAGCGCGCGCCGCGCCGCCTCGAGCTGGCGCGCGGTCAGGCGGCCGCGGCCGACGGCCTTCAGGCCGTACTCGCCGAAGGAGACCTTGTTGCCGCGCGTGGCGACACCGGTATTGCGGCCCTTCTGCTGTTTGCGGTACTTGGTACGTGCGGGTTGCAGCATCGCTCAGTTCCTTTTTATTCCTACTTCGCGCCTTGGTCCTTGACTACTTTCCTGGCGCGCTTGACGATCGTCTTGGGCGCTGCAGCCTCGGGCTTTTTCGGCGCTGCCTTCCTCTCGCCCTCGGGCTTGGCCCGGGGCGGGGCACGGCGCGCGCCGGGCCTGGGTGCCGGCTTCTTCGCCTTGCGCGGCTCCGTCGGCGCCTCGGTCGGCGCCGCTGCCGGTGCCGCCGCCGCCCCAGGCAGCGCGGCCAGCGCCTCGGCCTTGGACATGACTTCGCCTTTGTAGACCCAGACTTTAATGCCGATCACGCCGTAGTTGGTCTTCGCCTCGCCCGTACCGTAGTCGATGTCGGCGCGAAGCGTATGCAAGGGCACACGGCCCTCGCGGTACCACTCCGTGCGCGCGATCTCGATGCCGTTCAGGCGCCCGGCGCTCATGATCTTGATGCCCTGTGCGCCCAGCCGCATCGCGTTCTGCATCGCGCGCTTCATGGCGCGGCGGAACATGATGCGCTTCTCCAGTTGCTGCGCGATCGAATCGGCGATCAGCTGTGCGTCGATCTCCGGCTTGCGGATCTCTTCGATGTTGACGTGCACCTGCTGCACACCCATCAGGCGGCGCAGCTCGGCCTTTAGCGCCTCGATCTCCTCGCCCTTCTTGCCGATCACCACCCCGGGACGCGCCGAGAAGATGGTGATGCGCGCGTCCTTGGCGGGCCGCTCAATCAGCACGCGGCCGACGGATGCGTGCGCCAGCTTCTTCTTGAGGAAGTCGCGCACCTTGATGTCCTCGGCCAGCATGCCGGCGAACTGGCGGCTGTTGGCGTACCAACGCGAACTCCAGTTGCGGTTGACCGCCAGGCGGAAGCCGATCGGATTGATTTTCTGTCCCATAAGCCCTCGTCAGTCTCCGACCGTGACGTAGATGTTGCAGGAGTGCTTGAGCACGCGGTTGCCCCGGCCCTTGGCCCGGGCCTGAAAGCGCTTGAGGAAGGAGCCGCGCTCCACCAGCACGCTCTTCACCTTCAGCGCATCGACGTCGGCGCCGTCGTTGTGCTCGGCGTTGGCGATCGCCGACTCCAGCACCTTCTTGATGATCGCCGCGCCCTTCTTCGGCGTGAAGGCAAGGATGTTGAGCGCCTTGTCCACCGGCTGGCCGCGGATCATGTCGGCCACCAGGCGGCCCTTCTGGGCCGAGAGCCGCACGCTGCGCAGAATCGCTCGGGTTTCCATGTCGGCTCCTTACTTCTTCGCGGCCGGCGCGGCTGCCGGGGCCGCAGCGGGCGCCGCAGCAGCCGGCGCCGCGCCCGGCGCGCCGGCCGGCGCCCTGCCGACCGGCTCCACGGTCCGCTTGCCCACCGCCGAGTGGCTCTTGAAGATGCGCGTGAGCGCGAACTCGCCCAGTTTGTGGCCGACCATGTTTTCGGTGATGTAGACGGGCATGTGCTGCTTGCCGTTATGCACCGCCACGGTCAGTCCGATGAATTCTGGCATCACGGTCGAGCGGCGCGACCAGGTCTTGATCGGTCGCTTGTCGTTGGCGGCGCGAGCCGCGGCGACCTTGTCCATCAGGTGGTGGTCCACGAAGGGACCCTTCTTGATTGAGCGTGCCATGACTAGCCCTTATTTCGTGCGCCGGTCGCGCACGATCATCACCTGCGTGCGCTTGTTGCGGCGGGTCTTGAATCCCTTGGACTGCTGGCCCCACGGAGACACCGGGGGTTGCCCAGATGAGGTGCGGCCCTCGCCGCCGCCGTGGGGATGGTCGATCGGGTTCATCGCCACGCCGCGCACCGTCGGCCGGATGCCGCGCCAGCGCTTGCGGCCCGCCTTGCCGATCGATTCGAGGTTGTGCTCTTCGTTGCCGACTTCGCCGATGGTGGCGCGGCAATCGACGTGCACCTTGCGGATCTCGCCCGAGCGCAGGCGCAACTGGGCGTACGAGCCCTCGCGCGCGAGCAGCTGCGCCGAAGCGCCGGCCGAACGCGCCAGCTGAGCGCCCTTGCCCGGCAGCATCTCGATGCAATGCACCGTCGTGCCGACCGGGATATTACGCAGCGGCAGCGAATTGCCCGACTTGATTGGCGCCTCGGCGCCGGACAGCAGCTGCGTCCCCGCGCCCACGCCCTTGGGCGCCAGCACGTAGCGGCGCTCGCCATCGGCGTACAGCAACAGCGCCAGGTGGGAACTGCGATTCGGATCGTATTCAAGGCGCTCCACGGTCGCCGTGATGCCGTCCTTGTTGCGGCGGAAATCCACCATGCGGTAGTGCTGCTTGTGGCCGCCGCCCTGGTGCCGCACGGTGATGCGGCCGTGGTTGTTGCGGCCGCTGGTCCTCGATTTCGTGGCGGTGAGGGGCCAGTGCGGCTCGCCCTTGTGCAGCTCGGGTGTGACCACCTTCACCAGCGCGCGGCGCCCGGGAGAAGTGGGTTTGACCTTGATCAGTGGCATGGCTTACTCCGTCGCCGCGAAATTGATTTCCTGGCCGGCCACCAGGCGCACGTACGCCTTCTTCCAGTTGCGCCGCCGGCCCATGAAGCGCCCGAAGCGCTTCTCCTTGCCCTTTACGTTGAGCACGGTCACCGACTGCACCTTGGTCTTGAACAACAGCTCGATGGCCGCCTTGACCTCTGGTTTGGTCGCGTTGTCGGCGACGCGGAACACGTACTGGCGGTTCTTGTCCGCCACCAGGGTGCTCTTCTCCGACACCACTGGCGCCAGCACCACGTTCATCAGCCGCTGCGCGGCGTATTTCTTCAACGCGCTCATTTGAACATTTCCTCGAAGCGCGCCAGCGCCTTGCGGGTCAGCAGCACGTGCGGAAAGCGCACCAGGGCGAGCGGGTTGGTCTGGCGCGCAGCGATCACCACGACGTTCCTCAGGTTGCGCGAGGACAGCTCCAGGTTCGGGTCCACCTCGTCGGTGATCACCAGCACCTCTTCGAACCCCATCGACTTCACCTTCTGCGCCAGCAGCTTGGTCTTCGGCGCTTCCAGCTTGAACTCCTCCACCACGCGGATGCGGTCTTCCCGCGCCAGCTGCGAAAGGATCGACATCATGCCGGCGCGCATCATCTTGCGGTTGACCTTATGCGAGAAATTCTCGTCCGGGCTGGCGGCGAAAATCTTGCCGCCGCCGCGCCACAACGGGCTCGAGGCCATGCCGGCGCGCGCCCGGCCGGTGCCCTTCTGGCGCCAGGGTTTCTTGGTCGACTTGGCGATCTCGCTGCGTTCCTTCTGCTTGCGGGTGCCCATGCGCGCGTTGGCCTGGTAGGCGACGACCACCTGGTGCACCAGGGCTTCGTTGAACTCGCGCCCGAAAATCGCGTCCGGCGCGCTGGTGGTGCCCGCCGCGCCCTTGTCGCTGATCAGCTTGAGCTCCACGGCGCGTTCCTTCAGGCCTTCGCCGCCGGGCGCACGACCACGTCGCGCCCCTTGGAGCCTGGTACCGAACCCCTGACCAGCAGCAATTGCCGTTCGGTATCGACGCGCACCACCACAAGATTGGGCGCTGTGCGCGTGACGTTGCCCAGATGGCCCGCCATGCGCTTGCCGGGGAACACGCGGCCCGGGCTCTGGTTCTGGCCCGTCGAGCCCGGCTTGTTGTGCGAGAGGGAGTTGCCGTGCGAAGCGCGGTTCGAGGAGAAGTGGTGCCGCTTGATGACGCCGGCAAAACCCTTGCCGATGGTGACGCCCTGCACGTCCACCATTTGCCCGACCTTGAACAGGTCGGCGCCGATCTTGCCGCCGACCTTCAGGTTGGCGAGTTCCTCCGCCTTGGCGCGAAATTCCTTGAGCAGCCTGCCGGCTTCGACTGCAGCCTTGGCGAGATGGCCGGCGAGGGGCTTCCTCACGCGGCTGGCGCGGCGCTTGCCGAATGCCACTTGCACGGCGGCGTAGCCGTCCTTCTCCGGCGTCTTGATCTGGGTGATGCGGTTGTCGGAGACGTCGAGCACCGTCACCGGCAGCGTATTGCCGTCGTCGGTGAAGATGCGCGTCATGCCGACCTTGCGGCCGACCAGTCCAATCGTCATAAAGCCCTCTTCTGTTTGACCCGGCGCCTGCCTGCAGCGACTCCCGGGCGCCGGCTGCAATTGGCCGGCACTGCACTTTGCGCTACTTGACCTTGATTTCCACGTCCACGCCCGCCGGCAGGTCGAGCTTCATCAGCGCGTCCACGGTCTTGTCGGTCGGGTCGATGATGTCCATCAGCCGCAGGTGCGTGCGGATCTCGAGCTGCTCGCGCGAGGTCTTGTCGATGTGCGGCGAGCGCAGCAGGTCGAAGCGCTGCTTGCGCGTCGGCAGCGGCACCGGGCCACGCACCACTGCGCCCGTGCGCTTGGCCGTATCGACGATCTCGAGCGCCGACTGGTCGATCAGCCGGTAATCGAACGCCTTGAGGCGGATGCGGATGCGTTGGCTTTCCATCGCTTACTCGATCACCTTGGCGACGACGCCGGCGCCGACGGTCTTGCCGCCCTCGCGGATGGCAAAGCGCAGCCCCTGCTCCATCGCGATCGGCGTGATGAGGGTCACCACCATCTTGATGTTGTCCCCCGGCATCACCA
>JBGQFF010000059.1:0-14298 GCA_041496745.1 Gammaproteobacteria bacterium
GCGATCGCTTCGTCGGTGAGCTTCTTCCCTTTCAGGAAATCTCCGCCCTTCTCCACCAGGAAGGGCCGCGAAGCCGCCGCACCGAGCGCGATCCTCGCCTCCTGCACCGTGCCGTCCTTCGCGAGCTTCACGGCTGCCGCGACCCCAAGCACCGGAAAGTCGAACGCGCCGCGCCGGCGCAGCTTCCAATAGCTGCTGGTCCAGCCCGAAGGAACGGCGACTTCGGTGAGGATCTCGTCCGCGCGCCGCGTCAGGTAATCGATGCCGTCGTTGTTGTAGAGCGCAGCGAGCGGCACCTCGCGCTCACCTCGCACGGAGACCAGCTTCACTTTCGCGCCGAGCGCGATCAGCGCGGGCGCGGTGTCGGTCGAGGACACGGCCACGCAACGCTTGCTCGCGGTGGCCACCCAGCAGATGTCGCCGTCCTTCTTCAGGCAGAAGTCGATGGCTTTGCGCCACTCGTGGTTCTGGTTGTAATAGGTGCAGCGCGTATCGAGGCACAGGTTGCCGCCGAGCGTGCCCATGTTGCGCAGGTGCACGGTCGCTATCTGTGCCGCCGCCTGCCACAGCCCGCGATACTTATCTCTGATTGCGGCGTCGTGCACCAGTTCGGAAAGCGTAAGGCCCGCGCCCAGCGCGCCGTTGCTCTTTTTCAGTTCCGCCACGCGCCGCAACGACACCAGCGTCTTCGGCGACTGATGCCGGCGCTTCATGTTCGGGATCAGGTCGGTGCCGCCGGCGATGAGCATCGCCTGCGGGCCCTCGCCCGCGAGGATCTTCGCCGCCTCCGCGACCGTGCGCGGGGCGCGAAACTCAAACCACGGCAGCCGCATCATGTTTCTTCACCTCGTTGCCGTCGCCGCCTTCCCAGGGCGGCAGCACGCGGATGGGTGCGGGGTAAGGCACCTGCGGGAACTGCTCCGGCCCCACGCGCGGGTTTTTCCCCTGCGCCTTGAGCTCGAGCGCTTTGAGCACCTTGTCCGGCGTGATCGGCACTTCGTCGATCCTCACGCCGACGGCGTCGTAGATCGCGTTCGCCACGGCCGGCATCACGGGCAGCAGCGGCCCCTGGCCGACTTCCTTCGCGCCGAACGGGCAGTTGGGATCCGGATCCTCGACCAGTTCAGTCACCACCTCGGGCATGTCCAGCGACGTGAGGCTCTTGTATTCGAGCATCGACGGGAATTTGTGCACCAGCGCGCCCGACATCTTGGGTGGCAGCCGGCGGAACACCTGCTCCTCCATCAGCGCTTCGCCGAGCGCCATGTAGACACTGCCTTCCACCTGCCCGCGCGCGAGCACTGGATTGATGGTTCTTCCGATATCGTGCGCGATCCACACCTTGGGCACGCTGATCCAGCCGGTGGCCTTGTCCACTTCCACCTCGACCACGCAAGCCGTGTACGAGTAGGCGGGTGAAGGCCCTACGCCCGCGCCCTTGTAGCGGCCGGGGGCTCGAGGCGGAACGTAGGAGCCCACCGAGCCCAAGGTGCCGAACTTGGTTTCGGCGTACACCACGGCCTCGGCGAAGCTCATGCCCTTGGAGGGATCCTCGGCGAGGAACACGCGGCCCTGCGAGAACACCAGCCGGTCCGGAATCGCCATGAGTTGTTCGGCAGCCGCTGCAGCGAGCATCTCGCGGATCCGCTCCGCTGCCTGGATCGCAGCATGGCCCATCATCACCGTGACGCGGCTCGAATACGAACCGAGGTCCACCGGCGTGAGGCCGGTGTCGCCGGTGACGAGGCGCACGTCGTAGGGATCGATGCCGAGCACCTCGGCGATGATCGCCGCGAGCACGTCGTCGGAGCCTTGCCCGATCTCCGTGGCGCCGCAGAACGCCGTCACCTGCCCGCTGCGGTCGAGCAGCAGCTGCACGCCCGACTGCGGCATCTTGTTCCAGTAGATCGGCAGGCCCGCGCCGCAAAGGTAGGAGCTGCAGGCGATGCCGAGGCCGCGTCCTTCGGGCAGCTTGCGGAAGCGGTTCTTCCAGTCGGAAAGCGCCACCACGCGCTGGATGCATTCCGCCAGGCCGATGGAGCCGATCTTCAGCCAGTTCGCCGTCAATGAATTCGGTTTCGCGATCATGCCAAGACGGAGGTCGGCGGGGTCTTTCTTCAAGGTCTCCGCGATCTTGTCGAGCTGCACTTCCTGGCCGAAGCGCGGCTGCGGCGTGCCGTGGCCGCGCTTGGGGCCGCAGGGCGGCTTGTTGGTGAAGGTGCGGCAGGCGTCGAACTTGTAGCGCGGCAGCTCGTAGGTCACCGTCTGCAGCACGCCGGTGTAGAAGGTGCTCGCCGTGCCGTAGGAGCCGTAGCCGCCGCCATCGAGCAGCGTCTGCACGTGCATGCCGGTGAGCTTGCCGTCCTTCGTCACCCCGGTGCGCATCTTCATCAGCACCGGGTGGCGCCCGCGGTGCATGTAGAAAACTTCCTCGCGGTTGAGGCAGATCTTCACCGGCCGGCCGAGCTTCAGCGCCGCGCGCGACACCACGATCTCGTGGTTGTGCAGGTCGCACTTGCCGCCGAAGCCGCCGCCGTTCGGGCAGGCGATGACGCGGATGTGGGCGGCGTTCATGCGCAGCGCCCGCGCCAGCGCGCGATGGATGTAGTGCGGCACCTGGGTCGAGGACCACAGCGTCAGCTTGCCCTCGCCGTCGGGCGCCGCCACCGCCGCGTGCTGCTCGAGCGGCAGGTGCGTGTTGCCCTCGTAGAAGAACAGGTCCTCGAACACGTGGTCCGATTTCGCCAGCGCTTCATTCACGTCGCCGAACTCGAAGGCCTGCAGGCGGTGGATGTTGCCCTGCTCGCCGTGCTCGTGGATGCGCGGCTCGGGGGTCGCCAGCGCCTCTTCGGAATTCGAGATGGTCGCGAGCGGCCGGTATTTCACCTCGATCATCTCGCAGGCTTCCCAGGCCGTCTGCTCGTCCTTCGCCACTACCGCGGCCACCGGGTCGCCGACGTAGCGCACGCGCTCGTTGGCGAGCGGGTATTCGTCCTGCGACACCGGCAGGATGCCGAAGGTGATCGGGAAGTCCTTGCCGGTGAGCACCAGGTGCACGCCGGGATGCGCCGCGGCTTGCGTGAAATCGATGGACTCGATCACGGCGTGCGGGTGCGGCGAGCGCAGCAGCTTCAGGTGCAGCATGCGCGCGAGCACGATGTCGTCCGCGAACTTCGTCAGCCCCGTGACCTTGGCGCGCCCGTCCACGCGGCGGCGCGGCTTGCCCAGCACCTCGAAGCGGGTCCTCTTCTTCGCGCTCATGCGCGCTCCTTCATGCGTCTCGCCGCCTCTTCGATGGACTCGTAGATCTGCTGGTAGCCGGTGCAGCGGCACAGGTTCCCGGAAATCGCCTCGCGGATGCGCTCGCGGCTCGGGTTCGGCTCCTGGTCGAGGAGCGCCTTCGCCGTCATCAGGATCCCCGGCGTGCAGTACCCGCACTGCGCGCCGCCGAGGTCCGCGAACGCGGACTGGAGCGGATGGAGCTTGTCGCCCTGCTGCAGGCCTTCGACGGTCTCGATGTGCCGGCCCTCGCACTCGAGGGCCAGTTCCAGGCAGGAAAGCAGCGGCTGCCCGTCCACCAGCACGGCGCAGGCGCCGCACTCGCCCAACTCGCAGCCGTGCTTGGTGCCGGTGAGGTTCAGATCCTCGCGCAGCACTTCGAGCAGCGTCTTGTAGGGATGGAACAGGACCTCCTGCTCCTCGCCGTTCACGCGCAGCTTCATGCGCACCGCGTTCATGCCAGTCCCTTCACCAGGTAGTCGGACAGCGCGTCCGCGATCTCGTCGGGTCCCTGGGGCCCGTCAGGCCGGTACCAGCGCGCCGTCCAGTTGACCGCGCCGAGCATGGCGCGCGTGACGAGCGCGGCGTCGCAGCGCGCGAATTCGCGGCTCTTCACGCCGCTGGCGACGATGGCGCGCACCGCGCGCTCGTAAGCGTCGCGCTTGCCGATCATCTGCGCGCGCAGCTTGGCCGGCAGCGACTCCACGTCGAGGTGCGCGGTCGCGCCCTCCAGCTCGTCCAGCATGCAGTGCACATGAGCGTGCAGCACCGAACGCAGGCGCTCGGCCGCCGAGCCGCGCGCCTGCAGCACCGACTCGAGCATGCGCTCGAGCGTCCGCTCCTGGCAGAACAGCAGGATCTCGTCCTTGCCGGAGAAGTAGTGGTACAGGTTGCCCGGCGAGAGGCCGGCTTCCTCGGCGATCTCGCGCATGCCGGCGGCGGCGATGCCGCGGCGCCGGAACACGCGCGCGGCCGCGCGCAGGATCTCCATGCGCCGCGCCTCGTTCCTCTGGCGCACGCGCGCCCCGCGGGGATGGGCCGAACTCAAGTTCAATACTTGAACCATGGTTCGAATACTAGGCTGAAGTCCCGCCAACGTCCACCCGGGCCATGAACCGCGGGGCGCTCGCGCGCAGGCGCTGCGCGCTCATGCGGCCGCTGCGCATCATGTAGTCGTAGGCGAGTCCCAGGGCATCGAAGCGTCCCATGCGCGCCGGGAAGTTCTCATACCAGTGGGAACTGGCGCTTGCCGCCGCGTAGAGCTTCTCCACCACCGGCCGCCGCTCGCGCTCGAAGGCCGCAAGCGCGGACGGCACATCCTCTCCCGCTTCGCCGAACGCGCGGTCCAGTGCGATGGCGTCCTCGAAGGCGAGGCGCGTCCCGGAGCCGATGGAGAAATGCATGCTGCGCAGCGCGTCGCCAATAAGGGCCGCGTTGCCCGCCGACCAGCGGCGGTTGTAGAGCAACGGGAATTGCCGCCAGAGCGACTTGTTCGACACCAGGGGATGCCCGCCGAGGTCGGGCGCGAACACCCGTTCGCAGTAGGCGCGCGATTCGGAGTCACCCATGCGGTCGAGGCCGGCCCGTTGCCAGGTAGCGGCGCCGCATTCGACGAGGAACGTGCTCATCTCCGGGCTGTAGCGGTAGTGGTGGGCGACGAAGGCGCCGTGCTCGTTTTCGCGGAAGGTGAGCGTCAGGCAATCGAAGCGCTGCGCAGTGCCGTACCAGACGAACCTGTTGCTCAGCCACTCGACCTGCGGCTCGAATCCCTTGCCCTGCCCCACCACCGAGTTCAGGCCGTCGGCGCCGACGAGGAGATCTGCCCGCGGCGGCGTGTCGAGCCGGCGGTCAAACTGGATTTCTACACCGGCCTCGAGGCATAGCCCCTGCAGGAAGCGCAGCAGGTCCAGCCGCCCGATGGCGGAAAAGCCGTTGCCGTCGATGTCCACCGCCGTGCCGCGATGCACGATGCGCTGCATCGGCCAGGACTCCATGCGCGCGGACAGCTTGGCGTGCAGGTCGGGGGCGTCGCGCTCGAGGAAGGCGAGCGCGCCCTGGGAGAACACCACGCCGAAGCCGAAGGTGGCGTCCGGCGGGTTCTGCTCATGGACTTCGATGCGCCAGCGCGGGGTTCTGCGCTTGGCGAGGAGCGAAAAAAGCAGGCCGGCGGGGCCGGCGCCGAGGACGGCGATGTGCATGGCGCGGTTGCGCAGGCTACTTGTAGCGATACACGACGAGCTTGTCGGCCGCGGATTCCGGCGTCCAGACCTCGCCCTTGCGCCCGTGGATCTGGCGCACGTTGGCCGTCGCGCTCGACGACCTGAAGCTCTCGAATTTCTGCGTCGCCGGATCGAAGCGCAGCATGACCTGCGCCGACCACTCCGCAACCCAAACCTTGTCCGTCTCATCCACGTAGACGGCATACACCCGAGGACTCGCCCCCGGTGCCTTCCACTGTGCCCATGCGCCCGACTTCGGGTCGTAGCGGCTGAGCTGCCCGGAGTTCCATTCGGCCACCCAGACGGACCCTTTCGAATCCGACCAAACGCGGCGCGCGCCCTGGCCGCGCGTCGGAGGCTCGATCACGGCGGCCTTGCCGGTCGCCCCGTCGAGCCGGGCAATGTGCGAGCCCGCAAGCGAGGCGTAATAGACGGTGCCGTCCGGCGTGACGTGGATGCCGTATGGACCGCGGCCTTTCGGCGCTTCGAAGACCTTCAGGTCTCCCGTTCTCGGATCGAGGCGGCCGTAGTAGCCACTCTGGCCGGTAAACCAGTGGATGCCCGCCCGGTCGAAGATCGCGGTGTTGAGATTGGCGTAGCCGGTGCCCTCCGGCAGGGGCCAGGATTTCACCTCGCGAGTTTTCGGATCGACGCGCACGATCGCGTTCTGGCCGCCATCGGTGAGCCACGGAGCGCCGTCCGCGCCGAGGATCACGCCGTGCGGCGAGGACCTGGAGCTGAGCGGGATCATCTCGACCTTGCCGGACTTCGGCTCGAGGCGGCCGAGCTCGCCGCTGCGCTGCGCCGAGAACCACACCGGCCCGCCAGGCGCCGGATCGGCCCAGACGTCGTGCGCGCCGACGCGCGGGGGCAGCGGGTACTCCTGCACCGTGACCTGGGCGCCGGCGCTGCCTGCCACCAATGCCGACACCAGAACTGCAAGGATTTTCATGGGCACCCCATTGGCTAAACTGCCACAAGGTTACAACTTGTTACCCCTGCCACGGATTTCCAGGGCTAGCATAGGCGGGAACGGTATGACAATGGGCAAAGCATCTACGATCGTCGCGGCGCTTGCCGCACTTCTGGCCATGGCGTTGGCCCCGGGCGCGCAAGCCCAGAGATGGGGGCACAGTCACAGCCATAGCCGTGTCGTTGTCGGCTTCGGCTTCCCCATCGGCTGGGGGTACTGGCCCTATTGGAATTACCCGCCACCTTATTACTACTACCCGCGCGCCGGAGTGCCTGCCGAGCCCACCATCTACGTTGAAAAGGGCGAGGGCGAGTCCGCGCCCGGCCAGGACCCGTCGCAGTACTGGTATTTCTGTCGCGATTCGAATACCTACTTCCCCTACGTGAAGGAGTGCCCCACTCCATGGCAACGCGTCGTACCGTATCCACCGTCGCGCTGAGCCTCGGCGCGGCCTTGGTGCTGGGCGCCTGCGCCAGCGTGCCCAGCGGCCCCAGCGTGCTGGTGCTGCCCGGCAGCAACAAGAGCTTCGAGCAGTTCCGCGCGGACGAGCAGGATTGCCGGCAGTACGCCAGCTCGCAGCTCGGCGGGACCACGCCTGACCAGGCGGCCATCGACAGCGCGGCGAAGAGCGCGGTGGTCGGCACCGCGATAGGCGCCGTGGCGGGCGGGATCATCGACGGGCGCAGCGGCGCGGCGTTCGGCGCCGGCACGGGTCTGCTGTTCGGCTCGATGGCGGGCGCGGGCGCCTCGCAAAGCTCGGCGCGCAACGCGCAGTGGCGCTACGACGTCGGCTATCAGCAATGCATGTACGCGAAAGGCCACAAGGTGCCGGTCGCAGCGTCGCAGTCCCGCACCGAACCGGGCAGGCCGCGCCGCGGCGCATACCCGCCGCCGCCTCCGCCGCCGCCCCCAGGCTCCCCGCCGCCGGACGCCGCCAAGCCCGGCTAGCGCCTGCTCAGGGCAGCTGGATCTTCCCGCCGCCGCCCGCACCGCCGAGGCCGCCCATGCCGCCGCCCGGCATTCCGCCCTGCGGCACGACGATGGACGAGGCCGCCTGGCGGCGCAGCTCCTGCAGTTCCTTCATGGTGCGCTCGATGGCCTCCTTGGCGAGCGGCCCGAACTGCTTTCCCGCCTCCTCCAGCGTCGCCACCGGGATCTCGAACGCGATCGGCAGTGTGCCGACCTGCGTCATCACCTGCGTCTCGCCCACGTAGAGCACCGGGCGGCCGACGTCGGTGGTGGCGTCGGGCTTCACCGGCGTGAGCCGCCGGATGGTGCCCACGCGCCGGTCCGTGAAGACTTCCTCCAGGTAGAGCGCCGCCGGATCCATGCTCGGATCCGTGCCGCGCCGTTCGTTGGGTTGTGCCATGTGCTTCCTTCCCTTTAGTTTAGCGCGCGCGCGGCAGCCAGCGTGAGCTCGATCAGCCTTCGCTGGGCGCGGCTGCCGCCGATCCTTTCGTGCTCCGGCATGCAGGGCTGCATCAGCGCCACCGCCTTCAGGTAGTCCTTCCTGGCGAAGGCGCCGAAGGCTTCCGCCAGCGCGGGGACGATGGGGCCGGCGAGAAGCTTGCCCGCCCTCTCGCGCTCCCGCAGCTGGCCGAGCAGCGTCTCGAGCGCGATCGCGTCTCCGGTGGCCGCATAGGCGAGCGCGCGGTGCACGTCGGCGAAAGCGAGGCCGGCGGATGGGAAGTTCTTTGTGCCGTACTCGCTCACCTCGCGCCAGCGGCCGTAGTCGCGCGGCCGGCCGTTGAGCTCGCAGCGCCAAAGGAAGGAGGCGGCATCGCTGATGGTGTTGATCGGCGGGCCCCAGGAGGCGCCCGGGTGCACGCCCTTGAGATAGGTGCGCATCGCGGCTTCGTGGTCGCCCAACTCCATGTGCCAAAGAGCCACGTGCCAGTTGAGGTGGCAGTGCAGCAGCCCTTCGCGCGCGTAGTCCGGTAGCCACTTTTGCAGGAACTTCAGCCCGGCCACTTTTTCGCCGGCTTCGTAGTGCACGTGCACCATCACGTGCGCGCCGTGGGCGCTGCGCGGGTCGAGTTCGAGGGAGCGCTCGATCGGCTTCCTCGCGCCCTTCGTGTCGCCCGACTCCACTCTCGCGAATGCGAGTTGGCTCAGGAACCAGGCGTCTTCACCCCAGTGCGGCGCGAGTTCTTCCATGAGTTGCCGCATCTCCTGTTCGCGGCCCTTGCGGCCGCTGAAGCCGATCAGGCCGAAGACGCCAGTGCACGGAGCGAGGACCATCGCGTCGCGGGGGTATTGCTTCAGGTGCTCGCGCGCGAGGGCGTAGGCCTTGGCGGGAACTCCTTCTATGGTGAGCAGGACGACTTCGACGTTGTTGCGCTCTCTCTGCGGCAAGTTCTTCGCCAGCTCGCGCGCCATCAGGGCCGCGGCTTTCGCTTCAAGGACTTTGGCAATCAGGAACAGCGCGCGCGCTTCGCCGGCATGCGCCAGCGCAAATTGGGGATCCGCCGCCGCCGCCCGCGCGAAAGCCTTTTCCGGCAGCGGCTTCGCTGCGAGCAGAAGCGCAAGGCCCTCAAGGTAGGCGTCCCGCGCCTGCGCCGACGAAGTGGAAAGCGCGAGTGGGTTCACGTGCGCAGCTTGAATCGCTGGATCTTCCCCGTCGCCGTCTTCGGCAGCTCCGTCGCGAACTCGATCCAGCGCGGATACTTGTACGGCGCGAGCTTCGCTTTCACGTGCGCCTTCAGCTCCTCGTCGGTCGCCTTGGCGCCCGGCTTGAGCACCACGTAGGCCTTTGGCTTCACCAGCTTTTGCTCGTCTTCCTTGCCGACCACCGCCGCCTCGAGCACCGCCCCGTGCGACACCAGCGCCGCCTCCACCTCCGCCGGCGACACCCAGATCCCGCCCACCTTCAGCATGTCGTCGGTGCGGCCGCCGTAGACGTAGAAGCCGTCGGCGTCCCGCGTGTACTTGTCGCCGCTCTTGGTCCATGCCCCGGTGAACGTGGAACGGCTCTTGGCGCGGTTGTTCCAGTAGTACATCGCGCTGGTCGGGCCCGAGATCTCGAGTTCACCCAGTTCGCCCTGCCTCACCAGGTCGCCCTGCTCGTCCACCAGCCTCAATTCATATCCAGCCACCGCCTTCCCGGTAGTACCGTGGCGGAACTCCTGCGGCCGGTTGGAGAGGAAGATGTGCAGCATCTCGGTCGAGCCGATGCCGTCCAGGATGTCGAGCCCGGTCTTCTCCTTGAAACTCTTCGCGATCTGCGGCGGCAGTGCCTCGCCCGCCGAAACGCAGATGCGCAGCGCGAGCGCCTCCCTTTTCGGAAACGCCGGATCGGCGAGCATCGCCGCGTAAAGAGTTGGCACGCCGTAGAACAGCGTGGGCTTGCGCTGCGTGAGACGCTTGAACACGGCAGCCGGCGTGGGCCGCTCCGCCATCAGCACCGAGGTCGCGCCCACGGCGAGGGTGAAAGACAGTGAGTTCCCGAGGCCGTAGGCAAAGAACAGCTTCGCCGCCGAGAACACGACATCCGACTCCGCGATCCCCAGCACGCCGCGCGCATACAGCTCGGCGGTCTCGATCATGCTCGAGTGCGCGTGCACGGTGCCCTTGGGCATGCCGGTCGAGCCCGAGGAGTAGAGCCAGAAGCAGGCGTCGTCGCGCGTGGTCGGCGCGGGCGCGAGCTGGGATTGACCCTTCGCCAGCACGTCGTTGAAGGAAGAGCCCGAAACGATGACGTGCTCTAGGAACGGCAGCCCGTCGAGAACCGGCTTGAACTTCGGCAGCAGCGCTTCCGAAACGATGAGCACCTTCGCCCTGCTGTCGGACAGCATGTACTGGAAGTCCTTGCTGGTGAGCAAGGTGTTCACCGCCACCGGGATGATCCCGGCGCGGATCGCGCCGAGGAACGCGATCGGGAAATCGATGGTGTCGTGCAGCGCAAGCAGCACGCGGTCTTCCATGCGCAGGCCCATCGCCAGCAGCCCGCTGCCGAAGCGGTTCACCCGCTCCGCGAGCTGGGCGTAGGTGATCGAGCCCGCGTCGTCGTGAAACACGACTTTCGCGCCACGCCCCGCTTGCAGGTTCCTCTCGATCAGGTCGTAGGCCGCGTTGTACTCGCGCGGCACCTGGATGCGTGGCGGCGAAACGGAATGGTCGGCCCGGGAAAGTTCCATACGCTCCTCCTTAGCCCCAATTGTAGGGTGGGCCGGGGCCCACCCTACGCCGTCTGGGCCAGCCTCTCGCGCACCTTTTCGACCCACTGCTGCGCCCACTCCACGGCGATCTCCTCGGGTAGCGTGCCGCTCGAGGCGTCGTTGGTGTAGCGCTCCCCGATGCGCTCCGCACCGAGGCTGGACAGGATCTCGTCGAAGCGCTTGCCGCCGAAGTTGTAGGTCTCGGCGTAGGTACGGTCGCCCAGGCCGAACACGCCGTAGCGCACCCCCGCCAGGTCCGGCTTGCGGCTGCACAGCGCCTCGTACAGCGCCTTGGCGTTGTCCGGCACGTCGCCCTGCCCGTAGGTGGAAGTGCAGATCAAGTACGCCGCCTCGCGGTCGGCGAAGACCGAGGGCTCGAGTTTGTCCATCAGCAGGGTGGCGACCTTGACGTCGTCGCCGTCCAGCGCGAGCTCCATCTCCTGGGCGCACATCTGGGCCGTGCCGGTCATGGTGCCGACGAGGATGTTGATTTTCATGCGCCGCACACTATAATGCAGCCTCTTCCATCAGGCAAGCACTATAACGCATGGGCGCACCGCCGAGCACGCTGCACCGCGAAGACCAGGCCGCAGCCGCCTACCTTGGCCGCCTCGGCGGCCGCGTGCGCGCCTGGCGCGCCGCGCACTCGATGACGCGCAAGGCGCTGGCTGGCGCCTCGGATGTCTCCGAGCGCTACCTCGCGCAGCTCGAGGCGGGCCGGGGCAACATCTCGGTGCTGCTGCTGCGCAAGCTCGCGCACGCCATGCAGGTGCCGGTCGAGGTGCTGGTGCGCGAGCACGGCGCCGCGGCGAAGGACACCCGCATCGCCCTCCTCGGCCTGCGCGGCGCCGGCAAGTCCACGCTCGGCGCGAAGCTCGCGCAGGCGCTCGAGGTGCCGTTTGTCGAGCTCGACCGCGAGGTGGAGAAGGAAGCCGGCGCGCCGCTCGGCGAAGTGTTCTCGCTCTACGGCCAGGAGGCCTTCCGCCGCTTCGAGCGCAAGGCGCTGGCGCGCGTGCTGCAGCAGACCTCGCGCGCGGTGATCGCCACCGGCGGCAGCCTGGTGACCGACCCCGACACTTACAACCTGCTGCTCGACCACTGCACCTGCGTGTGGCTCAAGGCCACGGCGGAGGAGCACATGCAGCGCGTGATGGCGCAGGGCGACATGCGGCCGTTCAAGGGCAGCCCGGCGGCGCTGGAGGAAATCCGGCGCCTGCTCGCGGACCGCGGCAGGCTCTACGCGCGCGCCGACGCGGTACTGGACACTTCCGGGCGCACGGTCCGGCAGAACCTGGCGGAGCTGCGCGCGCTCGCCGCGAGGGAGACATGATGCAGGTCAGCTTCGACACCTCGCCAGAGCAGTACAACCACTGGAAGTTATCCTGCGACGGGCCCGTCGCCACCCTCACCCTGGACATCGCCGAGGACAAGGGCCTGGTGCCCGGCTACAAGCTCAAGCTCAATTCCTACGACCTCGGCGTGGACATCGAGCTGCACGACGCGCTCAACCGTATCCGCTTCGAGCATCCCGAGGTGAAAGCCGTGGTGATCACCAGCGGCAAGAGCCGCATGTTCTGCTCGGGCGCCAACATCTACATGCTCGGCACCAGCTCGCACGCCTGGAAGGTGAACTTCTGCAAGTTCACCAACGAGACGCGCAACGGCATTGAGGACGCGAGCCGGCATTCGGGCCTCAAGTTCCTCGCGGCGCTGAACGGCACCACCGCGGGCGGCGGCTACGAAATGGCGCTCGCCTGCGACGAGATCCTGATGGTGGACGACCGCTCCAGCACGGTGAGCCTGCCGGAAGTGCCCCTCCTCGGCGTGCTGCCGGGCACCGGCGGCCTGACGCGCATCGTGGACAAGAGGAAGGTGCGCCGCGACCTGGCGGACGTGTTCTGCACCACGGCCGAGGGCGTGCGCGCCGACCGCGCGCAGCAATGGAAGCTGGTGGACCACACCGCGAAGCCGCAGGAGTTCCGGGAGAAGGTCAGGGCGCGCGCCCTGGAACTGGCGAAGCTTTCGGATCGCCCCGGCGGCCAGGGCGTGGCGCTCACGCCACTGGGCGAGAATCGCATCGTCCACGTGCAGATCGATCCGTCGACGAGCACCGCCGAGATCACGGTGCGCGGGCCGGACAGCGTGCAGCTCGAGCGCAGCGCCGACTGGTATCCGCTGCGCCTCGCGCGCGAGCTGGACCGCACGATCCTCGAGCTGAGGCACAACCAGCTCGACATCGGCCTGTGGATCCTGAAGACCAGAGGCGATGCGGCGCGCGTGCTGGAGTTGGACGCGCTGCTGGAAAAGAACGCGGCCGACTGGTTCGTGCGCGAGACCCTGGGATACCTGCGGCGCACGCTGGCGCGCCTGGACGTGACCTCGCGCTCCATCTTCGCCGTGATCGAGCCCGGCTCGTGCTTCGCCGGCACGCTGATGGAACTCGCGCTCGCCGCAGACCGCAGCTTCATGCTGGACGCCGGGAACGGCGCCAGCATCGCCCTGTCTGCGCTCAATTTCGGGACCTACCCGATGGTGAGCGGCGAAGCGCGGCTCAGCGCGCGCTATTGCGGCGAAGTGCCGCCCCTGGAACGTGGCAAGCCGCTCGACGCCAAGGCAGCGGGCAAGCTCGGCCTGGTCACCGCCACGCCCGACGACATCGACTGGGAAGACGAGGTGCGCATCGCCATCGAGGAGCGCGCCAGCCTGTCGCCCGACGCGCTCACCGGCATGGAAGCGAGCCTGCGCTTCAGCGGCCGTGAGAACATGCTGACGCGCATCTTCGGGCGCCTGTCCGCCTGGCAGAACTGGATCTTCATCCGCCCCAACGCCGTCGGCGAGCAGGGCGCGCTGAAAGTGTACGGCACCGGGGCGAAAGCCAAATTCAACAGAGAGCGGGTGTAGGGTGGGCCGCTGGCCCACCGTACGGGAGATATAAATGTCCGGAATTAATTACAGCGAGAAGATCCCCAACAACGTCAACCTGGCCAACGACCGCACGCTGCAGCGCGCACTCGAACATTGGCAGCCGCACTTCCTCGAATGGTGGCAGGGCATGGGGCCGACGGACTTCCAGAAGTCCGACGTCTACCTGCGCACCGCCACTTCGGTCGACGCGGCGGGCTGGGCGACCTACGGCACGGTGAAGATGCCGGACTACCGCTGGGGCATCTTCCTCGCCGACCCGCAGCCCGAGCGCAAGATCGGCTTCGGCGACAACATGGGCCAGCCCGCCTGGCAGCAGGTGCCGGGCGAATTCCGCTCCACGCTGCGCCGGCTGATCGTCACGCAGGGCGACACCGAGCCCGCCTCCGTCGAGCAGCAAAGGCAGCTCGGCCACACCTGCCCCTCGCTCTACGACCTGAGGAACCTGTTCCAGGTGAACGTCGAGGAAGGCCGCCACCTGTGGGCCATGGTGTACCTGCTGCACGCCTATTTCGGCCGCGACGGCCGCGAGGAAGCCGAGGAGCTGCTGGCGCGGCACTCGGGCGACGCCGACAAGCCGCGCATCCTCACCACCTTCAACGAGCCGATCTCGGACTGGCTGTCGTTCTACTGCTTCACTTACTTCACCGATCGCGACGGCAAGTACCAGCTGAAGAGCCTGGCCGAGTCGGCATTCGACCCGCTGTCGCGCACTTGCCGCTTCATGCTCACCGAGGAAGCCCACCAC
>JBGQFF010000060.1:0-14279 GCA_041496745.1 Gammaproteobacteria bacterium
CCGACGCGCGCGGCGCGATCATCGCCGGCGTGCTGCGCGGCGGTCCGGCGGACAAGGCGGGCGTGAAGCCGGGCGACGTGCTCACCGCGATCAACGACGCGCCGGTGTCGGGCCCGCAGAGCATGCTCAACCTGGTGGCGGTGCTGCAGCCCGGCTCGAGCGCGAAGATGAAGCTCCGGCGCCAGGCGCAGGCGCTCGAAGTGTCGGTCACGGTCGGGCGCCGCCCGAAACCGCAGGCGCGGGAATGATCGGGGTCTGACCCCGATTTGGAACTTTCAACCCTAGGAGAAAGCATGAAACGCCTTACGCATTGGCTGGTCGCGCCGCTTCTGGCCGCCTCCGCCACCCTGGCCTTCGCCCAGGCGAAGGAGATCAAGATCGCGCACATCTACGACAAGACCGGGGTGCTCGAGGCCTACGCCAAGCAGACGCAAACCGGCCTGATGATGGGCCTGGAATATGCCACCGGCGGCAAGATGGAAGTGCTGGGCCGCAAGATCGTGGTCATCGAGAAGGACAGCCAGTTCAAGCCCGACGTGGGCAAGGCGCAACTCGCCGCCGCTTACGGCGACGACAAGGTGGACCTCGCAGTCGGCCCCACGGGCTCGGGCGTGGCGCTCGCCATGCTGCCGGTAGCGGAGGAATACAAGAAGATCCTGCTGGTCGAGCCTGCGGTCGCCGATTCGATCACCGGCGACAAGTGGAATCGATACATTTTCCGCACCGGCCGCTCCTCGTCGCAGGACGCGATCTCCAACGCGGTGGCGGCGGGCAAGCCGAATACTTCAATCGCCACGCTGGCGCAGGACTACGCCTTCGGCCGCGACGGCGTGAAGGCATTCAAGGACGCGCTCGCCGGCACCGGCGCACAGGTCGTGCACGAGGAGTACGCGCCGGTCGCCACCAACGACTTTACCGCGCCTGCGGAGCGCCTGTTCAACGCGCTCAAGGACCGGCCCGGCCGCAAGGTGATCTTCATCATCTGGGCGGGCGGCGGCGGCAACCCGTTCAAGATCGCGGAGCTGAATCCCGGCCGCTTCGGCATCGAGATCGTCACTGGCGGCAACATCCTGCCCGCGCTTGCAGCCTACAAGGCGCTGCCCGGCATGGAGGGCGCGACCTATTACTACTACGAGATCCCGCAGAACCCGGTGAACAAGTGGCTGGTCGCGGAACACTACAGCCGCTTCAAGAGCCCGCCCGACTTCTTCACCGCCGGGGGCATGTCGGCGGGAATCGCGATTGTCGAGGCCTTGAAAAAAGCCCGTTCAACGGATACCGAGAAGCTGATCGCCGCGATGGAGGGCCTGTCCTTTGACACGCCCAAGGGCCGCATGACCTTCCGCAAGGAAGACCATCAGGCGATGCAATCGATGTACCACTTCAAGATCAGGGTCGACCCGGGCCTCGCGTGGGCGGTCCCGGTGCTGGTGCGCGAGATCAAGCCTGAAGAGATGAAGGTTCCAATTCGCAACAAGCGGTAGTGATGTAGGGTGGGCCTTGGCCCACCAGGTGGTGGGCCAAGGCCCACCCTACGACATCCCGATGAATTCGGCCGAGCACCCGGTCCTGGAAACGCACGGCCTGACGATCCGCTTCGGCGGCCACGTGGCGGTGGATGGGGTTTCCTGCGCCTTCCGGCCGGGCACGCTGACCGCGATCGTCGGCCCGAACGGCGCGGGCAAGACCACCTACTTCAACCTGATCTCCGGGCAGTTGAAGGCGAGCGCCGGGCGCGTCTCGCTATTCGGCGAGGATATCGGTGCGTTGAGCGTCGCGCAGCGCACCAAGCGCGGCATCGGGCGCGCGTTCCAGCTCACCAACCTGTTTCCGCGCCTTACCGTGCTGGAGAACGTGCGCCTGGCGGTGCAGGCGCGCGCCGGGACCGGCAAGGACTTCTTGTCGATGTGGAGCAGCCACCTCGAGCTGATCGAGAAGGCGGAACATTTCCTGCGCCGCGTGGCGCTCGCCGACAAGCGCGGGCTCGTCGCCTCCACGCTGCCGCACGGCGACCAGAGGAAGCTCGAGGTGGCGATCCTGCTGGCCCTCGAGCCCGAAGTGTTCATGTTCGACGAGCCCACCGCCGGCATGAGCGTGGCCGAGGTGCCGGTCATCCTCGAGCTCATCCAGCAGCTCAAGGCGCAGGGCGACAAGACGGTGCTGCTGGTCGAGCATAAGATGGACGTGGTGCGCTCGCTGGCCGATCGCATCATCGTGCTGCACCAGGGGCAGCTGGTCGCCGATGGCGAGCCTGCCGCGGTGATCGCGAGCCCGATCGTGCAGGAAGCCTACCTGGGAGTGAGCCGCCATGGCTGAGGCCCTGCTCTCGCTCGCCGGGGTCAACACCCACATCGGCCAGTACCACATCCTGCAGGGGGTGGACTTCGAGGTGCCGCGCGGCGGCCTCACCATGCTGCTCGGCAGGAACGGCGCGGGCAAGACCACCTGCCTGAGGACCGTGATGGGCCTTTGGCGCGCCTCGGCGGGCGCGATCCGCTACGACGGCAGGGATGTCACGCGAACCCCGACGCCCGATCTCGCCCGCCTCGGCATCGCCTACGTGCCGGAAAACATGGGCATCTTCGCCGGCCTCACGGTGCGGGAGAACCTGCTGCTCGCGGCGCGCGGCAAGGCGCTCGACGAGAAGCGCCTGCAGTGGATCTTCGGTCTGTTCCCGGCGATGAGGACGTTCTGGCACGGGCTCGCCGGCACGCTCTCCGGCGGCCAGAAGCAGATGCTGGCGATCTCGCGCGCCATCGTCGAGCCGCGGCGCCTGCTGCTGGTGGACGAGCCCACCAAGGGGCTTGCACCCGCGGTCATCATCAACATGATCGAAGCGTTCCGGGAATTGAAGCGCACCGAAACCAGCATCCTGGTGGTGGAGCAGAACTTCCATTTCGCCAGGTCGCTGGGCGACACGGTGGCAGTGATGGATTCCGGCCGCATCGTGCACACCGGCGCGATGGCCGCGCTGGCAGCGGACGAAGCGCTGCAGACGCAGCTGCTCGGCCTGTCGCTCGAGGCGCACCAGTGAACGCCGCGCGGCGCATCGACTGGATCCCGCTGGGGCTGCTCGGGGCGCTGATGCTGGCGGCCCTGCCGCTGGTGGGCAGCGCGCCCACCTGGGTGACGCTCACGGTGGCGGGGCTCGCCATGGGCATGATGATCTTCATGATGGCCTCGGGCCTGACGCTGGTGTTCGGCCTGATGGACGTGATGAATTTCGCCCACGGCGCCTTCATCTCGGTGGGCGCCTACGCCGCCGCTTCCGTGCTGGTGCGAATGAAGGGCCCGATGCAGGAACCCAGCATCGCCGCCAACCTTTCCGCCATGCTGCCCGCGGTGCTCGCGGCGATCGTGCTCGCCGGCGCGCTGGGCCTGTTCTTCGAGCGCGTGGTGATCCGGCCGGTGTACGGCGACCACCTGAAGCAGATCCTGGTCACCATGGGCGGGCTGATCGTGTGCGAGCAGCTGATCCACGTGGTGTGGGGCCCGGACATCATCCCGCTGCCGCGGCCGGCGACCTTCACCGGCTCGATCATCTTCGGCGACGTGGCCATCGAGCGCTACCGGCTGCTCGCGGTGCTGGTGGGGCTCGCCGTATTCGCCGCGATGTGGCTGCTGCTCGCACGCACGAGGATCGGCCTGCTGATCCGCGCCGGCGTCGAGAACCGCGAGATGGTGGAATCGCTTGGCTACCGCATTCGCCGCCTGTTTGTGGGCGTGTTCGTCGCCGGCAGCGGCCTCGCGGGACTGGGCGGCGTGATGTGGGCCATGTACCAGGAGTCGGTCAACGCGCAGATGGGCATGCAGATGATGGTGGTGATCTTCATCGTCATCATCATCGGGGGCCTCGGCTCGGTGGGCGGCTGCTTCGTCGGCGCGCTGCTGGTCGGCCTGATCGCCAACTACATCGGCTACGTCGCGCCCAAGCTCGCGCTCGGCTCGAACATCCTGCTGATGGTGCTGGTGCTCCTGTGGCGGCCGAACGGCCTGTACCCGGTCGGCAAGAGCTGATGCTGCACAAGCTCCTTTCCGGCGACACCCCGCGCAGCCGCGTCTTGGCGGCGGTGCTGGTCGTGATCCTGCTGGGACTGCTGCTGGCGCCGTTCCTGTTCCCGGGCACGCGGTCGCTCGATGTCGCCGCCAAGGTCATGGTGTTCATCCTGCTGGTGGCAAGCTACGACCTGCTGCTCGGCTACACCGGCATCGTGTCCTTCGCGCACACCATGTTCTTCGGCATCGGCGGCTACGGCGCGGGCATCGCCGCGGCGAAGCTCGGACCGACCTGGGGCAGCCTCGCGCTCGGTTCGATCGCCGCGCTGGCGCTGTCCGTGGTGCTCGCCTTCGCCGTCGGGCTGCTGTCCTTGCGCGTGCGCGCGATCTTTTTCGCCATGATCACGCTCGCGGTGGCCTCCTTCTTCCAGATCCTCGCCTCGCAGCTTTCCTGGCTCACCGGCGGCGAGGACGGGCTCAACTACCGCCTGCCCGGCGTGCTGCTGCCGGGCAACAAGCTGCTGGAGGCGCCGCTGTTCGGCGTGGAGATCACCGGACGCATCGCCAGTTACTACCTCGTGTTCGCGGTGGCGCTCGCGCTGTTCCTGCTGCTGCTGCGCATCGTCAATTCGCCCTTCGGCCGCGTGCTGCTGTCGATCCGCGAGAACGAGTTCCGCGCCGAGGCCATCGGCACGCGCACGGTGTTCTACCGCACGGCGGCCAACTGCATCGCTGCGCTGGTCGCCACCGTCGCGGGCATCCTGTACGCCATCTGGCTGCGCTACACCGGGCCCGACACCACGCTGTCCTTCAACATCATGATCGACATCCTGCTGATGGTGGTGATCGGCGGCATGGGCACCATGTACGGCGCGGCGCTCGGCGCGACGCTGTTCGTGGTGGCGCAGAATTACCTGCACGACTTGATGAAGCTGGCGAGCGGGGCACTCGCCGGAGTGCCGTTGCTGCCCGCGCTGCTGCACCCGGACCGCTGGCTCCTGTGGCTCGGGGTGCTGTTCATCCTGTGCGTGTACTACTTCCCCACCGGCATCGTCGGCAAGCTGCGCGCGGCCGCGCTGTTCAACCGTCGGTAGGGTGGGGTCAAGCCCACCCTACAACTACTTGCCGGCGCGGTAGGCCTTGCCGCGCTTCTTGCCGCGGCCGATGGCGCCCTTGTGCTTCACGGAGCCGAAATTGAAGCTGTTGTCGCCGGCTGCCGTGGCGCTCTCGCGCATGCGCTGCTCGGCGATCGATTCGCGCGCCAGTGCGGCGCCGTATTTGCGTTTCATGCTTGCTCCAGCAGGATCGGGTTTTCGAGGGGCGCCAGTCTACCGCAGAGGCGACTGTTCCGGCTGCGCCGCCTTGGCGCGCGTGCCGACGAAGCGGGAGAAGAACAGCCCCGCCTCGTACAGCAGGCACATCGGCACCGCCAGCATGAACTGCGACAGCACGTCCGGCGGCGTGATGACGGCCGCCACCACGAAGGCGCCGACGATCACGTAGGGCCGCGCTTGCTTGAGCTTGTCCACGCCCACCACGCCGAAACGCACCAGCAGGATCACCACGATGGGGATCTCGAAGGTCACGCCGAAGGCGAGGAACATGGTGATGACGAAACTGAAATAGGCCTCGATGTCCGGCGCCGGGGTGATGGATTTCGGCGCAAAGTTGTTGATGAACGTGAACACCTTGCCGAACACGAAGTAGTAGCAGAAGGCGACGCCGAGCAGGAACAGCACCGTGCTCAGCACCACGATCGGCAGCGCGAACTTTTTCTCGTGCTCGTACAGGCCGGGGGCCACGAAAGCCCAGGTCTGGTAGAGCACGTAGGGCAGCGCCACCATGAACGCCACCAGCGCCGTCACCTTCATCGGCACCATGAAAGGCGTGATCACGCCGGTGGCGATCATCCTGGTGCCCTCCGGCAGGGCCTGCAGCAAAGGCGCGGCGAGGAAATCGTAGATCGGCCCGGATCCGGGCCAGATGAACAGCACGACGAACGCCGCGGCAACCGCGAACAGCGCCCGCATCAGCCGCTGCCGCAGCTCGATCAAATGGGAAACGAACGTCTCTTGCGTACTCACTGCTTTTGCTTTTCTTCGATCGCCGTCGCTGATTCTGGCGACGGCGAAACCGGCGTCTGCTCTGGCGCCGGCGGAACCGGCGCCTCCACTTTCCCCTCCGCCGCCTGATTCAGCTCCGCCTCGGTCTTTTGCAGTTCCGTGTTGACCGACGACTCGAATCCTGAAGCCGCCTCCTGCATCGAATCGCGCATGTTGCGCAGCTCGTCGAGCTCGACCTCGCGGCTGATGTCCGCCTTGACGTCGGAGACGTAGCGTTGCAGCCGCCCGGCGAGGTGGCCGAGGGTGCGCGCGACGCGCGGCAGGCGCTCAGGGCCGATCACGATCAGCGCCACCAGCGCGATCACCATCAACTCAGAGAATCCGATATCGAACATGGGGACCCCGGATAAACAAAGGGCGCCCGCAGGCGCCCGTCAGCAGTCTCGGCGAAGGCCGCTCAGGCCTTGGTCTCGGTCCTGCTCTTGACCTCGCCCTCGACCGTCTTGCCGGTGACCTGCGGCGCGCCGTCGGCCGCCTTGTCGCCGCCTTCGCGCATGCCGTCCTTGAAGCCGCGCACCGCGCCGCCGAGATCCGCACCGATGTTGCGCAGTTTCTTGGTGCCGAAGATCAGCATCACGATGACGAGGACGATCAGCCAGTGCCAGATGCTGAACGAGCCCATATTCCCTCCTACTTTTGTCTCAGGATCATCGGGCCGAGCGGATGCGGCCCACCGATCACATGCATGTGCACATGATACACCTCCTGGTGGCCCACCCGCCCGGTGTTGATGATGCTGCGGAAGCCGTCGGTGGCGCCCTCCTTGCGCGCCAGCTCGCCGGCCAGCGCCAGCATCTTGCCGAGCGCACGATGGTGCGTCATGTTCACCTCGTACATGGTCGGCACGTGCGCCTTCGGGATGAGGAGGAAGTGCACGGCCGCGACCGGCCGCACGTCGTGGAAGGCGAGCACGTCCTCGTCCTCGTACACCTTCTTCGAGGGAATCTCGCCGCGCACGATCTTGCAGAAAAGACAGTCCGGATCGCTCACCGCTTCTTCCTCGCCGCCTTCTCGTCGATGCCCGAAATGCCTTCGCGCCGGTGCAGCTCGGCGAGCACGTCGCCGGGCCCGAGGCCGTGGCGCGCGAGCAGGATCAGGCAGTGGAACCAGAGGTCCGCGGTCTCGCGCACCAGGTGCAGGCGGTCCCCGCCCTTCGCGGCGAGCACCGTCTCGGTGGCCTCCTCGCCGATCTTCTTCAGCACCGCGTCCTCGTCCTCGCCGAGCAGGCTCGCGACATAGGACTTGCGCGCGTCGCCGCCCTTGCGGCTCTCGATGGTGGCGGCAATGCGCTCCAGCGTTTCGGCCAGTCCGAGTTTCATTTTTTGCCGTAGATGAGTTTCGGATCCTTCAGCACCGGATCCGTGCTCACCCACCTCCCGTCTTCCAGTTTGCGGAAAAAACAGCTCTCGCGCCCGGTGTGGCAGGCGATGCCTCCCGCCTGCTCGACTTTGAGCAGGATCGCGTCGGCGTCGCAGTCCAGGCGCACTTCCAGCACCTTCTGCACATGGCCCGATTCCTCGCCCTTGTGCCACAGGCGCTTTCTCGAGCGCGACCAGTACACGGCTTCGCCCTTCTCCAGGGTTGCCTTGAGCGCGTCGCGGTTCATCCAGGCCACCGTCAGCACGCGGCCGCTCTTGGCGTCCTGCGCCACCGCCGCGACCAGCCCCTGCTCGTCGAAGCGCAGCTGTTCGAACCATTCCATCACAGGCGCACCTCGATGCCGCATGCGCGCATGTGCTCCTTCGCCGCGCGCACGGTGAAATCGCCGAAGTGGAACACGCTCGCCGCGAGCACTGCATCCGCCTTGCCTTCGAGCACTCCTGCGGCGAGGTGCTGCACGGTGCCGACGCCGCCCGAGGCGATCACCGGCACGCTGACGGCATCGGCCACCGCTCTGGTGAGCGCGAGGTCGAAACCGTCGCGCGTGCCGTCGCGGTCCATGCTCGTGAGCAGGATCTCACCGGCGCCGCTCGCCACCATGCGCCGCGCCCAGTCCACCGCATCGAGCCCCGTGGGCCTGCGCCCGCCGTGCGTGTACACCTCCCAGCCGCCGCCGGCCTTCTGCTTGGCGTCGATGGCCACCACGATGCACTGGTTGCCGACCTTGCCGGAGGCTTGCTCGACCAGCGCCGGGTTCTGCACCGCGGCGGTGTTGATCGACACCTTGTCGGCGCCCGCGTTGAGCAGTCGCCTCACGTCCTCGACCTTGCGCACGCCGCCGCCCACCGTGAGCGGGATGAACACCTGGGACGCCACCGCTTCGATGACGTGCAGGAGGATGTCGCGCTCGTCGGAACTGGCGGTGATGTCGAGGAAGCACAGTTCATCGGCGCCTTCCGCGTCGTAGCGCGCCGCGATCTCCACCGGGTCGCCGGCATCGCGCAGCGCGACGAAGTTGACGCCCTTCACGACCCGGCCCGCGGTGACGTCCAGGCAGGGAATGACGCGCTTGGCGAGGCCCATTACTTGCCGACCGCTTTGTCGGCGGCCGCCTGCGCCTTCTTGAAGTCGATCTTGCCCTCGTACAGCGCGAGCCCGGTGATCGCGCCGATCACGCCTTCGGGCACCAGTTTCTGGCACACCGTCTCGACGTCCTTGATGCTGTTCAGGCCGCCGGAAGCGATGATCGGGATCTTGATCGCCTGCGCGAGCTTGAGCGTCGCCTCGATGTTGACGCCGGTCATCATGCCGTCGCGCCCGATGTCGGTGTACACGAGGGCCTCGATGCCGTAGTCCTCGTACTTCTTCGCCAGGTCCGCCACGTCGTGGCCGGTCATCTTCGACCAGCCCTCGACCGCCACCTTGCCGTCCTTGGCGTCCAGTCCGGCGATGATGTGGCCGGGAAAGGCGTAGCTGGCGTCGGACAGGAAGCCGGGATTCTTCACTGCCGCCGTGCCGATGATCACGTAAGCGACGCCAGCGTCCAGGTAGTTCTCGATGGTGTCGAGGTCGCGGATGCCGCCGCCCAGCTCGATCGGCATGGTCGCGCCGACCGCCTTGATCATCTCGCGGATCACCTTCTCGTTCTTCGGCCGGCCGGCGACGGCGCCGTTCAGGTCGACGATGTGCAGGCGCCGTGCGCCCTGCGCCGCCCAATGCCTGGCCATGGCGACGGGATCGTCGCCGAACACGGTGGCCGTGCTCATGTCGCCCTGCTGCAGGCGCACGCAGCGGCCGTCCTTCAGGTCGATTGCCGGGATGATCAGCACGCGGTGAAGCGAAACACTCTAGAGGGCTACGGCCGCCATTGGACGAAGTTGGAGAGCAAGCGGAGCCCGGCGGCCTGGCTCTTTTCCGGGTGGAACTGCACGGCGAAGATGTTATCCCGCGCAATCGCGCAGGTAAAGGCAACTCCGTAGTCGCAGGTCGCCGCCACCAGGGCGGCATCCGCGGGCGCCGGGTAGTAGCTGTGCACGAAATAGAAGCGCTCGCCGCTCGGGATGCCCGACCAGAGCGCATGCGGCCTGGCCTGGCGCACTTGGTTCCAGCCGATGTGCGGCACCTTCAGCCCGGCCATGCGCGCCGCCGGAAAGCGCGGCACGCCGCCGGCGAGCAGCCCGAGGCCGGGCGTGTCGCCTTCCTCGCCCCGCTCGAACAGCATCTGCATGCCGATGCAGATGCCGAGGAAGGGCTTCGCGCGCGTCGCCTCGATCACCGCATCGCGCGCGCCGCTGGCCGCGAGCTGGCGCATGCAATCGGGCATCGCGCCCTGCCCGGGCACCACCACCCGATCGGACGCGCGGATCAACCCTGGGTCCGAGGTGACCTCGACCCGCGCTTGCGGCGCCACGCGCTCGAGCGCCTTCGACACCGAGCGGATGTTGCCCATGCCGTAGTCGACTACCGCAATCTTCAACTAGAGCGAACCCTTGGTGGAAGGAATGGCGCCCGCCGCGCGCGGGTCGACCTCCGCCGCCATGCGCAGCGCGCGCGCGAACGCCTTGAAGATCGTCTCGCACTGGTGGTGCGCGTTGTCGCCGCGCAGGTTGTCGATGTGCAGCGTCACCTGCGCATGGTTGACGAAACCCTGGAAGAACTGGTGCATCAGGTCGACGTCGAACTCGCCGATCAGCGCGCGCGTGAACTTGACGTGGTATTCCAGGCCCGGGCGGCCCGAGAAATCGATCACCACGCGCGTCAGCGCCTCGTCGAGCGGCACGTAGGCGTGGCCGTAGCGGCGCACGCCGGCCTTGTCGCCGATCGCCTTGAGGAACGCCTGGCCTAGGGTGATGCCGACGTCCTCCACCGTGTGGTGCGCATCGATGTGCAGGTCGCCCTTGGCCTCGATGTCGAGATCCAGCATGCCGTGGCGCGCGACCTGGTCGAGCATGTGCTCGAGGAACGGCAGCCCGGTCGAGAGTTTCGAGACGCCCTTGCCGTCCAGGTCCAGTTTCACCCGGATCCGGGTCTCCTTGGTGTTGCGGGTCACTTCGGCGGTGCGGGTCACAGCGCTTCGCGCATGGCGGTGAGCAGTATACGGTTTTCGTCGGGCGTGCCGACGGTGATGCGCAGGCAGTTCTTCAGGCTCGGGCCGTTGAGGTTCCTCACCAGCACGCCCTGGCGGCGCAGGGCTTCGTAGGTGCGATCGGCGTCGGGCACCCGCACCAGGAAGAAGTTCGCCTCGGACGGATACACCGTCACGCCGGGCAGCGCAGCGAGCGCCTGGCCGAGCCCTGCGCGGTCGGCGCGGATCTTCGCAGCCTGCTGCTCGAGCACGTCCAGCCGCTCCAATACGAAGGTCGCCGCCGCCTGCGTCAGCACGTTGACGTTGTAGGCCTGGCGCACCTTGTTGAACTCGTCGATCCACTCGGGGCGTCCCACCAGGTAGCCCAGCCGGATCCCCGCCAGGCCGAGCTTGGACACGGTGCGCATCACCACCAGGTTCGGGAACTCGGCCAGCCGCGGCATGAAGCTCTTGCGCGCGAACACGTGGTAGGCCTCGTCCAGCACCACCAATCCCTGCGCCGCGCGCAAGACCGCGACAATGTCCTCCTCGGGGTAGAGCACGCCGGTCGGGTTGTTCGGGTAGGCGATGAAGATGAGCGCGGGCTGCTCGGCCTTCACCCTGGCGACGAAGGCATCACGGTCGAGCGTGAAGTCCTCCCGCAGCTCGTAGCGCAGCGCCTTCATGCCCGCAAGCACCGCGTCCACCGAGTACATGACGAAGGTTGGCGCCGGGTACATCATCACCGCACCAGGCCGCGCCATGGCGAACGTGACGATCTGGATCAGATCGTCGGAGCCGTTGCCGAGCAGCAGCTCCATGCCGGCCGGCACGTTCATCTTCCTCGCCAGCAGCTCGCGCAGCTTCCGCCCCGTGGGATCCGGGTAGCGGTTGAGGTCCACGCGCGAGAGGAACTCCCCGAGCTCGCGCCGCATCTGCGCGGGCAGCGGATAGGGGTTCTCCATCGCGTCGAGCTTCACCATGCCGCCGGCATCGGCGACGGGGTAGGCCTTGAGCGCAAGGATCTCCGGCCGGATCAGTTTGTCCGGGGTCACTTGAGCCTCATCCTTGCCGAGAGCGCATGCGCGGATAGCCCTTCGGCCTCCGCGAGCGTCGCCGCGAGGCGTCCCAGTGTCGCGGCGCCGGCCTGCGACACGCCGATCACGCTGGTGCGCTTCTGGAAATCGTACACGCCGAGCGGCGAGGAAAAGCGCGCGGTGCCGGAGGTCGGCAGCACGTGGTTGGGCCCCGCGCAGTAATCGCCGATCGCCTCCGAGCTCCAGCGGCCGAGGAAGATCGCGCCGGCGTGGCGCAGCTTGGGCAGCAGCGCGTCGGGGTTGTCCACCGACAGTTCCAGGTGCTCGGGGGCAATGCGATCGGCGATGGCGCAGGCCTCGTCGAGGCTCTTCGTCTGGATCAGCGCGCCGCGCGCCGAAAGCGACGCCTCGATCACCTTGCGTCGGGAAAGCGTCGGCAACAGCTTGTTGATGCTCTCCTCCACCGCATCCAGGTAGGCGGCCGAAGGCGAAAGGAGGATCGATTGCGCCATCTCGTCGTGCTCAGCCTGCGCGAATAGATCCATCGCGATCCAGTCCGCGGGCGTCGAGCCGTCGCCGATCACCAGGATCTCCGAAGGCCCGGCGATCATGTCGATGCCGACCTGGCCGAACACCTGGCGCTTGGCCGCGGCGACATAGGCGTTGCCCGGGCCGACGATCTTGTCCACGCGCGGCACCGACTCCGTTCCATAGGCAAGCGCGGCAACGGCTTGCGCGCCGCCGATCGCGAGCACGCGGTCCACGCCGGCGAGCGCCGCCGCCGCGAGCACCATCGGCTCCGCGTTCGGGCTCGTCATGACGATCTCGCCGACACCGGCCACCTTGGCCGGAATCACGTTCATCAGCACGGTGGAGGGGTAGGCCGCCTTGCCGCCGGGCACGTAGACCCCTACGCGCTCGAGCGGCGTCACGCGCTGGCCGAGGCGCGTGCCGTCGGCTTCGGTGGTGTCCCAGGATTGCGAGACCTGGCGTTGGTGGAAGCGCCGCACGCGATCGGCCGCCTCCCGCAGCGCAGCGCCTTGAGCCGCGGGCAGCGCGGCGAGCGCCGCCTCGAGCTTCGCGCGCGGCACTTCGACGTCGGCCATGGTGCGCGCCTGGATGCGGTCGAACTTGCGCGTGTACTCGAGCACCGCCGCGTCGCCGCGCTTTCGCACGTCGGCGATGATGGCGCGCACGCTGGCCTCCACGGCCTCGTCCTGCGCGGCCTCGTAGCGCGTCAGCGCCTCGAGTTCGGCGTCGAAGCCCGCGCTGGCCGTCGAAAGGCGCCGCAGCTTCATGGGCGCACCGCCTTGGCGAAGGCTTCGATCAACGGTTGCAGCAGCGCGCGCCGGGTCTTCAGCGCCGCCTGGTTGACGATGAGGCGCGCCGACACCGGCATGATCTCCTCCACCGCCTCCAGCTTGTTCGCCTTGAGGGTCTTGCCGGTGGAGACGAGGTCCACGATCGCGTCGGCCAGCCCCAGGATCGGCGCCAGTTCCATCGAGCCGTAGAGCCGGATCAAGTCCACGTGCACGCCCTTGGCGGCGAAGAACTCGCGCGTGGTGTGCAGGTACTTGGTGGCGACGCGCAGGCGCGCGCCTTGCTTTACGGCGCCTGCGTAATCGAAGCCTTTGCGCACCGCGACCATCATCCGGCACTTGGCGATACCGAGGTCGAGCGGCTGGTACAGGCCTTCGCCGCCGTGCTCGGCGAGCACGTCCTTGCCGGCGATGCCGAGGTCGGCGGCGCCGTGCGCGACGTAAGTCGGCGTGTCGGAGGCGCGCACGATGATCAGGCGCACGTCGCGGCGCGCCGTGGGGATCACCAGCTTGCGGGAGCGCTCCGGGTCTTCGTTAGGGCTGAGGCCGACGCGCGCGAGCAGCGGCCCCGTCTCCTCCAGGATCCGTCCCTTGGACAGCGCGATGCCGATGCCGGTCATGGTGCAAATGAAAAAAGGCCCCGAAGGGCCCCTTCCGCTTGATTCGGAAGGAGATTTTACCGCACCCGGGCAATCTTCGCCCCGAGCCCGGAGAGCTTTTTCTCCAACGCCTCGTAGCCGCGGTCCAGGTGGTAGATGCGGTCGATCAACGTCTCGCCCTGCGCCACCAGCCCCGCCACCACCAGGCTCGCCGAGGCGCGCAGGTCGGTGGCCATCACCTTCGCCCCTTCCAGCCTCTCGACACCGGTGACCACCGCGGTATTGCCCTGGATCGCGATGTCCGCGCCGAAACGCTGCAGCTCCTGCGCATGCATGAAGCGGTTCTCGAAGATGGTCTCGGTAATGCTTGCGCTGCCGCGCGCGACGCAGTCGAGCGCCATGAACTGCGCCTGCATGTCGGTGGCGAATCCCGGGTAGGGCGCGGTGGTCAGGCTCACCGACTTCGGTCGAGCGCTCATCTCGATCTCGATACTGTCCGTGCCGGTGGAGATTCTCGCGCCCGCTTCGTGCAGCTTCTCCAGCGTGGCTCCGAGGATGTCGGGCGCCGCATGCGTCAGCCGCACCTTGCCGCCCACCGCAGCGACCGCAGCGAGGTAGGTCCCGCTTTCGATCCGGTCAGGCATCACGCGGTGCTTCGCGCCCGAGAGCGATGGCACGCCCTCGATGCGGATCACGTCCGTCCCCGCACCCTCGACCCTTGCGCCCATCGCCTTGAGGCAGTTGGCGAGGTCCACCACTTC
>JBGQFF010000061.1:0-14238 GCA_041496745.1 Gammaproteobacteria bacterium
CGCGGCAGCCGTGAAGCTCGCGAAGGACGGCACGGTGCAGGAGGCGAGGATCGCGCTCGGTGCGGCGGCTTCGCGGCCCTTCCTGGTGGAGAAGGGCGGAGATTTCCTGAAAGGGAAGAAGCTCACCGACGAAGCGATCGCGGAGGCGGGCTCGCTCGTCGCCTCGCGCGCCAAGCCGATGGACAACACCGATCTCGATCTCTACTGGCGCAAGGAGGTGACGCCGGATTTCGTGGCGTATGCGCTGCGGGAGCTGCGCGGCGACGACATGCGCGCCATGCGCATGAGGATTGCGCGGCACGCGCTGGGGTAGGGCGGGCTGCTTCGCACACCCCACGGTCGGCCGGATCGGCGGCGACCGCCGCCGCGCAAGCCTGCAGTCTGTCCGCGTTATTCGGAGTGGCATGACCGACCATGAGGGCACGCGGCGAAGATCTCATCCTCTTGGGGATCAGGCCGCCTTCTTCCAGTGCGGCGGATAGGTGCGTTCGTAGCCGGGCTGGGTCTCCATGCGCTTCTGCCAGCGTCCGATGGCAGGATAGCGCTTCGCGATCGCGGCGAGATCGAGATTCAGCGGCTGCGCCGCCGCGTTGGCACCCGCGCGCTCGACCAGCATGGTTTCCGGATACCACCAGATATCGGCCGCCGAAGGCTCGCCGCCGACCAGCCAGTTCGCCGTCGTGAGGATCGTCTCGATGCGGGCCAACTCGCCGTGCAAAGTCACGGCCGCGGCCTTCATCGCATCGGCCTTTTCGTCCACGCCGCCAAAGAACACCGGCCCAATCATCTCGAAGGCAGGTTGCTCGAAATAGTAAATGCACTCGGAGATCTCCCGCCAAATGGCTGCCGCTTCGCTCGGGGTCCGCCCGAACAGTGCGGGCTCGGGCTGTTTCCTCTCCAGATAGTTGAGGATCGCCAGCGTCTCGTAGAGCGTGACGCCGCCATCCTTCAGCACCGGCACCTTGCCGCGCGGATTCATCGCCGTGAAACCCGGCGCCTTGTGCTCGCCTTTCGAGAAACTGATCAGCTTCGACGTGTAGGGAATCCTCTTCCATTCGAGCGCCAGCAGCGCGCGCCACGCGAACGGACTGCCACTGCCCCAATACAGTTCGATTGCCATGATTGCCTCCACTCCCTCTCGTTGACCGGCCGGCGCACTATGCGCCGTCGGATTTGATCTGGTCAGCCGGCTGCCGGCCTCGAGCGCCTGCCCGGTCGGCCCGTACCGCCCGCGTGGAACTGTGCCTCGAGATAGGCACGGAAATGCCGCAGATGCTCCGCGACGATCTCCGGGCGCTGATAGGCGCGTGCGAGCACCATCGCGCCCTGAAACACGACGAACAGGTGCTGGGCGATGCTTTTCGGATCGAACGTCGAATCGGGCGCATGACGTGCCTTGGCCTCGAGGAGCATGCGTTCGAAGACTTCGCTCATGCCGGTGAAGGCCTGGGCGCAGATCGCGCGCAGCTTCTTATCGGTCGACGCCAGTTCCTGCGCGAAGATGCCGACGATGCAGCCTGGCGGGCCGCGCCGGCTCAGTTCGATGGCGAAGTCGACGAAGCCGAGCGCGCGTTTGAGTGGGTCCGGCTCCTGCAGGTAGCTGCCGGAGCCGAACGCTCGCCTGCCGTTTTCCACCCACCGTTCGAGTGCGGCCCGGCCCAAGGCGTGTTTGCTGTCGAAGTGGTGGAACAGCGCGCCTTTGGTGATGCCGGCCGCCGCGCAGATGTCGTCGACCCCGGTTGCCGTGTACCCCTGGCGCAGGAAAAGCGTGCGTGCCGCGTCGAGCAGCGCTTCGCGGGTGTCCGGCCTGGTCTTGCGGGAAACCATACCAACCGGATGGTATGTTGTTTTGGTGGGCCGTTCAAGCAGCCTGAAAGTCAACCAGGAGAGCGTTCATGAAACGTCGGCGCCACGGCGTTAACGCGGATCCCATTGCTGAACGGCAACTGCGCGGCCTTGCTTGCCTGAACGGGGAAAACGCGGGCAGCATCCGTCCGACGCTTTGGAAAAGACTCGAGGTCGAAATGGCCGCAGAACTGACCGGCTCGCACCTGCTGACGCGCGCGCTGCGCGAGGAGGGGGTGAACACCATCTTCACGCTCGCCGGGGACCACATCCTGCCGTTGCTGGACCTGCTGGCGGACGAGGGTTTCCGGCTGATCGACTGCCGCCACGAGCAGGCCGCAGTTCACATGGCCGATGCCTGGGGGCGGATCACCGGGCAACTGGGTGTGTGCGCTTTCACTACCCCCGGACACGCCAACGCCATTCCGGGGCTGGTGAACGCGCTGTCGAACGAATCCCCGGTTCTCAACATCGCGGGCTCGGCCGACCTGCGCAACGCCCACCGCGGCAGCATGCAGGAGATCGACCAGGTGGGCATGGCGCGGCCGGTAACGAAAGGCGCGTGGCTGGTGCACGATGCGCGGCGCATCCCGGACCTGGTGGCCACTGCGGTGCGCACTGCATTCGAGGGAAGGCGCGGCCCGGTCCACCTGACGGTGCCCGTCGACGTGCAGACCCAGCGCGTCGAGGCGTCGGAGGTGCGCTTCTACGCATCGGCCAGGTACCGCTCGCAGGCCCCGCGCGTGGCTGCGAAGGAGCAGGTGGAGGAGGCGATCCGGCTGCTGCGAGCGGCGCAGCGCCCGCTCATCATCGCGAGCACGCCGGCGGCCTACGGCGAGTGGACGGCGCCACTGCAGGAGTTCATCGAGGCCACCAGGGTGCCGCTGATGACCGAAGAAGCGGCGCGCGGCATCGTCTCCGACGAACATCCCTATTGCCTCGGCTTCTTCGACCTGTCCCAGCACCAGCCCGCGAACCTGATCCGGGAAGCCGACGTGGTGCTGTTTCTCGGCAAGCTGCTCGACTTCACCATCGGCTACGGCCTGCCGCCCATCGTGTCGGATACGGCCAAGGTGATCCAGGTCGAGCCCTCCGCCGTGCAGGTGGGGCGCAACCGGGGCGTGGACCTGGGCATCGTGGGCGATGTTGGCCCGGTGGTCGCGCAGCTCTGCGCCGAGGCTGCCCGGCATCAGTGGAAGGACTTGCCCTGGCTGCGGCGCCTGCGCGACATGCGGGCGGCGGAGCGTGCGCGCATCGAGGCCTTCGCCACCAACGAGACGCCGCTGCGCTCGATGTTCGTGCACAAGACGCTGGCCGCGGTCCTGCGGCCGGACGACGTGCTGGTATTCGATGGCGGCGACTACGCCTATTACGGCCGCGCCTATCTGCCGGCGCGCACTCCGCGCTCCTGGTACTACCTGCCCAATCTGGGCATGCTGGGCTCGGCGGTGCCGGTCGCGATGGCCGCCAAGCTCGCCCGGCCTGGCAGCCGCGTGTTCTGCATCACCGGCGACGGCTCCTTCGGCTTTAACGGCATGGAGCTGGACACCGCCGTGCGCCATGGACTCGACATCGTGGTGCTGCTCGGCAACGATGCGGCCTGGGGCATCGACAAGAATATCCAGCTCGGTCTCTACGGCAAGGCGGTGGTCACCGATCTTGCGCCCACCCGCTACGACATCGTCGCCGAGGGCCTCGGCGCGCACGGCGAGCTGGTGGAGCGTCCGGTTGAACTCGCCCCGGCGCTGGAGCGCGCGCTTGCGGCGGGCAAGCCCGCGCTGCTCAACATCCGCGTGCAGAGCCAGATCAGCATGCGGGCCCAGGGCATCGTGGACAGCAGAAGAAGGGGCGGCGCGTTTTGATTCACGTGAGCACCCCCACCAGCCAGAGCGAAATCGGCGGGAACGCGATGAGGAGCGCCACCCGCACCACGTCGGCGGCAAGGAACGGCATCACGCCGCGGTAGGTCTCCGCCATCGGCACATCGCGAGCGAAGCTGTTCACGACGTAGACGTTCAGCCCCACGGGCGGTGCGATCAGACCGATTTCGACCACGCACAGCACCAGAATCCCGAACCAGATCGCCTTGCTCGTCGGATCGAGCCCGAAGAGGTCCAGCCCCATCACCGCGGGAAACAGGATCGGGATGGTGAGCAGGATCATCGACAGTTCGTCCATCACCGAGCCAAGGATCACGTAGAAGACGAGAATCCCTACGATCACCGCCACCGGCGGCAAGCCGCTCGCGGCGACGCCTTCGGCGAGCTTCGCCGGCATCTGCGAGAGTGCGAGCGCCGAGTTGAGGAGGTCGGCGCCGAGGAAAATCATGAAGATCATGCCGGTGGTCTCGGCGGCGCCCAGAAAGCTCTGCGTCACGCCCTCGATGTCGAGTTCGCGCTTCGCGATGCCGGTGATGAGCGTCGCCGCCGCGCCCACTGCGGCTCCCTCCGTCGGCGTGAAAAGACCGCCATAGATGCCGCCGAACATGAGCACGAAGATCGCCGCCACCGGCCAGACTTCCTTCAGCATCGCCAGGCGCTCGGCCGCACCCTGGCGCACGGAGGCCGGCCCGTGGCCTGGAAACAGGCGCACGTAGACGAAAATCGCGAGGCAATACAGTGCTGCGGCGATGAATCCGGGAATGAACGCCGCGGCAAAGAGCTTGGCGATGTTCTGCTCGGCGAGGATGCCGTAGACGACCAGCACCACCGAGGGCGGAATCAGGATCCCCAAGGTGCCGCCGGCGGCGAGCGTCGCGGTGGCGAGGCGCCCCGAGTAGCCGTGCCGGCGCATCTCCGGCAGCGCTACCTGCGTCACGGTCGCTGCCGTGGCGACCGAGGAGCCGCAGATCGAGCCGAACGCGGCGCAGGCCAGCACCGAAGCCATCGCCATGCCGCCGCGGAAGTGCCCGATGAGCGCGTTGCAGAGGCCGAACAGCGACTTGGAGAGCCCGCCCTGGGTCGCGAACTGGCCCATCAGCAGGAACAGCGGGATGACCGACAAGTCGTACACCGAGAGCCGCGCGTAAGCCGACCCCTTGAGGTGATTGAGGAGCGCGTCGGGGCTGGCGAGGAACGCGTAGCCGATCGCGCCCGGGACGAACATCGTGATCGCGATCGGCACCCTGAGCGCCATCAGCGCGAGCATTCCGGCGAAGAGCGAGATGCCGATGCCGAGCGTGCTCATCTCGCCTTCCAGTCGAGCCACGCGGTGTGCAGGCCGGCCAGCGCCGCGAGGCCGAACCCCGGCGTCATCGCGGCGTAGGCGTACCAAAGAGGCACGCCCATGATCATCGAGGTCTCGCCGCCCGCCTTCATCGCGAGCATTCCGGCGCCGGTGCGCCAGGCGAGCAGGCCCATCGCGGCGGCGAGCAGCAGGCTTCCTGCGGCGTCCAGCGTGCGTTGTGCGCGCGCGCTCGAACCCACCGTGAAGAAGTCGACGATGATGTTGGCACGCTTGAACTGGCAGTACGGCAGGAAGAACGCGATCGCGATGGCGCAGCCGAACTGCACCAGTTCGAAGTCGCCCTGGATCGGCCGGCCGGCGATGCGCCCGCCGATCGAGACGACCGACATGAGCGTCAGCGCGGCGAGGATGGCGCCGCCCGCGAGCGCAAACGCCTTGCAGAGGGTTTCGAGGGTGCGAGCCATGCGGTGCAAAAAAAAGGCCGGCGGGGAACGCCCGCCGGCGGCGTCGGATTACACTACTTCTTGCTGTACTTGGCGATCAGGGCTTGGGCGCTTTCCACCAGCTTCAGGCCCGGCAGGTCGCGGCGGTTCATTTCCTTGATCCAGTCCTCCTGGACCGGTTCGGCCGCCTTGCGCCACTTCTGCAGCTCGGACGCCGGGATCATGTAGAAGGTGTTGTTGTGCGCTTCCGCCGACTTGCGGCCGGGAATGTCGCCGTCCATGAACACCTTGCCGATGTGGGCCGAAAGGCCGATGCCGGAGTTCGCGTCGAGCACCTTCTTCAGGTCCGCGGGCAGGGAATTGTATTTCGCCTGGTTCATCGCGAAGATGAACACCGAGGTGTAGAAGGCCGGGAACTTCGGGTCTGTCTCGCTATGGAACTTCACCAGTTCCTGCACCTTGATCGCCGGCACCACTTCCCAAGGGATCACCGCGCCGTCGATCACGCCCTTGTTGAGAGCCTCGGGTACCTGCGGCACCGGCATGCCGACAGGGGTCGCGCCCATGGCGGCCAGCAGTTTGTTGGTGAGGCGCGTCGGCGCGCGCACCTTGAGCCCCTTCAGATCGGCCAGCGACTTCACCTGCTTGTCGCGCGTATGGATGTATCCCGGGCCGTGCACGTGGAACGCGAGCGGGTGCACGTCCTTGAACTCGGCCTTGGCGTGCAGCTGCACGTACTCCCAGAGCGCTTTGCTGGTCGCCTCGGCATTGGTCATCATGAACGGCAGCTCGAACGCCTCGACGATCGGGAAGCGCCCCGCGGTGTAGCCGGGCAGCGTCCAAACGATGTCGGCGACCCCGTCCTTCGCCTGGTCGTAGAGCTGCGGCGGAGTGCCGCCGAGCTGCATCGCGGGGTACATCTGACACTTGAGCCTGTCGGCCGATTCCTTGGCGAGCTTGGCGCACCAGGGCACCAGGAAATTGGCGTGGAAATTGGAAGGCGGCGGCAGGAAATGGTGCACCTTCAGCGTGACCTCCTGTGCGCTTGCGCCTCCGCAGAAGGAAGCGGCGAGCGCCGCGAGCTGTGCGGCGATTTTCTGTTTGAGAGTCATTTTCGTCTCCTTTGTCCTCTGGGCGATCCGCACGGCAGCATAACCCACTCCCTGCAAGTTGGCACTTCGCGCGCCACGGCATCCCGATCGTGGGCAACTTCGGCGCGGCCAATCCGCCGGGCGCCGCGCGCGCCAGGCGCTGTAACATCCGTCGTTATGAACGTTCTCCCCATCGCCGGAGCGCTGGGCGCCGAGATCGCGGGTGTGGACCTGGCGCAGCCGCCCGGCGCCGGGGCGATCGCGGAGATCCGGCGCGCGCTGCTGGAGCACTTGGTGATTTTCTTTCGCGGCCAGAAGCTCACGCCGCAGCAGCAGCTCGGCTTCGCACGCGCCTTCGGCGAGCCGGTGGGGTACCCGCAACTCAAGGGCCTGCCCGAATGCCCGTTCATCACGCCCGTGGTGAAGCTGGAGCACGAACGGGTCAATTTCGGCGGCGTGTGGCACTCGGACACGACCTACCTGGAGCGGCCGCCGATGGGCAGCATGCTCTACGCGCTCGAAGTGCCGCCGCAGGGCGGGGACACCCTTTTCGCCAACCAGTACCTCGCCTATGAAACGCTGTCTGCAGGCCTGAAGCGCACGCTCGGCGGCCTGGTCGGCGTCAATACCTCGACCAAGGCCGCGGCCTCGAAAACGCGCGAGGAGCGCATGCGCGCGAGCGGCGAGGAGCTGAAAGTCCTGATCGGCGAGCATCCCGTGGTGCGCACGCATCCGGAGACGGGGCGCAAGGCGCTCTATGTGAACGTCGGCCACACGACGGGCTTCAGCGGCTGGAGCGAAGAGGAAAGCCGGCCGCTGCTGGAATTCCTGTTCGCGCACCAGGTGCGCCCGGAGTTCACCTGCCGCTTCCGCTGGCAGCCCGGCTCGCTCGCTTTCTGGGACAACCGCTGCACGCAACACAACCCGGTCAACGACTATCACGGCTACCGGCGTGTCATGCATCGCGTCACTCTGGCCGGAGACGTGCCGGTCTGAGTCGCTGCGGCCGTTGCCGCAACGCAATACGCACTGCGATTGCTTGACCCTGCCAGGTCGCTGGGATACGGTCTGTTCGCTGTCCGGAAGTCATTACAACAAATAGCAGTGCTGGAGGAGGGAACATGGCACGCAACCCGTTGCACCGATTTCCCCTGGTAACGGCGATCGCGGTTCTTGCGGCGATGGGCGGAGCCGCCCAGAGCGCGCATGCGCAGGACAAGCCGCAGAAGGTAGTGCTGCGCTTCGCCGCCGACTTCACCCCGCCCCCACACCCAGCCGGCATGGCGCTTGCCTATTTCGCCGAGCGGCTGCCGCAGGTGATTCCGGGCAGCGAGGCACGCCTTTACTACGCGGGCGCCCTGTACACCATCCCCGAGGCGTTCGAGGCGATGCGCCAGGGCAACCTGGAGATGAGTTGGATGCAGATGGGCAAAGCAGCGCCGGTCGAACCGTGGATGATGACGGTGGTCGGGCCGGGCGTGATGACCACGGTGGGCGCGGTCGATGCGATCGAGACGACCAAGACCTACCAGATGCTGGTCGACAGGCTGGCGAAGAACCAGGCGATCAAGGTGTTCGGCACCGGGCAAATGAGCTTCGGCATGGGCGTCGGCGGCAAGAAGCGCTACCTCACGCCGGCGGATTATTCCGGCCGCAAGGTGCGCAGCATGGGACCGGTGGAGAACGCCTCGCTCGCGTCGTGGAAGGCGAACCCGGTGGTGATGGCTTTCGGCGAGGTGCCCACCGCGCTGGAATCGGGCGTGATCGACGGTTTGATGACCAGCATCGGCGGCTGGCTCAGCGTGCGCGAGCAGGCGCCTTACTACACGACCGGCGGCGCCGGCGCGTTCACGGGGGACTATTACATGGTGAGCGCCAGCCGGCGCTGGTGGGACCGCCTGACCCCGGCGACGCAGAAGGCGCTGGAGGGCCTGATCGCCGAGACCATCAAGGTGCAGAAGGAATACAACTGGTGCGTAGACCGGCTGACTTACGCCAAGTACGGGACGAAGGATCCGTCCAAGCCCGGCGTCTACTGGTTGACCCCGCAGGAGGTGACCGCGATGACCAGCGCGGTGGGCGACGCCTCGTCGCAGTACGTGAAGACCAAGGTCCCGGCCGAGGCGCGGCCCTGGGTGGACCAGTTCGCCAAGGAGGGCCGCGAACTCTCCATGCAGAACCCGGCGGGCACCTCCTGGATAGAGAAGCTGGACTGCTCGAAACACGCCGCGAAGATCCAAATCAAGTAGCGGGCCCGGCCCCGGCGCGTGGAAAAAGCGTACCAGATCTGGCGCGCGTTCCAGGACCGGTTCCTGGCGCGCGCCGCGGCGCTGGTGCTGCTCGGCTGCACGCTGCTCGCCCTGCTCGAGGTGGGCCGGCGCTATCTGCTCGGCCAGTCCTTCGAGTGGCAGCAGGACGCGGTCACGCTGTTCATCCTCGGCGCGGTGTTCCTCTACTTCGGCATCGCGCAGCGGCACGGCGCACACCTGAACGTGAACCTGCTGTTCGGCGTGCTGGAGGCGCTCGGCCCGGGCGGGCGCCGCGCCGTGGAATACATCAAGGTGCTGGTCACGATCATCTCGTTCCTGTTCATGCTCGCCGTCGTGTGGTGGGGCATCCCCGAGATCGAGGACAGCCTGCGCTACGGCAGCCGCAGCGAGAGCCTCGCATTCCCGATGTGGCCGTTCATGGCGAGCCTGCTGGTCGGGTTCGCGTTCATGGCGGTATCGCTGTTTTTCCAGATCTGGCGCGGCGTGCAGAAGCTGCGCGGCCGCGACGTGCTCGAGGAGCCGTCCGAGGAAGTCGCACTGCACTGATGCGTTAAGGGGCAGAACAGGGAGGGGGCGGATGTGGATCGTCGGCATCGTGGTGCTCGTGCTGCTCGTGCTGAGCGTGCCGATCGGCATCGCGCTCAGCGCCTCGGCCGCGGCCTACCTGTTGACCGACCCGCTGCTCGGGCCCGAGGTCATCTTCCGCGCCTTTTTCAATTTCATCAACCGCTACACCCTGATGGCGATCCCGCTGTTCATCTACGCGGGCTACCTGATGGAGCGCACCGGCCTCATCGCGCAGCTGTTCCGCTTCGCCGACGCGCTGGTCGGCTGGCTGCCGGGCGGCTTCGGCATCGCGACGGTGCTCGCTTGCGTGCTGTTCGCCGCGATTTCCGGCTCGAGCGTAGCGATGGCCGCGGCGATGAGCGTGATCGCAGTCCCGGAGATGATCAAGCGCGGCTACCCGCCGTGGGTCGCCGCGGGCCTGGTCGCCACCAGCGGCGGCATCGCGATCCTGATTCCGCCGAGCATCCCCCTGATCCTCTACGGCGTCGTGACCGAGGTCTCGGTGGTGCGCCTGTTCTTCGCCGGCGTCATTCCGGGCCTGCTGCTCGCCCTCGCCAACATCGTCACGATCATCGGCCTGGCGTATTTCCTGAAGCTGCCGCGCGGCAAGTTCGACGCGAGCCGCATCTGGCCTGCGACCGTGGCCGCGCTGCCCGGCTTCGGCATGCCGGTGGTGATCCTCGGCGGGCTCTACGGCGGCCTGTTCACGCCCACCGAGGCAGCGGCGGCCGCGTGCGGCTACGCCCTGCTCTACGGGCTGCTGACCGGGCGGGCCGGATTCCTCAGGCACCTGCTGCCCATCACCATGCGCGCGCTCAGCCTCAGCGCAGTGGTCCTGTTCCTGGTCGGCAGCGTGGGCGTGTTCCAGTTCCTGGCGGCGAACCTGTACTGGCCGCAGGCCGTCACCAAGACCATGACCGGCTGGGGACTGACGCCGATGGGCTTCATCTTCGCGTTTATCGCGATCGAGATGGTGCTCGGCTGCTTCGTCGACGGCGTGGCGATGATCCTGCTCACCGTGCCGGTGCTCTTCCCGGTCGCGATGGCGCTCAAGATCGATCCGGTCCACCTCGGCATCCTGCTCACGCTCACGGTCGAGATGAGCCTGGTCACGCCACCGGTGGGCCTGAACCTGTTCGCGGTGAGCGGGGTGTCGAAGATCCCCGTGTCCGAGGTCGTGAGGGGCTCCGTGCCGTTCTTCCTCACCGACGCCCTGGTGCTGCTCGCGGTCGTCTATTTCCCCGGCCTGGCGACCTGGCTGCCGAACCTGCTGGTGGTGAACGTGTTCAAGTAAGACCTATTGCAGGTCAGCCATGTCCTGCGCGGACAGGCGGGTCGAGGCGGCGCGCGCATTGTCCTCCAGGTGCTCGAGCTTGCCGGTGCCAGGGATCGGCAGCATCGTCGGCGACTTGGCCAGCAGCCAGGCGAGCGCCACCTGCGCCGGCGTGGCCTGGAGCTGCGCCGCGACCTTCTTCACCTTCGCGGATCTCAGCGCCGAGCCGGCCCCGAGCGGATACCACGGCAGGAAGGCGAGGCCCGCCTTCTCGCAGGCCTGGAGTACGCCTTCCGAGGCGCGGTTGCCGATGCTGTAGCTGTTCTGCACCGAGACGACGGGCGCGATGCGCTGCGCTTCGTTCAGCTGGGCGACGCTGACGTTGGATAGGCCGAGATGCCGGATCTTGCCCGCCTTCTGCATTTCGGCCAGCGCACCGAAGGATTCGGCAAACGGCACCCTGGGATCGGGTGCGTGCCACTGGTAAAGGTCGATGCGCTCGAGCTTCAGGCGCTTGAGACTCCCTTCGAGCGCGCGCCGCAAGTGCGCGGGGCGCCCGTCGGGATCCCAGCGCGGCGCGCTGGGGCGCAACAGCCCGCCCTTGGTGCCGATGACCAGATCCCCGGGGTAGGGATGCAGCGCTTCGGCAATGAGCATCTCGCTCACCTCGGGGCCGTAGCTGTCCGCGGTGTCGAAGAAGTTGTGGCCGAGTTCGTAGGCGCGGCGCAACACCTTCAGGGCGTTGGCGCGGTCCTTGGGCGGACCCCACACCTGCGGGCCGCAAACGCGCATGGCACCGAAGCCGAGCCGGTTCACTTCCAGGTCACCGAGTTTCATCGCGACGCAGTGTAGACCAGTAGGGTGGGCCCCGGGCCCACCCTACAATGGCGCATGGACAACGTGCGCGGCTGGATCGCGCAGGCGCAGCGGATCGTGGTGCTGACCGGCGCGGGCATTTCCACCGACTCCGGCATCCCGGATTTCCGCGGGCCGCAGGGCGTGTGGACGAAGAACCCGAAGGCCGAGAAGCTCTCCGACATCCGCTACTACATGGCGGACCCGGAAGTGCGGCGGCTTTCCTGGCAGAGCAGGCTTGAGCACACGGCGTGGCAAGCGCGGCCGAACGCCGGCCACAAGGCGCTGGTCGAGCTGGAGCGGCGCGGCAAGCTGCACGCGCTCATCACGCAGAACATCGACGAGCTGCACCAGCTCGCCGGCCACTCGCCGGAGAAGGTGATCGAGGTGCACGGCACCATGCGCAAGGTGGTGTGCATGAGCTGCGGCGCGCGCGCGCCGATGCAGGAGGCGCTCGCGCGCGTGCGCGCCGGGGAGGAGGACCCGCCGTGCCGGACCTGCGGCGGCATCCTGAAGAGCGCCACCATCTCCTTCGGCCAGCAGTTGGTTCCCGAGGTGATCGATCGCGCGATGCAGGCGGCGGCGCAAACCGACCTGTTCCTGTCCGTGGGGACCAGCCTGCAGGTCTACCCGATTGCCGGCGCGGTGCCGCTGGCCAAGCGCGCGAGCGCGCGGGTGGTGATCGTGAATGCCGAGCCCACGCCTTTCGACGACCTCGCCGACGCGGTGTTCAACGACTCGATCAGCGCGGTGCTGCCGGCGCTTTGCCGCTGAACGCGCGGTCGAGGAACGCGACGACGAGGCGCACCAGTTCGTCCTCGCGATCCTCGAAGAAGTGCTTCGCATCCTGCACCATCACCTGGCTGGAACCCGGGTTCTTCTCGATCTGCTTCCTGCGATCGTCGGCGCCCCACATGGTGACGGTCCAGTCCTGGCTGCCGTAGACGTCGAGCACCGGGATCCTGATGCGGTACATCTCTTCCAGCCCCTGCAGGATGCCGATGAACACCCAGGCGCCGACGCTCGTGTCCTCCGTGCGGATCAGGTACTGGTTGGCCATGGTCGCGCCCAGGCTGTGCGACACGATGGCGATGTTGCGGTAGCCCTTTGCCTTGAGGAAGTCCACCGCGAGCTGGAAGCGCTCGCGCGCGTCAGGGTACAGGGGGACGTACAGCCCGAGGATGGCAGTGCTGGGCAGCACCGGCAGCTGGATCGAAAGCGTGGTGTACCCCGCGTCCGCCAGCTTCGTGCGCAGGGTGCCGTACAACTCGAAATCCGGGCTCCAGCCGCGCCCATGCGCGATGATCGCCGCGCCGCGCGGCTTTTCGGCTTCGGCGTGCAGCGCGAGGAAGCGATGGCCGTTCTTCTGCTCGAGCCAGGCCGCGTCGCCGACCATCAGCGTGTTCTGGATCTCGTCCGCCCAGCGCTTCTCGCGCTCGTAGTCCTGCGCCGCCGCCGGCAGGGCCGCCAGCAGCAGCGCCAGCGCAACAAAAAGCCCGCCGAGGCGGGCTTTCTGTTTCTGCGGTTGCGGACTGCTACGCAAGCGAGAACGGCATCTTGCGCAGCCGCTTGCCGGTCAACGCGAATACCGCGTTCGCCACCACCGGCGAGAGCAGCGCCATGCCCGGTTCGCCGATGCCGCCCGGCTTCTCGGTGCTCTGCACGATGTGCATCTCGATCTTCGGGCACTCTGGCATGCGCAGCAGCTTGTAGTCGTGGAAATTGGTCTGCTCCACGCGCCCGTTCTTCAGCGTGATGTCGCCGTAGAGCGCCGCCGTCAGGCCGAACACGACGTTGCTTTCGAGCTGCTGCTGGACGATGTTCGGGTTGACCATGCGGCCAAGGTCGACCGCAACCACGACGCGATGCACCTTGATCTGGCCGTCCTTCACCGATACCTCGGCCACCTGAGCCATGTAGGTGTCGTAGCCCTCCATCACCCCGATGCCGCGCGCGCGGCCCGCGGGCAGCGGCTTGCCCCAGCCCGCCTTCTGCGCCGCCAGCTTGAGCACGTTGCTGAAGCGCGGCTGCTTGCCGAGCAGGCCCATGCGGTATTCGTAGGGATCCTTGCCCGCGGCGGCGGCCAGCTCGTCCATGAATGACTCGTTGGCGAACACGTTGAGCGCATGCGAGACCGAGCGCAGGTAGCCGACCCTGAGACCGGGTTCGTGGATCACCGTGCCGACCGATTGGTTCGGGATGTCGTAGGGCACGAGGATGGCTTCGGTCATGAACGGATCGACGCCGTCCTTCACCACCTCCGGGAACAGGCGCGCGGTCACAGAAGGCGAGGTCATCTTGAGGCTGAGCGCCACCGGCTTACCGCTCGCGTCCAGGCCGCCCGACATCTGGGTCAGGCTCGCCGGGCGGTAGAAGTCGTGCGTCATGTCGTCTTCGCGCGTCCACACCAGCTTCACCGGTTTGCCGACGGCCTTGGAGATCTCCACCGCCTGCGCCAAGTAGTCGCAGTCGATGCGCCGGCCGAAGCCGCCGCCGAGGAACGTGGTCTTGACGGTGATCTGCTCGGGCTTGAGGCCCGTGATCGCCGACGCCATGCCCATCGCCATCTGCTGGAACTGGATCGAGCCGATCAGCAGCGCCGAGTCCTTGCGCACGTCGGCGGTGAAGTTCATCGGCTCCATCGGAGAGTGCGACAGGAACGGCATTTCATAGGTTGCATGCACTGTCTTGGCCGCGCTCTTCATGCC
>JBGQFF010000062.1:0-14227 GCA_041496745.1 Gammaproteobacteria bacterium
CATCCAGAACGGCCTCGGCGGGCCCGAGTCGGCCGCCGGGATCCTCGGCCGCGAGCGCGTCATGGTCGGCGTGGTCGGCGGGTTCGGCGCCTCGATGAAAGCACCCGGCCACGCGCACCACAACGGCATGGAGCTCGTGCGCCTGGGCGAGTTCGGCGGACCGATCACGCCACGGCTGAAGAAGGTCGAGGCAACCTGGAGCGGCGCGGGCTTCCGCGTGAAGGTGTTCGACGACATCGACCAGCTGGTGTGGGAGAAGCTCATCTGCAATTGCGCCTACTCGGGGCCCTGCGGCATCGCCGAATGCACCACGGGCGAGGTGATGGCCGACCCCGACCTGTCGCGCGTCTCGGCGGCCTGCGCCACCGAGGCCTACCAGGTGGCGCGCAGCAAGGGCGTGAAGCTCGGCTTCACCGACCCCGTGGCCTACGTGCGCGACTTCGGGTCGAAAATCCCCAAAGCGCGCCCCTCGGTGCTCCTCGACCTGCTGGCGAAAAGGAAATCCGAGATCGACGTCATCAACGGCTCCATCCCGCGCGTGGGCAAGACATTGGGTGTCGCCGCGCCGGTGAACGAGACCATCACCGCGCTGGTGCGGGCCAAGGAAACCAAGCTAGGCTGTCTTCAGTCTTAGCAGCCGGAACGCCGGCATCGGGTGGGTGAAACCGCGCAGCGACAGCGGGCCCGCCGGTTCGGCGTCCACGACCTCGCCCACGTCGGCGTAGGTCACGGCGTCGATCAGGATCTCCCCGCCGCGCGCCTGGCCGCACAGGCGCGCCGCGAGGTTGGGGATCGCGCCGATCGCGGCGTATTCCCAGCGCTGCTCGAAGCCGATCACCCCGAGCGTCGCCTCGCCCTGCGCGATGCCCACGCCGAGCGCCACCGTGTGCCCGCGCAGCTTCCAGGCCTGCGCGATCGGCACGAAAGCCTGTTGCAGGTCGAAGGCCATGCGCACCGCGCGCACCGCCGACCCGTCCACCGGCATGGGATCGTTGAAGAAGATCATCACGCCGTCGCCGGCGAAATGCTCCAGCGTGCCCGCATAGCGGTCGACGATGCGGCCGAGCGCCTCGTGGTAGGCGCCGAGCAGGTCCATCACCTCGTCGGGCGCGGCGGTGTCGGTGAAGGCGGTGAAGCCGCGCAGGTCGAGGAACACCGCCGTGATCTCCCTGCGGTGCGGCTCGAGCACCTCGGCGCCGCCGGCGATGATCGCCTCGGCCACCGGCGGCGAAAAGAAGCGCTTCATCTTCGCCAGGCGGTCGATTGCCGCCACCTGCTCCTTCACGCGCTCCTCCAGCCGCTCGTTCCACTCGCGCAGCTGCTCGGCCTGGCGGCGCACCTCGTCCTGCAGCACCTTGACGCGCAACAGCGAGCGCACGCGCGCGAACAGCTCGGCGTAGCGCACCGGCTTGGTGAGGAAGTCGTCGGCGCCCGCCTCGATGCCCCTGATGCGCTCGTCGTGGCCGTCGCGATCCTCGAGCGAGGTGACCAGCACGATCGGCAGCAGCTCGGTCGCCGGATCGCCGCGCAGGCGCTGGCACAGCTCGTAGCCGTCCATGCCCGGCATGCGGATGTCGGAAACCACCAGGTCGGGCTTCATTTCCGCCACCTTCTGCAGGGCAGCCTCGCCGCCGTAGGCGCCGTCCACCACGTAGCCGCGCGAGCGCAGCAGCTCGACCAGCATCTCGACGTTGGCGCGCTGGTCGTCGACCACCAGGATGCGGCCGCGGCGCCCGGCGCCCTGGGCTGGCATCAGAAGACGATCACGCCCCGCGCGTTGCGCCCGGACTCGAGGTCGGCGAAGGCCTGCGGAGCTTCTTCGATCCTGTAGCGGTGCGTGATCAGCTCGTCGAGCTTGAGCCTGCCGGCCATGTAGAGCTGCAGCATGCGGGGAAAATCGATGCGCGGCACGCAGGAGCCGAAGTAGCTGCCCTGCAGGCTCTTCTCCTCGAACACCAGCGTCATCGGCTTGAGCGAGACGGAGTCCGTGGGCTTGGCCACGCCCACCACGATCGCCTTGCCGCCGCGGCGGATCGCCCGGTAGGCGGTCTCGGCGAGCGCCCCGAGGCCGACGCATTCGAAGGCGTAGTCCGGGCCGCCGCCGGTCATCTTCTTCAGTTGCTTGGCGGCATCCTCACCGGGTTTCGCCAGGATCGTGTCGGTGGCGCCGAACTGCGTCGCCATGTCGAGCTTCGCCTGCAGCGTGTCGATGGCGATGATGCGCGCCGCACCGGCGATGGCGGCACCCTGCACCACGTTGAGACCCACGCCGCCGCAGCCGAACACCGCCACGCTCGATCCCGGCTCGACCTTTGCAGTGTTGAACACCGCGCCCACGCCGGTGGTCACCGCGCAGCCCACCAGCGCGGCGCGATCCAGGGGAATCTTCGGATCGATCTTCACCAGGTTATCCACCGACAGCGTGGCGTACTCGGCCATCACGCCGCAGCCGGAGAAGATGCCGAGCGGCTTGCCTGCCTTGTCGTGCACGCGCGGCGTGCCCTCGGGCGGCGTGGTGAGCGCCTTGCCCTGCTCCACGCACAGCACCGGGCGGCCGCCCGCGCAAAAGCGGCACTTGCCGCACATGTAGATGAAGGACGAGACGACGTGGTCGCCTACGGCAAGGCCGCTCATTTTCCCATCGACACCTTCACCCACCTCGATCACTTCTCCTGCCCCCTCGTGGCCGAGAATGAGCGGCGGCGGCAGCGCGATGGTGCCGTTGGTGGCGGAAAGGTCGGAGTGGCAAACACCGCAGGCAGCGAGCTTCACCATCACCTCGCCGCGCCTGGGCGAGTCGACGGAGATCTCCTCGACGATGACGGGCTTGTTCAGTTCGCGGCAGATGACTGCCTTGGCCTTGCGCGCCATGCAACGCTCCAGGGAATGATCGCGCAGAGTATATAGTGGCGCGCGGCGCGCCGCGCTCAGGCGGCACGTCCGGGGCGCAGGGCGCGCTCGCGCGCCTGCAGCGCGACGGCCGCGGGCAGCCTGCGCAATGCGGCGCGGTCGTAGTCGCCCATCAGGGCGACCTGGATCCAGTTGCGCTCCACGAGGTAGGCACTGCGCCACGCGATCTCGTAGCCCAGCCGCTCGAGGCCCTCGGCGACTGCGCCCGACGGTGTCGCCGGCGGCAACGCGATGCTCGCCACGCCCGGGCTCGCGAACTGCTCCGGCGCAACCACGGCCAGGCCCTGCGCGCGCAACGCGGCACGCAGCCAATGGGCGTCGCGCGCGGTGCGGCCGATGCGCTCGGCCCAGTCGGTCTGCTCGAGCGCCGCCTCGAGCGCCCCTACCAGGTTGGACGAGTGCGTGAAGGGCACACTGCCGTGGCGCAGCCACAACTCCAGATCCAGGTAGCGCGGCACCTCGCCGGAGCGCGGCGGTGGCTCGCCGTTCAATAGCACCAGGGACAGCCCGGGGAACGCGCCCAATCCCTTGCCGCTCGCGCCGGAGGCCAGCCAAACGCCGCGCAGGTCCACGTCCACGGTGCCAAGCGAGCCGATGCAATCGAGGCACAGTCGTGCGCCCGCCGAGGCAGCGGCCTTGCGCAGCGCGGCGAGATCGTTCAGCACGCCGGTGGAGGTTTCACAATGCACGCCCCAGATCCACGCGGCCCCCGCGCGCCGCGCTGCAGCGCGCAGCTCGCTCTCGTCGAAAACCGCCCCCCAGGCCTTGCGCAGCAACTCGAATCGCAATCCGGCGCGGTGGGCGTGGTCCACGAGGCGCTCGCCGAACTCTCCGTTCGCGAGGACCAGGCCGCTCCCCGCCAGATTGCGGATGCTGGCGGCAACGACGTCGTTCGCCAGCGTGCCCGAGCCCACGATCAGGGCGGCGTCGGTGGCCAGCGCCAATTCGCACAGCCTGCGCCGCACCCTCGCCACCTGGGCGACGAATTCGCCGGAGCGATGCGTCGCCGACTCGGCGGCGTGGGCGGCGCGCACCGCCGCGAGCGTCGTCACCGGGCCGGTGAGGAAGCGCGCCCTCGCGCCCGGCTCCGGCGCCACGCCGAGCGTCGCGCCGGCCTGCGACCGCAGCCGCTCCACCGCGAGGAGCATCGGCTGGAACTGCGCGCCGGCGCTGCCCACCAGCGGCCCGAAGGGCTCGAAGCCCAGATGGCGGTACAGCGCGAGCTGGCGCGTGGTGCCGGAGATCACCGCGAGGTCGTGCCCGGCCGCCACGCAGCGCCGCGCGGTGAACGCGATGAGGTCGCGAAACAGCGCCTGGTGGCGGTGTTCGCCCCGCACCGCGAGCAGGCGCAGCTCGCACAGCGAGCGGTGCGGCGGCAGGTAGCTGTCGAGCTGCTCGAGCTTCTGGTCGAGGGAGAAAGGCCGCCGCGCGCGCAGCGCGAGCATGCCGACCACCTCGCCGTTCGCCCCCAGCGCGATGACGTACTCGTTCTCCGCGTCGAAGCGGTCGACCAGGCGGCGTTCCGGGTTCGGCGCGTGCTGCGGAATCTCCTCGACGAAGGTGGCGTAGTTGAGCCGGTGGACCTGCTCGCGCTCGGCTTCGGTCTCGGCCAGCTTGACCCGATAGCCCGTCACCGCGCTAATTCCCCTGATCCCGAGGCGGCGTTCGCCCGCTGCCGAGCTCCCGCAGCAGCCGCAGCGCCATCCAGGCGACGGCGAGCACGCCCAGGCTCAGCACTGCCCATAGCACCCACTTCTTGCCCTCCCCGGAATCGAGCAGCGCACGCAGCCAGCCGATCGGGTCGGAGAGCGATGGAGCCGCACGGGCGGAGCCCATGACCTCGCCGGCGCTCGCCGCCAGGGCGGCAACCTCCTTGCCTTCGCGGTACTCGGGCACGACGGCGGCGACGTGCAACGCCTCCGGTTTCGCAAGTTTGCTGCCGAATGCCAAGGAGAACGGCGCGCCGCCGCGCGCCGCGAACACCAATTCGTGCGGCAGCCAACCAATTTCCAGCGCGAGCTCGCCCGCGCCGAGTCCACCGCCTCGCTGGTCCACCCTGACCAGCCACTGGCGTTCGGCAGCCGGGACCACCTGCACGTCGGGGCTGCTGACTGACGCGCCATCGCGCTGAAGCTGGAAAACGGTTGCTGCCGCCACCATGCGCCACTGCGCATCCTGGCGGTCGCGTGCCAGCAACTGGACGCGGGCCACGGTGTTCTGCTGCGGCAATGCGAGGCGCAGGCGGTCGACGGGAAATCGGCCGCCGGTGTCGAACAGGTATTCACCGGGCTTGTCCGCGACAGCTGCGGCGCCCAGGCGACGCCATTCACGCGTCGGCTCGACGCGCTCGCCTCGCAATTCGAGCTGCACTCCCTTCAGGACCAGATCTTCCGGTACGTGGGCAAAGGAGATGCGCAGGAACTTCGCCTTGCGCCCGGGCAGCTCCACGCGCTTGCGCTCCAGGCGCTCGCCGGAGTGCTCCAGCATCAGCACCGGCGCCTCGCCAAGCACCGTGCTCCAGTGCAAGAGATCGTCACTCGCTTCGACCCTGGCCGTGCCGTTGAATCCCGCGCCCGTCCGCCAATCGAGAGTCAGGGCCTCGATGGGCAACTCAAGCTCGCTCGCATCGACCAGGTAGCCAAGCAACTTGCGCCCCGTCTTCGCCCCCTTGGGCTCGGACGAAAGGCGGATCACTGTGCCGCCTGTGCCGCGCACGACGTCCAGCTTCACTCCGTCCAGACCCTTCGACTGCTCCCCATAGAGCGGAAACAGCTTCGCGGCCTTCATCTGCACCGGAGCCCGCCCGCCCGGTCCTCTCGGCAGAAAAGCGTAGGGTACGGCCTCCCCGGAGGCATTCAGCACGCGTAGGTCGCCGAGATCGCGCCGCTCGATCCCAAGATAAACCGCCGCGGGCAGGGAAAGGCGATAGTGCGACCCGCCCTCCTGCGCGACGACGGCAGCGCGATAGCGGAAATCGGCGGGCGGCTGGTTTGCGCATGCCGTGGACGCCAAGCATACGAGCGCGGGCGCCAGTAGTCTCCTCATTGCGTGACCCCTTCCTTGGGCGGCACCGGCGAAAGGTAGCCGATGACCAGCATCAACAGGCCGACGCCGATGAACGAAACGATCCTCTCCACGGTTCCCGCGCCGGACAGATCCACCAGGAACAGTTTGGCCACGACCACGGCCATCAGTGCAGCACCGGCCAGCCAGACCGGGCGCAGCGCACGCCGCGTCGCCACCACCATCATGCCCAGGGCAAGCAGCGTCCACAGGATCGAGAACGACGCCTGCACCAGACGCGAGGAGAGCATCGGTTCCAGTTCGAATGGCAGGCCCGCCCAATGGTGCAGAGTGCGCAACAGCGTGCCGTTTACCCAGATGAACGCCGCCGCGCCGTATAGCGCGAACACGAAGCGGCGCGCCCTCGCCCACCAGTCCTGCAGCCCATGCCCGGGGAGCGCGGCCAGCCAACGGGCGAGGAGCAGGAACACTATACCGACTGCAATATCGAGCGGATTGAACAGGGGCACGAACGGCAGCGGAAAAGGATCGCCATCCTTGAGAAGGTTGGTATGGACCGTCCATGCCGCCAGGAACATCGCGATCGGCGTTCCGCCCATCACCACGTAGCCGCGTGCGAACTTGGCAATCGGCCAGCGAGCCGCGATCCTCGGGCTCGCAACCGCAGCGAGCACAAGCGCAGGCACTATCGCCCATGCAATGCACGGCCAGACGCGCTTCCCGCCGACAAGTTGATCGATGCTCCAACCGGCTTCGCGCGACCCGAGCAAAGCCACCAGCCACAACCCTGCGGCGTGCAGCCACTCGGCCAGCGGCCGGTGGTCGTTTTCGTGGCGTCCCAGCAGCCAGAAGTGCGACACCAGCGCGGCGGACCACGCCAACGCCCCGATCCCGGCGAACGGATGGTGTCCTTCAGCAAGGTCCCGCAACAGCTGCGCCACGATTGCCGGATAGAGGAGCAGCCACAGCCAGCGCACGGCGGGCCAGTGCGCCACGCGCGCGAGCAGGCTGAATCCAAAGCTCGACGCAGCAAAAAACACCAGCATGGCGTGCGAGCGGTATCCGGGATCCACATGGCGCCACAGTTCATGCACCCCGCCGCCGTACCACCACAACGCGCCCCAGATCATCAGGATGATCGACAGCGCTCCTTCGCCCTGTGTCACGCGATCCCGGTTCCGGTCGAGGTATGCGGCACAGAAGAAAGCGCCGAGGAAGACGAACAGGCAGCCAAGGTAGAAGCTGTTCAAGATCGGGGTAGCGCCGTATCCCTTGTCCACGTCCCAAAGGAACGCCACGCCTGCCGCGAACTGCAGCAGGTAGCCGAATACCCGCGGCAGCAACCGTCCCTGCCGCACACCGACCCACACCACCGCAGCGCCCTCCAGCGCCCAAGTCGCCGAGGTGAGCCTGCCTTCGAACGCTAGCGGGATCGCCAATGTGCCGAAAGCCAGGCTGAGTGCAATGAACGACTCCACGAGAAGTCGCATCCCCTCGCCGGCCCTGCGATACATGACGGAAGCGAGCAACACGTAGAACACCGCTAGCGCGAGGGCACTCCATGCGGCGCCATACTCGTAGGGTTCCAGCATCGCCACCTGGAAGCCGAAGGCAATCACCGGGACACCGAATACGAGCGTCGCATCCACGTAGTCCTTCAATTGCACCGCCCGCTGGCGCGCAAACAGGATGGGAATCCCCACGTACATGAGGAAGAACAGGATCAGGAAAAGCTCCGTGGAGCCGAGGAGCTCGGGACGATATGCCCTGGCGCCCCACAACCATCCGATCGCGAAGGTGAAGGCGAAGCCGAGCAGATTGAGCACGCGCCAGGCCCTCAACCACGCGATGGCGAAGATTCCGGCGTTCAGCACCGCGTAGTAGGAGAACAGCACGACGTGGTCTCCCCGCCCGGTCGACGCGAGTATCGGCGCCAGAAAGCCGCCCGCCGCGCCGAACGACGCCAACGCGAGGGAGTTCTGCAGCACCGCCAGCACCGCGGACGCGGCCGAGACTGCCACCAGTAGCGCGAACGCCGCCGGGGCGGGCAGGAGACTGAACAGGCGGAACGCGCCGAAAATGACCAGGTACAGGACGCCGACGCCGCCGCCTTGCAGGACCAGCGCATAAGTGCGTTTCGAATCACGCAGGCGCCACCCGATCACCAGCATGCCCAGGGCCACGAGCGACGCGCCGGTGAGCCGCAACTCGATAGGCACATGCACGCGCTCATAGGCGTAGCGCAGAAGAAACGCGATGCCGAAGAACAGGATCACCACGCCGACCTTGGCGACGAGGTTTGCGCCCATCAACCGTTCCCACAGGCCCGGGACATGCGCCTGCTCCGGTGCAACCGCCGGCGTAGGGCTGGCAGCGACGTGAACTTCCGGGACAGGCTCCTCGACAGCCGGCGCGCGCGGCGCGGCCTCGGGCTTCGGCACCGCGGGCTGCGGAGCAGGCGCCGCGGATTCGGGCGCTTCCGCCAGTGGCGCTTCGCCGCCAGCGCGCATGATCGCCAGTTGAAGTTCGACTTTGGCCAGCCGCGCCTCCAGCGCGCCGAGCCGATCTCCCCGGTTCATGCCGATCCCCGCGCCGACGAGGCCGCCGAGGAAAGCCCCTGCCGCGAACCCAATGCCTCCGCCCGCCCACCCGCCCAGCGCGCCCCCGACCAACGCTCCGATGAACCACATGGCTCCTCCTTTTCCAGCTCTAGCGCCACTCTCCCCGCAATTCCTGCACCCGGGACTGCAAACCCTCCGGCGTCGCCGCCACCGCCGCCACCGGGCCGCCCACCGCGATCCCGATCTTCGCAAACGGCCGCGCGCGCCAGGGCCGAGTCATCGCTGCACCGCCCTCGCGCGAGAAGAACGATCCCCACAGCCCGCGCAGCGCCATCGGCACCACCGGCACCGGCGTCTCCTGCAGTATGCGCACGAGTCCGGGACGGAACGGGACCATCTCGCCGGTGTCGGTCAGCTTGCCCTCGGGAAAGATGGCGACCACGTCGCCCTCGCGCAGCGCCTTCGCCACTTCGGCAAAGGCGCGCTCCATCATCGCCGGATCCTCCTTCGCGGAAGCGATCGGAATCGCCTTGCCGGTGCGGAATACGAAACTGACAACCGGCAGTTTGAAGATGCGGTGGTCCATCACGAAGCGCACCGGCCGGCGGCAGGCCGCGGCGATGATCAGCGCATCGACGAAGCTGACATGGTTGCAGACGATGAGCGCCGGCCCTTCCTCCGGAATGTGCTCGAGCCCGCTCTTCTCCAGCCGGTACACCGAGTGGATCAGCAGCCACACGATGAAGCGCATCAGGAACTCGGGCACCAGCAGGTAGATGTAGAGCGCGATCGCCGCATTGAGCAGCGCGGTGACCAGGATCAGCTGCGGAATGGTGAGCCCGGCGGTGAACAGGCCGATCGCCAGCGCCGCCGCCGCCACCATGAACACCGCATTGAGGATGTTGTTGCCGGCGATGATGCGCGAGCGGTGGGCCGGGTCGCTGCGCGTCTGGATCAGGGCGTAGAGCGGCACGATGTAGAAGCCGCCGAACATGCCGATCAGGAACAGGTCGCACAGCATGCGCCAGTGCGAAGCATCGCGCGCGAATTGCAGCAGTTCCTGCGGTCCGTGCGGCACGTGGCTCGACGCCGCCCACCACAGGTCCACGGCGAACAGCGTCAGCCCTATGGAGCCGAAGGGCACCAGGCCGATTTCCACCTTTCGGCCCGAGAGCCGCTCGCACAGCAGCGATCCCACGCCGATGCCGATCGAGAACACGATCAGCAGCAGCGTCACCACATGCTCGCTGGCGGCGAGCACGTTTTTCGACAGGTTCGGAAACTGCGTGATGAACATCGCGCCGTAGAACCAGAACCAGGAAATGCCGAGGATGGAGAGCCAGACGGTGCGGTTCTGCGATGTGAATTTCAGGTTGCGCCACGTCTCCGTGACCGGATTCCAGTTAATCCTGAGCCCCGGTTCGGGCGCGGGCGAGCGGGGAATGAAGCGCGAGAGCACGATTCCGGCGGCGGAAATCGCCATCGCCGACACGGCGACGCCGACGATGCCCCAGTCGGGCTGGGTCACCATCCAGCCGCCGTAGACCATGCCGACCAGGATGGCGACGGAGGTGCCCATCTCCACCAAGCCGTTGCCGCCGACGATCTCGGTTTCCTTCAGATGCTGCGGCAGGATGGCGTACTTTACCGGGCCGAACAGCGCGGACTGCACCCCGCCCAGGAACAGGGCGGCGAGCAGCAGGACGAGGTTCTGCATGAGGAGCCCCACGGCGCCTAGCGCCATCACCGCGAGCTCGATCGCCACGGTGATGGTGATGAGCCTGGACTTCTCGTATTTGTCGGCCAGCTGGCCGGCGGTGGCCGAGAACAGGAAGAAGGGCAGCACGAACAGCGCCTGCGCCAGGTTCTGCAGGGTGTCCGAGGACATCGCGGAGTAGCTCGCCGTCTGGTAGGCGAGCAGGATCACCAGCGCCTGCTTGAACACGTTGTCGTTGAAGGCGCCGAGGAACTGCACGCCGAAGAACGGGCCGAAGCGGCGTTCGGTCAGAAGCCGGTACTGGCTGGATTCCTGCATTGCCTCCCTCGTTGCGGCAGGTCGCTGCGGGGCGTTAAAGTAGCGCCCTCTTTCATCAGGATTATCCCATGCTGAATCGCGACAAGTTCTTCATCGGCGGCCAGTGGGTCGCCCCCTCCACCCGCGACACCATCGACGTGCACAACGCCGGCACCGGCGAAGTGATGGGCAAGGTGCCCGCGGGCAGCGGGAAGGACATCGACGCCGCGGTCGCCGCGGCGCGCGCCGCCTTCGAGGGCTGGAGCCGCACCCCGGTGGAAAAGCGCGCCGAGTTCCTGCAAAAGGTGTCCGACGGGCTGAAGGCGCGCGCCGACGAGATCGCGAAGACCATCGCGCAGGAAGTGGGCATGCCGATCAAGCTCGCCGGGCGCATCCAGGCCGGCCTGCCGATCGCCAATTTCGCCAACTACGCGAAGCTCGTGTCGTCCTTCCAGTTCGAGAGCCGCGTCGGCAATTCGGTGGTGGTGCGCGAGCCGGTGGGCGTGGTCGGCGCGATCACGCCCTGGAACTATCCCCTGCACCAGATCGCGCTCAAGGTCGCCCCGGCGCTCGCCGCGGGCTGCACCGTGGTGCTCAAGCCCTCCGAGATCGCGCCGTTCAACGCCTTCATTCTCGCCGAAGTGATCGAGCAGGCCGGATTGCCGAAAGGCGTGTTCAACCTCGTCACCGGCTACGGACCCTCGGTCGGCGAAGCGCTGGTGAAGCACCCGCAGGTGGACATGATCTCCTTCACCGGCTCGACGCGCGCGGGCAAGCGCATCTCGGAGCTCGGCGCGCAGACCGTCAAGCGCATCGCGCTGGAACTCGGCGGCAAGAGCCCCTCGGTGATCCTGGACGATGCGGATCTCGCCGCCGCGGTGAAAGGCACCGTGAACGGCTGCTACTTGAACTCCGGCCAGACCTGCACCGCGCTCACCCGCATGCTGGTGCCGCAAGCGAAGTACGAGGAGGCGGCGAAGCTGGCGGTGGAGGCCGCCAAGGCGTTCACGCTCGGCGACCCGATGTCCGAAGCGACGCGCCTGGGGCCCTTGTCGTCCCAGATGCAGCTCGACCGGGTGCGCGGCTACATCAAGAAGGGCATCGAGGAAGGCGCCGAGGTGTTGACCGGCGGGCCGGAGCAGCCCGAAGGCGTGCCGGGCGGCTACTTCATCAAGCCGACCATCTTCGGCAAGGTGAAGAACTCGATGACCATCGCGCAGGAGGAGATCTTCGGGCCAGTGCTCGTCATCATCCCGTACAAGGACGAGGAAGACGCGGTGCGCATCGCCAACGACACGCCCTACGGCCTCGCCGGCGCGGTGTGGTCGAAGGACGAGGCGCGCGCGCAAAGCGTCGCCCGCCGCATCCGCGCGGGCCAGGTGGACGTGAACGGCGGGGCCTTCAACATGAACGCGCCCTTCGGCGGCTTCAAGCAGTCGGGCCACGGGCGCGAAGCCGGCGTCTACGGGCTCGAGGAGTTCCTCGAGCTCAAGTCGCTGCAGCTTAAAGGCTAGATTGCCGGGTCAATAGCGCGTCCACTGCGACGACCCGCTGCGCCCCGCAGCGCAGCGGATTGACGTCCAGCTCCTCGAACTCGCCGGCGAGGTCCGCCGCCAGTTCCGAGACGCGCGCGATGGCGCCGGCGAGCGCCTGCAGGTTCACCGGCGCGCTGCCGCGAAACCCGCTGAGGAGCCGGTAACCCTTCAGGCGCTTGAGCATCGCGAGCGCCTGCGCCTGGGACACGGGCGCGAGCGCCGCCACGCTGTCCTGCACCATCTCCACCAGCACGCCGCCCGAGCCGACCAGCACCAGCGGTCCCACCGCCGGGTCCACGCGCGCCCCGACGATCACTTCGACCCCGGGGACCATCGGCTGCACCAGCACGCCGCGCAACTCGTGGCCGCGCGCGCCGGCGGCGATCTCCGCGTAGGCGCGGCGCAGGTCCGCTTCGTCCGCGACGCCGAGGCGCACCACGCCCAGCTCGGTCTTGTGCAGGATGCTCGGCGATTCCGCCTTCATCGCCACGGGGTAGCCCAGCGCGCGCGCCGCGGCCGCCGCTTCGTCCGCGCTGCGCGCCAGGCGCTCCGCGACGACGGACACTCCATACGCGGCGAGCACGCGCTTGGATTCGCGCTCGCTCAGGGCATTGCCCGCCGCCGCGAGCACCTGGCGCGCCGCCTGCGCCGCGCCCGGCGGCGAGAGCCGCGGCGCCGCTTCGATTTTCCTGTCCGCCAGCGCGTGCCAGGCGGCGATGGCGCCGAAGCACCGCTGCATCGAGCGAAACAGCGGAATCCGCTCGTCCTTCTCGTATTCGCCGGAGCCGGGACCTTGCAGCCACTCGGACAGCCACACCTGCGCGACCGGTTTCGGCTGCTCGCGCGCGAGCGCCGCCATCGCCGGCACGCGGTCCTTGACAGTCTCGACCACCGCCACCGTGCTCGGCACCACCAGAGCGCCGTATTGCGGGTCCGCCAGCAAGGCACGGCAGCACTGGCCGAAGGAATCCGGGTTGTTCAGCACCTGCCCGGTCGGGTCGCAGGGATTGCGCGCCGCGCCGAACTCCGGAACCAGGGCGCGCAGCGCGGCGCCCGTGGTTTCGAGGGGCTGCGGCATCGGCACGCCGTGCTGCGCCGCCTTGTCCGCCGCCATCACCCCTGCCCCGCCGGAACTGGAGATGACCGCGACACCGCGCGCGAGCGGCTTGCCGGCGGCGGCGAAGAAGCGTGCGTACTCGAGCAGCGCGTCGTAGTCCTCCACCGGGACGAAGCCCGCGCGCTCGAAGAGCGCGCGCCAGGCGACCGCCGAGCCGGCGAGCGAGCCGGTGTGCGAGCGCGCCGCCGCGGCGCCGTCCTCGCTCGTGCCAAGCTTGCAGACGATCACCGGCTTGTCCGCGCGGCGCGCGCGCTCGCCCGCCTCCAGCATGCGCGCGGCGCTCGCCGCGCCCTCGAACAGGCAGGCGATCGCCTTGCAGTCCGGGTCCTCGGCCATCGCCGCGATGAGGTCGCCGACGTCGATGTCCGCGCAGTTCCCGACGGAGAAGAAGTAACGGATCCCCAGTCCGCGGTCCCAGGCCTGCGCCAGCGAGTAGCCGAGCGCGCCCGACTGGCTCACCACGGCGATGGAACCCGCCTGGCGCGGCGCGCGCGCGTACTCCGGGATGAAAGAGAGGCCCGCGCCCAGTGCGTGGTTGACGAGGCCCATGCAGTTCGGCCCCAGCATCGGCATCTTCGCGGCGCGCGCGATCCCGCCGAGGCGCCGCTGCGCGCGAGCGGCATCCTCGCGCGCCATCTCGCCGTAACCGGAGGCGTAGACGATCGCGGAGCCGGCGCGCGCGGCTGCCGCTTCCTCGAGCGCCGCCTCCGCTGCCTCGCGCGGCACCACCAGCACCACGCAGTCCGGCGGCTGCGGCAGCGCGGCGAGCGAGGCGTAGCAGGCGCGCTCGCCGATGCGTTCGTACTTCGCGTTCACCGGGTAGACCGCGCCGCCGTAATGCGCGAGGTTTTCCAGCGTGCGCATGCCGAAGGAGCCGGCGCGCGGCGAAGCGCCGACGACGGCGACCGAGCGCGGCGCGATCAGCCGCGCGAGTTCGGCGCGCGTGTACGCCGCGCGGGAATCCGGTGCTAGCATAGACGCAACGATACCAACATCCGAACCCATGAACGTCAAGCAGCTGTTCGACCTCAACGGGCGCGTGGCGCTCGTCACCGGCGGCTCGCGC